>CBJMMB010000052.1:0-25090 GCA_966430775.1 uncultured Dyella sp. | reverse complement strand
TGGTCGGCACCATCTCGGTGCTGGGCATGGGTGTGGAGTCCTACCCCAACATCGCACCGCCGCAGGTCACGGTGACGGCCACCTTCCCGGGCGCCAGCGCCCAGACCATGGAAGACACCGTCACCAAGGTGATCGAGCAGCAGCTCACCGGCGTGGACAACCTGCTGTATTTCAGCTCGGCCTCGAGCTCCAACGGCACCGCCTCGATCACCCTGAGCTTCGCCACCGGCACCGACCCGGACATCGCGCAGGTGCAGGTGCAGAACAAGGTGTCGCTGGCCCAGCCGCAGTTGCCGGCGGCGGTGACCCAGCAGGGCGTGGTGGTGGCCAAGGCCAACCCGGACTTCCTGATGTTCGTGGGCCTGATCTCCAACAATCCGGAGATCGATAGCGGCCGCCTCAGCGACATCGTCGGTTCGCAGGTGATCAACCAGGTCGGCCGCATTCCCGGCGTGGGCAGCACCTTCCAGGTGGGCTCCGAGTACGGCATGCGCGTGTGGTTGAACCCGGACAAGATGCAGGGTTACGGCCTTTCCGCCACCGACGTGCGCAACGCGATCTCGGCGCAGAACGTGCAGTTCGCCGCCGGCTCGCTGGGCGCCGATCCCGCCCCCGACAGACAGAGCTTCACCGCCTCGGTATCGGCCGAAGGCCTGTTCCGCACGCCCGAGGAGTTCGGCAACATCATTCTGCGCGCCAATTCCGACGGCACCGTGGTGCGCATGAAGGACATCGCGCGCATCGAGCTGGGCTCGCAGTCCTACGGCTTCGCCTCCACCTGGAGCGGCCAGCCGGTAGGCGGTTTCGGCGTGCAGCTGTTGCCGGGTGCGAACGCGCTGCAGGTGGCCGAGGCCGTGCGCGCGAAGATGGACGAACTGGCCAAGGACTTCCCGCCGGGCGTCACCTGGTTCGCGCCGTACGACAGTACGCCGTTCGTGCGCGTGTCGATCAATGAAGTGATGCACACGCTGGTGGAGGCGATCATCCTCGTCTTCTTCGTGATGCTGATCTTCCTGCAGAACTTCCGCGCCACGGTCATTCCCACGCTGGTGATCCCGGTCGCGCTGCTGGGCACCTTCATTGGCCTCGCGCCAATGGGCTTCACCATCAACCAGCTCACCCTGTTCGGCATGGTGCTGGCCATCGGTATCGTGGTGGACGACGCGATCGTGGTGATCGAGAACGTCGAACGCATCATGACCGAGGAAAACCTGCCGCCGAAGGAAGCCACGCGCAAGGCGATGAGCCAGATCACCGGCGCGGTGGTGGCCATCACGGTGGTGCTGGCGGCGGTGTTCGTGCCGTCCGCGCTGCAGCCGGGCGCCACCGGCGTGATCTACAAGCAGTTCGCGCTGACCATCGCGGTGTCGATGGGCTTCTCCGCGTTCCTCGCGCTGTCGTTCACGCCGGCGCTGTGCGCGACCATCCTCAAGCCCACGCATGGTGAAAAGAAGAACTTCATCTATCGCGGCTTCAACAACATCTTCGACCGCGTCACGCATACGTATCAGGGCCACATCGGCAGCGCGATCCGCCATGCGCCGCGCTGGATGATCGTGTTCGCGTTGATCGCCGCGCTGGCCGGTTTCCTCTACACCAAGCTGCCTACCGGCTTCGTGCCGAGCGAAGACCAGGGCTTTGCGCTGGCCATCGTCAGCCTGCCGCCGGGCGCCTCGCTCGCCCGTTCCGAGCAGGTGATGAAGGAAGTCAAGGACACGCTGGACCACAGCGCGCTCAAAGACGACTACGTGGGCATGTACCAGATCAGCGGCTTCAGCTTCGTCGGCCGCAGCGAGAACGCCGGCATGGTGTTCATCAAGCTCAAGGACTGGAGCGAGCGCTCGATCACCGCCGATGACTTCATCCGCCAGGCCAACGGCGTGCTGCACGGTGGCATTCGCGACGCCATGATCTTCGTGGTGAACCTGCCGACCATCCGCGGCCTCAGCCAGTTCGGCGGCCTGGACATGTACCTGCAGGCGCGTAACGGCCAATCGCGCGGCGAACTGGCCCAGGCGATGGGCATGCTGCTGGGCAAGGCGGCGCAAAGCCCCGTGCTGTTCGGCACCCGCCCGAACATCCTGCCGGATGCGCCGCAGTACGACCTCACCGTGGATCGCGTGCAGGCCGGTGCGCTTGGGCTTTCGGTGAGCGATGTCTACACCGCCATCCAGCTGATGCTGGCGCCGGTGTACGTCAACAACTTCATCTACGAAGACCGCGTCAAGCGCGTGATGGTGCAGGCCGATGCGCCGTACCGCATGGATACGGATGCGCTCAGCCACATCTATACGCCCAGCTCGCTGAGCACCGGGACCACCTCGAGCACGTCGTCGAGCAACACCAACTCGCCGTACGGCCCGTACAACATGATCCCGCTGTCCAGCGTGGTGCATCCCAGCTGGACCATGGCCGCGCCCTCGCTCACGCGCTACAACGGCTACCCGGCCATCGAAATCGTGGGCGATTCCAACAAGGGCTATTCCACCGGCCAGGCCATGGCGACACTGCAGGGCATCGTCAGCAACGACCTGCCCCACGGCTTCGGTGCGGACTGGACCGGCCAGTCGTACCAGGAACTCTTGGCCGGCAACTCGGCCACGCTGCTGATGATCCTGTCGATCTTCATCGTGTTCCTGTGCTTGTCGGCGCTGTACGAAAGCTGGTCGATTCCGGTGGCGGTGCTGCTGGTGGTGCCGCTGGGCCTGCTGGGCATGGTGGTCGCCTCCATGCTGCGCGGCTTCCCCAACGACATGTACTTCAAGATCGGCATGGTGACGGTGATCGGCCTGGCCGCGAAGAACGCGATCCTGATCGTGGAATTCGCAGTGGAGCAGCAGGCCGAAGGCCAGACGCTGTTCAACGCCGTGGTCACTGCAGCGCGCCTGCGACTGCGCCCGATCCTGATGACCTCGATGGCCTTCATCCTCGGCGTGCTGCCGCTGGTGACGTCCACCGGCGCCGGCGCCAACTCCCGCCACGAAATCGGCACCGGCGTGATCGGCGGCATGCTGTTCGCCACCTTCCTCGGCCTGCTGCTGATTCCGGTGTTCTACGTCGCCGTGCGCCGTACGCTGGGTGACAAGATGGATGAAGTCACGCACAAGCTGGCACGTCACGAGCACCAGCAGTCGCTCGATTCGGATCCGCGACGCGGACATTGAGGAAAAAGAAAAACCCCGGCCATGCCGGGGTTTTTCGTAGGTTTGGGTGCCAACCCCAACGTCGTGATATGTGGATATGGCAATGTTGGGGTTTGCACCCCCAACCTACCGCAAGCCGGTTTCCGCGCGCGCAATCACCAGGCGCTGGATCTCGCTGGTGCCTTCGTAGATCTCGGTGATCTTCGCATCGCGGAAATAACGCTCCAGCGGCATCTCCTTCGAATAACCCATGCCGCCGTGGATCTGCACCGCCTGGTGCGTAATCCACATCGCCGCTTCGGAAGCGACGAGCTTGGCGATGGACGCCTCGGTGCCGAAACGTCCGCCGTTCTTTTCCGCCTCGCCCTTCGTCCACGCGGCGCGCAGCGTGAGCAGCGTGGCGGCGTCGAGCTTGCACTTCATGTCGGCGATCTTCGCCTGCGTCATCTGGAACGTGCCGATCGGATGCCCGAACGCCTTGCGGTCGCGCGACCATTGCAGCGTGGCTTCGTACGCGGCGCGCGCAATGCCGACCGCTTGCGACGCGATACCGATGCGGCCGGCGTCGAGCACGCCCATCGCGATCGAGAAGCCCTTGCCTTCGTCACCCAGCAGATCCTCCTTCGGGCACACGTAATCGTTGAATTCGATTTCGCAGGTGGCCGAGGCGCGAATGCCCAGCTTGGGTTCGGTCTTGCCCGCATGGAAACCGGAACGCTGCGTATCGATGATGAAAGCCGACACGCCCTTCGCGCCGATGCCCGGCGTGGTGATCGCAAACAGTACGATGTAGCGCGCCACCGGGCCAGAGGTGATCCAGCTCTTCTTGCCGTTGATCACCCAGTCGCCATCGGCATTCTTCGATGCGCGCGTGTGCATCGCCGACGCATCCGAACCCGATTGCGGTTCAGTCAACGCATACGCGCCGATCGCCTCGCCCTGCGCGATCGCGCGCACGTACTTCTGCTTCTGCGCTTCCGTACCGTGCTTGAGGATGCCGTTGCAGAACAGCGAATTGTTCACCGACATGATGGTCGACGTGGCCGCATCCGCCGCCGCGATCTCGATCATCGCCAGCACATAGGCCACCGGATCCATCCCTGCGCCACCATATTCATGCGGCACCTCGATGCCCATCAGGCCGAGCTGACCCATCTCGCGGATGTTGTCCAACGGAAACTCGCCTTTCGCATCGAGCTCCGCCGCCACCGGCACGATGCGCTTTTGCGCGAAATCGCGGGCAATGGACTGGATGGACAACTGGTCTTCGGTGAAACGGAAATCCATGAGCGGCTCCGGGGAAAAGAGATGGGGAAAGCCGCTTATTTTAGCTGTGCGAGCTGGATGGACCTTGCTGCGGGGCAGCAGGGAAAAACCAGAGCGCTCCGCCCGTAGGCCGGGATGCCAATCCCAGCACATCCACTCCTGACGAGACTCGAAATGCTGGGATTGTCAACCCAGCCTACACGGGACCCTTACCTGCCTTGACGCACACAGCCTCCCGGCCTACCCTTACCCATCTCTTTATCGCGATATAAGGATGCACGATGGATCTGGCCACCGCCTCCAGCGTGTTGCGCCTGTTGGCCGATCCCACTCGCGTGCGGCTGCTGGCCTTGCTCGAGCGGGAGGAGCTGACCGTGGCCGAGCTGGCTTCGGTGCTGCATCTGGCGCAGCCGCGGGTATCCACCCACTTGGCCAAGTTGAAGGAAGCCGAGCTGGTGCGCGATCGCCGCGCGGGGGTGTCGGCGTATTACCGCGCCAACAGCGAAGGCGACGAGCGGCAGCACGCGCTGATCCGCTCGCTGCGCGAAAGCATCGACGACGCCCTGCTGCGCGAGGATGCGGCACGCCTGCCCGGCGTGCTGGCGCAACGCGCACGCGAACAAGGCTGGGCCGATACGGTGGCCGGCGACATGGAACGCCACTACTCGCCCGGCCGCACCTGGGAGACGCTCACGCGCTCGCTGCTGCAACTGCTGGAAACCGGCGACGTGCTCGACATCGCCTCCGGCGACGGTGTTACCGCCGAGCTGCTGGCGCCGCATGCGCGCTCGATCGTCTGCGTGGACGCCAGCGAACGCGTGGTGGAAGCCGCCGCGAAACGGCTCGCGCCGTTCGGCAACGTGGAGGTGCGTTCCGGCGACATGCACGCGCTGGCGCTGGACGCCAACCGCTTCGACCTGGTGTTGATGCTGCACGCCCTTACCTATGCCGAGCACCCCGCCAAGGCGATGGCCGAAGCCGCGCGCGTGCTGCGTCCCGGCGGAAAACTGCTGGCGGTGACATTGGGCAAGCACGACCACCGCGCTGTGGTAGAGCCGTTCGATCATCGCAATCTCGGCTTCAATCAGAACGACCTCAACAAGCTGGCGACGCAGGCCGGGCTCAGCGTGCTCAGTTGCAATCGCCTGAGCCGCGAGCGCAAGGCGCCGCATTTCGAAGTGATCAATCTGCTTGCACGCAAGCCGTAAGGAGTCCCCCATGAGCACCCTCCCCTGGCGTCACCCCGACCGCGTTGCCGCGCTGGAAAACGCATTGCGCGAACGCATCCTGATTCTCGACGGCGGCATGGGCACCATGCTGCAAGGCCATCAACTGGACGAAGCCGGTTTTCGTGGCGATCGTTTCGTCGAAGGCCGCGACAGCCAGCACACGCATGCGCATGACCATCCCGGCAGCTGCGACCTGAAGGGCAACAACGACCTGCTGACGCTGACCAAGCCGGAGATCATCCGGGGCGTACACGAGGCGTATCTCGAAGCCGGCGCCGATCTGGTCGAAACCAACACCTTCAACTCCACACGCATCAGCCAGGCCGACTACCACCTGGAACATCTCGCCTACGAGTTGAACCGCGAAGGCGCCAAGCTCGCGCGCGCCGCGTGCGATGCATTTACCGCGAAGAACCCGGCCAAGCCGCGCTTTGCGATCGGTATCCTCGGGCCGACCAGCCGCACCGCTTCGCTGTCGCCCGACGTGAATGATCCCGGTTTCCGCAACGTCACCTTCGAAGAACTGGTCGACAACTACACCGAAGCGGCCAGCGGCCTGCTCGATGGCGGCGCCGACGTGATCATGGTGGAAACCATCTTCGACACGCTCAACGCCAAGGCCGCCTTGTTCGCCCTGAGCGAACTGTTCCGCGCGCGCGGCAACCGCGTACCGGTGATGATCTCCGGCACCATCACCGACCGCTCCGGCCGCACGCTCTCTGGCCAGACCGCCGAAGCGTTCTATTACTCGGTCAAGCACATTCGGCCGTTGTCCGTGGGCCTCAACTGCGCGCTGGGCGCGGCCGACCTGCGCCCACACGTGCAGACCTTGGCCAACGTTTCCGAGTGCTATGTCAGCACGCATCCCAATGCCGGTTTGCCGAATGCGTTCGGCGAGTACGACGAGACGCCGGCGCAGATGGCGGCGGTGATCGACGGGTTTGCGCGCGATGGGTTGCTCAACATGGTGGGCGGGTGTTGCGGGACGACGCCGGCGCATATCAAGGCGATTGCGGAGGCGGCTAGTAAGTATGCGCCGCGGGCGTTGCCGAATGAGCAGAAAGAGGCGGCATGAGCGATTTCCTCTGCCTTTACGCGCTTGAGCCCCTCTCCCTCCGGGAGAGGGGCTGGGGTGAGGGTTCGACCGAAGCGCGATATTGAAGCCCGTGAAGAACATCACCCTTACGCTCCGCCCGCACCCTCACCCGCCTCTCGGCACCCTCTCCCGGAGGGAGAGGGGCTCACTAAGGCAAGACGACTTAAACCCATGAGTTCCATCCGCCACACACGCCTCTCCGGCCTCGAACCCCTGGTCATCACCCCAGACCTGCTCTTCGTCAACATCGGCGAGCGCACCAACGTCACCGGCTCTGCGCAATTCAAGAAGCTGATCAAGGAAGATCGCTACGAGGAAGCCGTCGAAGTCGCGCGCCAGCAGGTCGCCAACGGCGCGCAGATCATCGACGTGAACATGGACGAAGGCCTGATCGATTCGGAAGCAGCGATGACGCGCTTCCTCAATCTGATCGCCGCCGAACCGGACATCGCGCGCGTGCCGGTGATGGTCGATTCCTCCAAGTGGAGCGTGATCGAAGCCGGCCTGCGCTGCCTGCAGGGCAAGGGCGTGGTCAACTCCATTTCGATGAAGGAAGGCGAGGAAATTTTTCTCGAGCATGCGCGCAAGGTGCTCGAATACGGCGCCGCCGTGGTAGTGATGGCGTTCGACGAGCAAGGCCAGGCCGACACCTGCGAGCGCAAGGTGGAAATCTGCTCGCGCGCGTACAAGCTGCTCACCGAGAAACTCGACTTCCCGCCCGAAGACATCATCTTCGACCCCAACATCTTCGCCATCGCCACCGGTATCGAAGAGCACAACAACTACGCGGTGGACTTCATCGAAGCCACGCGCGAGCTGAAGAAGCGCTTCCCGCACAGCCATGTCTCCGGCGGCGTGTCCAACGTCTCGTTCTCGTTCCGCGGCAACAACACGGTGCGCGAGGCGATCCATTCGGTATTCCTGTACCACGCGATCAAGGCGGGTATGGACATGGGCATCGTCAACGCCGGCGCGTTGATGATCTATGACGACGTACCCGAGGAACTGCGCGAGCGCGTGGAAGACGTGGTGCTCAACCGCCGCGCCGACGCCACCGAACGTCTGCTGGAAATCGCCGACCGCTACAAGGCGAAGAAAGGCGAAGCCGTCGTCGAAAACCTGGCCTGGCGCGACAAGCCGGTGCACGAGCGTCTCGCCCATGCATTGGTGCATGGCATCGACCAGTTCGTCGACGAAGATACCGAGGAAGCGCGCCAGCAGACGACGCGTCCGCTCGACGTGATCGAAGGCCCGCTGATGGCCGGGATGAACATCGTCGGCGACCTGTTCGGTGCCGGCAAGATGTTCCTGCCGCAGGTGGTGAAATCCGCGCGCGTGATGAAGAAGGCGGTGGCCTATCTGCTGCCTTATATCGAAGCGGAAAAGCTGCGCACTGGCGATGCCGGCAAGAACAACGGCACCATCGTGATGGCCACGGTGAAGGGCGACGTGCACGACATCGGCAAGAACATCGTTGGCGTGGTGCTCCGCTGCAATAACTTCGAAGTGATCGACCTGGGCGTGATGGTGCCTGCGCAGAAGATCCTCGACACCGCGCGCGAGCACAACGCCGACCTGATCGGCCTGTCCGGCCTGATCACGCCATCGCTGGAAGAGATGAGCCAGGTTGCGCGCGAAATGCAGCGGCAGAATTTCACCGTCCCCCTGCTGATTGGTGGCGCGACGACGTCGCGTGCGCATACCGCGTTGAAGATCGAGCCGCATTACAAGGCACCAACGGTGTGGGTAAAGGATGCTTCGCGCGCGGTCGGCGTGGCGCAATCGCTGGTGAGCAAGGAATTGGTCGACGGCTTTATGGCGAAGATCCGCGCCGAATACGCCGATATCCGCGAACGCCACAAGCAGCGCGGCGCGGCCAAGACGCTGGTGCCGCTGGAGCACGCGCGCAAACAGCGCTTCAGCTGCGACTGGGCTAACTACACGCCGCCGCAACCGAACCAGCCCGGCATCACCGTGTTCGACGATTACGACCTGGCGGAACTGCGTGCGTATATCGACTGGACGCCGTTCTTCCAGGCATGGGAACTGGCCGGACGCTATCCGGCCATCCTCAAGGACGAAGTGGTCGGCCAGCAGGCCAGCGAACTGTTCGCCGATGCGCAGGCGATGCTCGACAAGATCATCGCCGAGCGCTGGCTCACTGCGCGTGCGGTAATCGGATTCTGGCCCGCATGCCATATCGGCGATGACGTCGAAATCCAGTCTTCCAAAGGAACTCGCCGTCTACACCATCTACGCCAGCAAGCCGAAAAACCCGTCGAGCGCCCCGACTTCTGCCTCAGCGACTTCATCGCCCCGAAAGAATTCGGCAAGCAGGATTGGATCGGCGCCTTCGCCGTCACCGCCGGCATCGGCATCGAAGCGCATATTGCCCGCTTCGAAGCGGACCATGACGATTACTCCGCCATCCTGCTCAAGGCACTCGCCGATCGTCTCGCCGAAGCCTTCGCCGAACGCATGCACGAACGCGTGCGTCGCGAGTTCTGGGGCTACCAGCCGGACGAGGCGCTGGACAACGAAGCGCTGATCAACGAACAGTACCGCGGCATCCGCCCCGCGCCCGGCTACCCCGCCTGTCCGGACCACACCGAGAAAGCCGCATTGTTCGAACTATTGGACGCAACACAAAACGCCGGCATTCAATTGACCGAAGGCTTCGCGATGTATCCCACCGCTGCCGTTTCCGGCTGGTATTTCTCGCATCCGGACAGCCAGTACTTCGTGGTCGGCCGCGTCACGCGCGAACAGGTCGAGGACTACGCCAAGCGCAAGGGCTGGACACGCGAGGAAGCCGAACGCTGGCTCGCCCCCAACCTCGATTACGACCCCGAGTAGGTGGGTGCAAACCCTGAAATGTCCCCACATTTTTGGCCTGATATGTTGAGCGGAATGAGCAAGTTAGCTGGCCTGTGCCCGAATGCTCATATTTCCTCACCGTCATTCCGGCGAAGGCCGGAATCTATCGCCAGCACGAAGCATAGATTCCGGCCTTCGCCGGAATGACGTTTTGGCCTATTTTTAGCGATTTCGTAGCATGAAGGCCTTCGTTTTTTTCGGAGAAAAAGCGCAGAAAAAACGCGGGGATGTATCAGGGTGCAAATCCCGACTTACACCTTGCCCCCAACCTCATCCCTGCCGTGATTGCGCAAATGCATCACCAGGTTGTAGACCGATACGAACACCGGGAAGAAGTTGGAAAGAATGCCCACCGAGTCGTTCTTGCCGAACACGAAATAGGCCAGCAACAGCGCGCTGCCCGTCACCGACATCCACCAGAACGACAGCGGCATCACCACGCGCTTGTACTTGCGCGTGTAGTACAACTGCACGAACCAGCGGCCGGTGAACATCAGCGTGCCCATGTAGCCGACGACCTTCCACGGCGTCACATGAAAGTTCTGCAGGGAATGCAGGATGTGGGAGAGATCGAAGTGCATGGGACACGGCCGCTTGGCGATAAGGAAACGGGGCATTTTAGCCGGCTGGGCGGCTGCTACCGGAGGGCAACGCGATGCCCCCGTGGGTGGTTGACGTACTCATCCACGATCCGTATAGTTGCGCGTTCCCGGCGGGCGGTTAGCTCAGCGGTAGAGCACTGCCTTCACACGGCAGGTGTCACAAGTTCGATCCTTGTACCGCCCACCAACCCATTCATGAATCAGGCCACCTCGCAAGGGTGGCCTTTTTCATGGCCGGTCCGCAGCGGGCGCACTCGGCGTGCGGATTATTCGATTTCCCCGTAACCCTTCATCACGTCCTGAGGGCCGCCGAACTGGTCTTCGGGAAGGCGCTGGATCGTCTCCAGGATCTCCTTGGGCGCTTCGTTGCGCCGGGCCTGCTCGAGCAGGTCGTCCTTGCTTGCCGGGTAACCGACACCGCCCAGGTACTTCTGCAGGTTCGCGGGGGATTGACCACCTACACCTCTGGTCATGGTTGCACCTCTTCAACGTCGTAAGTGATGGGTTGCCTCTTTACGTGTCGATGCCGGCAAGCGCGGCGGCTTGCGGGAACGCGTTGCGTATATCGACTGCATGGAGCCTAGCGAGGCTACGGTGAAACGCCCATGGAACCCTGTGTAGGGAAATGTCAACGACGGCGGCGGTCGAACACGACACCGATACACAGCGCACTTCATACCAGTGACATATCGCGCGGCGATACTGCGCGGCCTCGGCAAGGGCTGCGCCTGCAAGTTCGTGAAGAAGGCCGTTGACGCCCCTTGCGCATCCTTTTGAAGCCCCCTTTGCCAAGGTGCCCCATCCCTCTGCCTGTCCCCCCAACACCCATGAGCATTCGCAACGCCACCATCGCCAGGCGCAAGCGCACGATCGGCCTGTTCGAGCAAGAACGCATCGCATCCGTGGAGCACGAGTGGCCGCGCCGGGTCAGCGTGCCGGCCAGGCTGAGGAAGAAGGACACTTCGCAAACGAAGAAGGCCGAGCGCGCGCCCTGGCACGGCGCCTAGCGGCCGGCCACCTGTTTTTGCGCGGCGTTGTTGTCCTTCAGCAACGCCTGCGCCGCATCCAGATGGCTCTGCAGCACCGGTAGCCCGCGTGCGGCTATGGTCCGTAGCCGGTCGTCGGCAGAAGTTTTCGCCGCCACCTCGTAGGCCGCGATGATCTTGCGGTGCTCGTTCACCATCATGCCGGCGAAGGCCTGGTCGAACGCCTCGCCCTGCAGGGCCTGCAAATGCGCCTTCATCGCGCTGACGTTGCTGGGTGGAACGCCGTGCGCTTTGCCCTTGCTGCCATGGGTGGCCGCAGCGAGCCGCGCGAACTGCAGGTTGAGCGCAGCGTGATCGCTGACGATCCTGCTCGCCAACGCCCTCAGCTTGGGATTGCCCGACTTGGCCATCGCCACTTGCGCCAATGCGATCTGCATGGCGTCGTCGGCAGTGGCCTGCGCGACAAACGCCTGCTCGCGCGCATCGAGCTTGGCCGGACGGGCAGGCGCCTGACGGGCGGCCGCCTTGGTCGGCGCACCTGCAACCGGCGCGGCGACCAGCCACATCAGTACAGACATGCACATGGAAGCGAACACAACATTACGGACGGTCACGGTTGCCCTCTTCCGCCGGATTCGCCATAGATCTGCCCGGTCACGTAACTCGATTCTGCCGCGGCAAGCTGCACGTACACGTGCGCGATCTCCGCCGGCTGTCCGGGACGGCCCATCGGTGTGGTCATGCCGAATTCCTTCAGGTTCTTCTGCGTCTGCCCGCCGCTCACTTGCAGCGGCGTCCAGAACGGCCCGGGCGCGACGCCATTGACACGAATACCGCGCTTGATCATCTGCTTGGCCAGCCCCTTGGTGAAGGTGACGATGCCGCCCTTGGTCAACGCGTAATCCAGCAGATTTTCCGAAGGATCGTACGCATTTACCGATGCGGTATTGATGATGGCCGAACCGGGCGGCATATGCGCCACCGCCGCCTTGGTGATCCAGAACATCGCGTATAGATTGGTTTTCAAGGTCCAGTCGAAATAGTCCGTGGTGATGTCCAGGATCGATTCGGCGCTGTGCTGCCTGCCGGCGTTGTTCACCAACAGATCGATGCCGCCGAAAGCAGCAATCACCTTCGCCACCATGTCTGCGCAATACGACTCGTTGCGAATGTCGCCCGGCAAGGCCAGCGCCTTGCGGCCCGCGTTCTGGATCAGCTCGATCACTTCCTGCGCATCCGGCTCTTCGGCCGGCAGGTAGGAAATGGCCACGTCCGCGCCTTCGCGCGCAAACGCGATCGCCGCCGCGCGGCCGATGCCCGAATCGCCGCCGGTGATCAATGCCCGGCGCCCAAGCAACTTTCCGCTGCCGCGATAGCTGGTTTCACCATGATCGGGGCGCGGCGTCATCTTGCCGGCCAGCCCCGGCCAGGGTTGCGATTGCTGTTCGAACGGCGGCTGCGGGTAGCCCTTGCGTGGATCCTGCAACGGTGCGGCCTGGCGACGGCCCGTACTGGCCCGGTCTTCCGGTTGTGTGCCCCAGGCCGCACCGACCACGGCGGTGGCCATGCCCAGCGAGGCGCCCTGCATCAGCCGTCTGCGCGATGGGGAAATACGGTCGTCGTCGCTCATGGCACCACCTTCACGTTTTCCGGCCTGGGTCGGAGATACGCATGCTAGTCGCCAAGGCAGTGGATGCCAGGTCTACGAATGCACAACCTGCCGTTAAGACCTCATGACGCGTGATGATTCCGTAGGTTGGGTAGAGGCGCAGCCGAAACCCAACGTCTCCATGTATATCCCATGTTGGGTTCGGCTGCGCCTCAGCCCAACCTACGGGTGGCTTAAGAAAGAAGCCTTATCGCCACATGTCCAGCAAAATTCCCTGCTTGCCTTCGACCGGATCGGACGCCGGCGCCGGCAGGTTGTTGATGCGTTCGAGCGCGGCCTTGTCCGCCATGGTCTTGCACATGTCCCAATCCTGCCCCGGCGGATAAGCGCCGACGGCAAGGCAATGCTTGTCCATGCGCATGCTGCAATGGCCCACACCCGCAGGCAGCACCAGCACGTCGCCCTCGCTCACTTCCACTTCCTTGCCGCGCGGGCCGCCGAGCATCAGGCGCGCCTTGCCACCCACGAAACCCAGCGCTTCATGCGCGGTGGTGTGATAGTGGTGATAGCCGTATACGCCATCGCGCCAGCGCGGCTCCCAACCGTTGCGGCTGAACAGCTCCTCAAAATCTTTTGCACTGAGTTCGCCACCGTCGGCCAGCGCCTGCTTGTAGAGCACTGCCGGAAAGCGCGGGTTGTTCGGCATCCACCCGTTTTTCTCGAACTGGAACGTTTCAATCTGCATAGGTCAGCCCGACGAAGGATAAGGTTTCTTGCTTGGAACGTTCTGCGGCTCGTGCGGCGACTCGGCATCCGGAGCCTTCTGATGCTTTTTAGCCGGCTCGGGACGCGGTTCCGGATAACCTGAATTGTGCGGCGGTTTGGTGGGTTCGCGCTCTTCCATGGTTCCACTCTCGATCAGGGAAGGTGTAACGACTGTGCGCCACCGTGCCGTGATCCGGCGTGAATACAAGACCGTTTTGCGCTGATGCGGCCATCATGCTGATGACTGAAAAACAACCGCACTGGCCGTCTGCATAAGCGTTTACATCTTTTCCATCCATGCATCACGGTCCCACGGGGAAGATGTATGCACACCGTCGCGAGGTCATCACCATGTCACGGCACGATCGCAAAGATTCACCGCATCCCCACGACGAGCACGGCCAACCCAAGCCGGAAAGCCGCGAAGCGCGCGAGCGGCGCAAGCAGCACGAGAGCGAGAACCAGGATCAAGGCCTGGAAGAAACCTTCCCCTGCAGCGATCCAGTGTCTCCCTTCGTGCCCGCCAAAGGCCCGGACTGAAGCAGCCTTACCAGGGCGCGTGCAGCAGATAGCGGGTGATGTAATCGCCCAGCGTCAGCGCCACCAGCAGCAACGGCCACGCAAAGCTCAGCACGGCGATCATGCGCATCACCGGATGGCTGTGCCTGAGCCGCATGAAGATCACCAGCACCAGCAGCGCCTGGCCGATGGCGATCACGGTGCTGATCACCAGGCCCCACCAGCCGAGCGGCAAGCGTGACAAGCTCGCCGACGCTGCCAGCAGAATCAGCAACGCCGCCAGCACGGCGAGTTGACTGCGCAGAGTGGGGATCGGCTGCTCGGTCATCCCGCGCTCCCCACCAGATAGATGGCCGGATACACAAAGATCCACACGATATCGACCAGGCTCCAGTACAGGCCGGTGATTTCGATCGGCGTGTAATACGCGCTGGAGAACGTGCCGCGCCAAGTGCGTATCGCCATCACCAGCAGCAGTACCACGCCGATCAGCACGTGCAGGCTGTGGAAGCCGGTGATGACGTAGTACAGGCTGAAGAACAACTCCACGCCGCGCGCATCGGGCCCCGTTTGCGTGTAGCGGATGCCGGGGATCAGGCCTTCCTCGAATTCGTCGTGATATTCCATGCCGTGCAGGACCAGGAACGCAACGCCGAGCGCACTGGTGATCATCAGCAGTATCGCGCTCTGGCGCGCGCGATCGAGCTGGATCTGGCGCAACGCGATGGCGGCAAGACAACCGCTGGTCAGCAGGATCGCCGTCTCCGCCGTGCCCATGGCGAAATCGGTATGCGCACTGCCTTCCACGAAGGCCAACGGAAAACGCCAGCGACATACCACGTACGCCGCAAACAGCACGCCGAAGAACAGCACTTCGGTGGCGATGAACGCCCACATGCCCAGCATGGCGGCTTCTTTCTGCTGGGACGGATCGTCGAACTGCTGCTGTACCGCCGCTTCGGGCAACGTCGCGTTCATCAGTCGCGGTACTCGTAAGGCCCGGTCGTCACTACGGGCGTCTCATGGAAATTGTGTTCCGGCGGCGGTGAAGAGGTGGTCCACTCCAGCCCGGTGGCGCGCCATGGGTTGGCTTGCGCAGGCTTGCCGCGAAACAGCGAATAGCCCAGGTAGAACAGCGGCATCAGGTAGGAGACGGCAAGAATCACCGCGCCGAGCGAGGAAAGAACATTCAGATCCTGATAGCGCGGCAGGTATTGGTGATAACGCCGCGGCATGCCTTCGTAGCCCAACACGTATTGCGGGAAGAAGGTCAGGTTGAACCCGACGAACATCAGCCACGCCGCAATCTTCGCCACACCCTCCGAATACAGGCGGCCGGTCGCTTTTGGCCACCAGTAATGGATGCCACCGAGATATGCCATCACCGAGCCGCCGACCATGATGTAGTGGAAATGCGCCACCACGAAATAGGTGTCGGTCAGGTTCACGTCCAAAGCCACTGCGGCCAGGAACAGACCGGTCATGCCACCCAGCGTGAACAGGCCGATAAAGCCGAGCGTATAGATCATCGGCGCATGAAAAACGATGCTGCCCTTGTGCAGCGTGGCCAGCCAGTTGAACACCTTGATCGCCGAAGGCACCGCCACCGCGAAACTCAGGATCGAAAACACGATGCTCGCGTACATCGACTGCCCGGCCACGAACATGTGGTGTCCCCACACCAGGAACCCGATAAAGGCGATCGCAAACAACGACCACGCCATGAACTTGTAGCCGAAGATCTTGCCGCGCACACCGTTGCAGATCAGCTCGCTGACTACGCCCATCGCCGGCAGGATCATGATGTACACCGCCGGGTGCGAGTAGAACCAGAAAAAATGCTGGAACAGGATCGGATCGCCGCCCAATGCCGGATCGAAAATACCCACGCCGGCCAGGCGCTCCAGACCGATCAGCGACAAGGTCATCGCCAGCACCGGCGTGGCCAGCATCATCACTACGCTGGTGGCGTACATGGCCCAGATGAACAACGGCAGCCGATACCAGTACATGCCCGGCGCGCGCATCATGTGCGTGGTCACGATCAGGTTCATGCCGGTGAGGATGGTGGAAAACCCGGTCACGAACACGCCGACCACCACCAGGATCACGTTCGAATTGGAGAACATGGTCGAGAACGGCGTGTAGAACGTCCAGCCCGTATCCACGCCGCCGAGCAGCAGCGCCGCCACCGTAAACAGCCCGCCGATCATGTAGAGATACCAGCTGAAGAGATTCAGGCGCGGAAACGCGACGTCGCGCGCGCCGATCATCAGCGGCACCAGGAAATTGCCCATCGTGGAAGGAATGGACGGAATCAGGAAAAACCACACCATCACCACGCCGTGGAAGGTGAAGGTCTTGTTGTAGTTCTCGGCGGACATCAGCCGCCCGTCCGGATGCACCAGAGTCAGGCGCATCAGCGTCGCCGCGGCGCCGCCCAGAAAGAAGAACAGCGTGATGGCGATCGTGTACAACACCGCGATGCGCTTGTGATCGTGCGTGGTCAGCCACGACCACAAGGTGCGACCGCCTTCGACCAGGTAACCGCCGTCCGTCGCTTCGACGTGGCCGGGAAAGGTTGTTGCGTTCACGGGCTTCTCCAGGGTTGAGCGAGTAACAACAGCTCAGCGAGAGATATCCTGAGTGAGTCCCTCTCCCTCCGGGAGAGGGTGCCGAGAGGCGGGTGAGGGTTCGGGCGGAGCGCGATGTACACGTCTTGGAGTACATCTTTGACATCACGCGCTGGCCGAACCCTCACCCCAACCCCTCTCCCCATCTTTGAATAAGGATGGGGAGAGGGGCTAATCGGCGTCGGTGCGAGGCAGACGCTAGTGCGGCGCATGCCCCACCTCCGCATTCGACGACGACGCCTTCAACGATTTGATATACGCGATCAACGCCAGCACATCTTCTTCGTCGATGCGCGACTGATACGCCGGCATGATCGGCGCATAACCCGCCACGCGCTGCCCGGCCGGCAGCATGATCGCGTCGTGCAAATAACGATCGTCCACGTTCGCGCGCCGTCCATCGGCAAGCTGCACTTGCGTTCCATATATGCCGCGCAGGTCCGGCGCGCGTATACCCGATCCCGGGTCGTGACAGCCGCTGCAGCCGAACTGCACGAACAGGCGGCGTCCCGTCTGTGCGGGCGCGAGGCTGGTGCTGGCCTTAAGCCACTGCTGGTAATCCTTCGGTGGCATCACCGTCACCGTGCCGAGCATCGCCGCGTGATCCGTGCCGCAATATTCCGAACACAGCAACGGGTAATTGCCCAGCTTGGTCGCCGTAAACCACAGCGCGGTGTAGCGCCCCGGTACCACGTCCTGCTTCACCCGAAAATCCGGCACGTAAAAACTGTGGATCACATCCTCGGAGGTCATGATCAAGCGCACCGGTACGCCCAGCGGTACATGCAGGGCGTCGATTTCGCGCCGGCCATTGGCATGCTGCACTTTCCACATCCATTGCTTGGCGAATACATAGATCGGCATGGCGTCGGCAGGCGGCGTGCGCAGCATGGTCCACAAGTTGATGCTCCACGCGAACATGCCGACGAACAGCAGGAAGGGAATCAGCGTCCAGGCAATCTCCAGGCCCAGCTTCTGGGTTGCTCGCCCTTCGCGATCGGCATGGCTGCCGCGCCGGTATTTGATGCAGAACCAGAACATCACCACGAACACGCCGAGTGACACCGTGCCGCACAGCGCCAGCATGGCGTCGAACATATGATCGATCGGCACGGCGAAGTTCGACGCTTGCGGCTGCATGGCGATCATCCCGCTGCTCCCGGACGACGGCGCAACAGCGCGAACATAAGCAGCAACAGCGCGACGAACCCGATGCCTAGCCCTTGCATGATGCGCGTGATCGTAACCGTATAGCGCCCCGTGGCCGGATCGTAGCCGCAGCACAGCAGCACCAGCTGATCGACGATGCTGCCCAACGTGTGATGCGACGCGGCGACCACCGCCAGGCGAACGCTCTGCGGCACGTAGTTGGCGCCCATCAGGTACTGGTTCACCCGGCCGTCGGCGGTGGCGATGACCAGGCCGGCCGGATGCGCGTATTGATCGAGCCGCGCGTCGTAGAAGTAATGAAAACCGATCGCCCGCGCCAGCGCATGGATGGACGCGGCATCGCCGACCAGGAAATGCCAGGCCTCCGCATTCGCATCGTCGGGCATATGCGCAAGCTTCGCCTGCGTGGCGCGCGCATCGGCGGGCGTGTCGCGCGGATCGATGCTTACGAACAGCACGCTCAGGCCATCGGCCGGCTTCAACCCCGACTTTGCGATCGCATGCGCCAGTCCCTGCTCGGTCACGTCGCACAGGTTCGGGCAGCGGAAATAGCCGAGCATCAACAGCGTTGGTCGCGATGCCATCCAGTCGCCGAGGCTGGCCTTCCGTCCGGAAGCGTCGGCGAACCATGCCGTCATCGGCAGTTGCGATCCGAGCTTCTGTTCGAAACCGGCGCGCTGGGTCAGGTCACGCGGCGGCACCGTCGCACCTGCGCAAAGCGCCCACATGCAACACAGCAGCAGCATATATTTCAGCGCGTTCATTGGACCGCGCCTCCACTGTTCTGTTTTGATTGCGCTGCGAGCAGGCTCATCGCGCGCTCGATCGGAATACGCGCCACGCGATGCGCAGGATCCACCCAGCCGTAGCTGTTCAACTGCCGCGCCTGGGCTGCGTATTGCGCATGGCGATCCGCCGGCGCCACCACCTGCAGGCGCGGCTGCGGTGGAATCACCGATGGCCGTGTGGTGAGCGCGCCCGGATGCACGTGCTGCCACAGCACATGCATTCCCCACAGGATCAGCACGAAGATCAGCAAGAAGATCGCGCCCAGCTTGTGCAGGGCCGGCGCGTCGACGCGATGCGGTTCGTGCCGTTTGCTCATCGCACGCCCCCACGCTGCCGCTGCAGGCAGGTGCGATAGCCGGCCGCGCAGCAGCCCAGCAAGCCGATGCAGATCAGCGGAT
Organism: uncultured Dyella sp.; assembly: GCA_966430775.1. Classification (GTDB taxonomy): domain Bacteria; phylum Pseudomonadota; class Gammaproteobacteria; order Xanthomonadales; family Rhodanobacteraceae; genus Dyella_B. Next base: position 6,008 of record CBJMMB010000052.1, on the reverse strand, counting down.
CGGTCCAGCGCAGCGTGACGCCTTGTAACGCCCCGCTCGGCACCACCAGCCAGATCAGGTAGAGCCATTGCGCGAACAGGCTGATGCAGGTGAGCACACACAACGCGCGCCAGGATGCCTTGACCTCGCCCAGCAATAGCGCGAAGAACGGAATGCCCAAGCCCACGCAAGCCACTGTCACGCCCAGCCACCACCAGCCGGTAAGCAGGCGCGGCAGATACCACGCCGTTTCCGCCGGCAGATCCGCGATCCAGCTGGTGAGGTAGTCGATAAAGCTGACATAACCCCATCCGAGCACCATCACCAGCATCAGGTTGCCGAAATCATGCAGCAACCGCGGCGACGCAGCGCTCGCCTCGGCGTCGCGCATCAAACGCACCAGCACGGCCAGCGCCAGCGCAATCAACAACTGGCTGGTGAACAGCAGCAGGCCGATATCGGTGCTATGCCAGCGCGGCACCAGCGACATCACCCAGTCCACCGCGGCCATGGTGACAGTGAACAGCATGGCGATCATGCCTGCCGCGGCGGCGCCCGCGCGCATCGGTTGCGCGCGCCGGATCACGCCATAACCGATCCATGCCCATACGCCGAACGCGACGACCGTTCGAATGACCAGGCCCGGCGCGTTGAGATACCAGCGCTGCTGATCCAGATGCGGATCATCCACCGGCACGCCGGTCTGCAGCCAGGGAAACAGCACGTGCATGCCGATCAGCAGCGGTATCGTCGCGATCGCCACGTAAGGAAACAAGCGGCTGGCCGCCAACCATTCGTCACTCAGACGCACGCCCCACTCGCCGCCGGTGAGCGCATGGATCATCAGCAGCATCATGCTGCCCAGCATTACACCGAGCACGAACAGCCAGCTCGCCAGATACACGAACAGCGCATGCCGCAGATGGCCTGTCGCGAAGCCGAAACCCGCCGCCAGCAACAATGCCCCCGCGATAAAGCCGTAGAACTGGGGAGTGAAGTTGCGCATCACCGTGCCCCCTCACCCAGCGCTTTCAGATCCTGCGGCGCAAGACGTTCCACCGGTGCGCGCTGGCTGAGCTGCAGCGCGCGGATATACGCTACGATGGCCCAGCGATCGTGCGCATCGACCCGATCGCCAAACGGATACATCACGCCGTAACCGTCGGCAATGGCGTGGGCAAGCTCGGCATCCGAAGCGTGCATCAATCGGTCATCCAGATACGACAGCGGACGCGGAAACCCACGCTGCACGATCATGCCGTCGCCTTCGCCGGCAAGTCCGTGGCAGCCGGCGCAGTAGATGTCGTAGCGGTTTCGCCCACGCTGCAGCAGCGCCAGCGTGACGGGGTAAGGACTGGCTCCCGAGGATGCGGAAGCGGGCGTCGCTTCGACGCGTCCCAGTCGTCCGCTGGAAGGTCCGGCCATTTCGCCTGTGGCGATCGGGAGCGTTCCTTCCGGCGGCCGGCGTGCTGCCTTGTCGTCGGCGAACAAGGTGCTTGGCGAGCCGGGTTTATATTTCGGCTGGCTGTACATGTCGTGCATGGCGCGTTCGCAGCCGGCGAGTGAACACGCCATGCACAAGCTCAGCAGGCAAAGACACAACTTCGCGGCGAGCCTCCATCTTGCCTCACCGTCATTCCGGCGAACGCCGGCACGCGGGGAGAGCACATGGATGTGCTCGGCTTTGAGGAGCGAGGAATCCAGTGCAAATACGCTGTGCGAAGCACTCAACGTAGATTTTGTGTGCTTCGCACGATTTACCAAACTGGATTCCGGCGTTCGCCGGAATGACGTACGGTTAGGAGAAAGCCTCCGGCATGAACCGACTTTCATAGCGGCACCTCATCCACCTGCACCGCCCCCAAGCCCTGCAACAAACTCCGCAACCGCTGCTCCACCTGCTCCGCCCGCACCACCAGCACAAACGCATCCTGGCTCGCACGCTCGAACCGCTCGACATGAAACACCGGGTGATAGAACTTCGGCAGCCGGTTGCCGATCAGCATCGCCAGCACACCGCCCAATGCCGCCAGCAGGAAGGTGATCTCCAATGCCGGCGGGATAAACGCCGGCCAGCTCGCAACCGGCCGTCCGCCCACGCGGATCGGGTAATGGATCACCGCCGCGACGTACTGCATCACCAGCATGCCGATCGCACCGATCGCGCCGCCCGTAAACGTGGCCAGCGGCACCGCATTGCCGCGAATGTCCAATGCCTCATCCAAGGCTTCCAGCGGAAACGGCGTATACGCTTCGATCTGCGTATAGCCGGCCTCGCGCAACGCCTTCACGGCGTCCACCAGCGCCTCCGGCGTTTCGAAGAACGCCATGCAACCGTACTGTTCCTGTTCGCCCGCCATCAGCCGGCTCCTTGCAGCTTGTGCAGCAGCTTGCGCATTTCGAACATCGCCACGATCGGCAGCCAGCGCACGAACAGCGTGAACAGCAGCAGGAACAAGCCGATCGAGCCGAACAGGAAGATCAGGTCCCACAGCGTGGGATAGAACATGCCCCAACTGGAAGGCAGGTAGGTGCGGAACAAAGTGTTGACGATCAGCATGAAGCGCTCGTACCACATGCCGATCAGCACCAGCATCGAGATCACGAACAAGGCGATGGGATTGCGCCGCACGCGCGGCGACCACAGGAACTGGATCGCCACCACGTTGCAGGCGATGACGGTCCAGAACACCCAGGCGTACGGCCCGGCCAGGCGATCCTTCATCTCCGCTATTTCGTACGGATCGCCGCTGTAGAACGCCATGAAGCATTCGACCGCGTAGTTGTAGCCCACGAACAAACCGGCGGCGAGCGTCATCTTCGAAAGATTGTCCAGATGCTTCGGCGTGATGATGTCGCCCAGGCCCAGCCATCGGCGCAGCGGAATGCCCAGCACCAGCGCCATCGCAAAACCGGAGAAGAACGCGCCGGCCACGAAGAACGGCGGGAACATGGTGGAATGCCAGCCCGGCAGCGTGCCTTCCGAAAAATCCAGCGCCACCATGCTGTGCACGGAAAACACCAGCGGCACCGCCAGCCCGGCCAGCACCAGGTTCAGGCTTTCCAGCCGCTTCCAATGCCGCGCCTCGCCACGCCAGCCCAGGGCGAGCAGACCGTAGAACACCTGCTTGCCGCGCGTGCGAGCCTGGTCGCGCAAGGTGGCCAGATCCGGCAGCAAGCCCACGTACCAGTACATGATCGACACCAGCAGGTAGGCGATGATGGCCAGGAAATCCCACACCAGCGAGCTGCGCCATTGCGGCCACAGCGACATGCGGTTCGGATAGAACGCCACCCAATAGAAGAACCACGGCCGCCCGAGATGGAAGATCGGAAACAGGCCCGATACCGCCACGGCGAACACCGTCATCGCCTCGGCGTAGCGATTGAGCGAGGAGCGCCAATCCTGCCGCGCCAGATACAGCGCCGCGGAAATAAAGGTACCGGCCATGCCGATCGCGATCCACCACACATAGTTGATCAGCGCGAACGCCCACGCCACCGGAATATTGATGCCCCAGATGCCGACGCCTTTTTCCAGCAGTTCGCCCACGCCCGCAGCGAACAGCAGGGTCAGCAGCAGGGAGCAAGCGAACGAAACGAACCACAGCGTGCCGTTGGGGCGCAGCGCCAGCTTGCCGATCTTGTCGGAAAGGCTGGTATAGGTGTGGCCGCTGGCCAGCAACCGTTCGTGCCGTGCGGTTCGTGTGGCGCTCATGCGTCATCCCCCAAGGCGGGATTGGGGTTGCGCACCTGCGCCAGATAGGTGGTGCGCGGGCGCGTATTGAGTTCTTCCAGCAATGCGTAGTTGCGCGACGATGCTTTCACGCGGCTCACTGCGCTCGCCGGATCACGCACGTTGCCGAAGGTGATCGCCTGGGTGGGGCACGCCGCCTGGCACGCGGTGACCACTTCGCCATCCTGGATGCTGCGCTGTTCCCGATCGGCCGCGATATGCGCGTTCTCGATGCGCTGGATGCAGTACGTGCACTTCTCCATCACGCCGCGGTTGCGCACGCTCACTTCCGGATTGCGTTGCGCCTTGAGCGTTTCGGTTTCCAGGTCGGCGAACTGCAGGAAATTGAAGCGCCGCACCTTGTACGGGCAGTTGTTGGAGCAGAAGCGCGTGCCGATGCAGCGGTTGTAGACCTGCACGTTCAGGCCTTCCGCATCGTGCACCGTGGCGCCGACCGGGCAGACCAGTTCGCACGGCGCATGCTCGCAATGCATGCACGGCACCGGCTGATGATGCGTGGTGGGATGTTCCGGCGGCCCCGAGTAGTAGCGGTCCACGCGGATCCAGTGCATCTCGCGCTCGCGCAGTACCTGCTCGGCGCCCACGACAGGAATATTGTTTTCCGCCTGGCAGGCGATGGTGCAGCCCTTGCAACCGATGCAGGTGTTGAGATCGATCGCCATGCCCCACGCATATTCGCCTTGCGGTTGCTCCGGATACAGCGAGGCCGGCGTCTTGTCGCCTTCTTGCACGACCTGCGCATCGGCGATCAGTTCGGCCAGGCTTACGCTGCGCACCGGCGCCCTGCCCTCCATGTCGAAGTGATCCTGCGTACTGACCAGCTGCACCGATCGATCGGCCTTTTGCAGCCTTATGCCTGGCGCCGCCCAGGCATGCGTCGAAGTGCGCAGGCGATACGCATTGAAACCAAGTCCATTGCCGACACGCCCTGCGCACGTTCGTCCGTATCCCAGGTGCAGCGTGATGCTGCGCGCTGCCTGTCCCGGCGTGATCCATACCGGCGCCTCGATCTTTCGCCCCTCGTGCTCCAGCACCACTACGTCGCCATTGGCCAGCTCGTACTGCGCCGCAAGCTGCGGGCTTATCAGGGCCGCATTGCTCCACGTCAGCTGCGTGTGCGGCTTGGACAATTCCTGCAGCCAGCCGTTGTTGGCGTAGCGGCCATCCCAGACGGTGGGATCGGGACGAAACACCAGCTCGACCGCGCCAAACGGCAACGGCTGCGGTGACCAATCATCCAGCGCGTTGGGGCGGCTGCTGACGGTCGCTACATCCTTGCCGCTGTTGGCGATAACACCGGCGCGCACGCTTTCCGTCCAATCGACACCCGCATCGTGCGTGCGCCAATAGTCCTCGACGATCGCCTGCCCGTTCGGCACCTTCTCGCCCATCAGCATGGCCACGAATTCGTGCACGGAGCGCCCCTGGTACAGCGGCTCGATCAACGGCTGCACGATGCTGGCGACGCCGCTGCGCGTCTGCGCATCCGACCAGCTTTCCAGCGTGTGGCTGGCCGGCAGATGCCATTGCGCAAGCTGCGCCGTCTCGTCCGCATACAGTCCCCAATGCACCAGATGCGGCACTTTCTTCAGCAACGCAGGAAGGTTCAGATCGACAGGCGCGTGGTAGGCGATATTGCAATCGAGCACCACCAGCCGCTGCACTTCGCCGTGCGCAATGGCCTGGCAAAGCTCGCTCAAGGCGTAGCGTTTGCCGGTGTCGTCGGGCAAGGTCACGTAGTCGACCGTGTGTCCGACGTTGCCGAGTTTTTCGTTGAGCAGATGCGCCAAGGCGTGCACCTGCGGCGGTTGCGATTCACCGACCACCATCAGGCTTCGCCCGCGATGCGCCAACAGATCGGAGCGCAATGCATGCAGACGCTGGTCGGAGATGCCGCTGCTCGACGCCGTACCCGTACCGACGCCGAGCGCCTGCGCCAGCTCCTGCGCGAACACCGCAATGGACGACGACTCCAGGATCCAGCGATGATCCGACATCGCACCGGTCAGCGACGGCGTAGCTTCCATCGCGTAAAGACGATTCATGCCTGTGGCGGTGGGGTTGCGGCGATCCGCAAACGCGCGCGCATAGGCCACGCGTCCGGGCATATCGCCGAGGAAATCCGCCTCCAGCGACACGATCACGTCGGCCTGGTCGAAGTGGTAGCGCGGCGCGACCAACGTACCGAACGCCAGCTGCGCGCCCTGCTCGGCGTTATCCTGCGCCACCGGCGCGTATTCGTACCAGCGCAGCCGCGGAAACTGCACCAGCC
>CBJMMB010000051.1:0-25182 GCA_966430775.1 uncultured Dyella sp. | reverse complement strand
ACTATCTGCCCGGCGATTTCTTCGAGGCGGTGGCGGAGTTGTTGCGCTGGGCGGAGTCGATACGGGAATCGCGGGATGGTAAATAAAACCTCAGACGTTTAAGGCGAACAAATCCCTACCAGGAAATTTTCTTATTACAACTATTAAGTCTCGTTTGCTAATTTGAAAAACGCCGCGTGGAATCACGGCGATCTTGCAAACAGGGGAAAAGGATTCAATGTCTGGTGCATCATCGTTTCGGGCGAAAGCGCTGGAGGCGAAGCTCGAAGAGCACGACCCGGCTCTGTTTTCGCTGATGCATAGCTGCCACGATGATCATTGGGCAAGCTGACCGTGGCCTTGCGATCACATCGCATTTGAGACTTGCCAAATGCGGCTTGCTCAGGGCCGTTTCCTCCCAATTTGAGTTTGAGGTCGCTTTTCACAATTGAAGCAGGCCTTGGCCCTGTATTGCCAACGCATGTGTGCTAGTTGCAATGGATCTCAAGAATTATTTACGGGGGAATGTAAATGCGCTGGTTGCTGCTGTCTTCAATCACCACCTTGTCGATTGCCGCGGCGTTAGGCGGGGCTATCACCACTGCACAGGCGGGCACTTTAGCGTATCGACAGTGTGGTAGTGGCAACGTTACTGCTCAAGGTGTCACGCACACCGATGCGGCATGCTGGAAGGTCGTGGTTGGTGCGGTAGGTGGTCCGGGCGGTAGCGGCGGCGGATCAGGCAGTCTCGGTGGCGGTGGTGGTACGCAAACATCGGTCAATACCAACGTTGCCGCTGACAAAAACAACAGCAAAGCGCCGCCTTGTCTGCGGGTCGGTGATCCGATTGATCCCGGCACGGGTGCAAAGGTGGACATTGAGACCGATTTCTCCATGCCAGGTGAGATGGGTCTGAAGTTCGAGCGGTATTACGTATCTCGTGATATCCATGGCATTCCAAATGGAGCAGGCGGCTGGAACGATAACCTGGACTTTGAGATCCATTCCATCTGCCTTGGTACCGGCAGCCCGACTTGCACTGCAGCCACCTTCATCCGGCCGGACGGGTCTCAAATAGAGTTCACGCAACCCACTGCTGCTGCTGCTGCAGGCGCCTTCCTCACGGGGCCATTCACCGAAGTGGGCGGCGGTGGTTTGGCCACCTTGACGTATACACCCAACGGGTCGGGGCCTGGCACCTACACCTTGGTCGATGAAGATGCGATGGTCTACACCTGGAGCCAGGATATGACCACAGGTGCCTTTTCGAGCAACAAGGGCATCCTTACTGGCATCCACGATGCTTCGGGCATCGGTTGGACTTTCACCCGTCCAAACAGTACGACTACCGTAGTTACGCATACCTCCGGACAGCAGATGACGTTGGTTATTGTTCCAGGGACGGGGGGAGCTGGCGTTGCAACACTGACGGTGACCGATCCCGGTGGTAATAACTACGTCTATCAAGCACTGCCCGGCGGCACCGTAAGCTGGGATTTCATCCCACAAACGTTGGTATCCGCAAGCTTCCCAGGCTCTAATCCTGTCACTATTCAATATCAATACAAACTGTTCGACCCTAATGTTCGAATCCACCAAGGTCTGGTGGAAGTCGACTACAACGGTGTCGCGCATGATCTGACCACGTACGACACCAACGGCAATGCGCTATCGACCAGCTTGGCCGATGGGACGCAGAAAACGTCTCTGGTTTATGGCAGCAACGCAACGGGTGCAACAGTTACCATCACCAACCCGTTGGGCCATGTATCGGTATACCAGTACAACGCCAGCAGCCTGCCGATCTCGGTAACCGGCCAGGCTTCCGCGCACTGCGCTGCCACGCTTAGCCAAATGAGCTACGACGGCAATGGCAATATGCAGTCGGAGGTCGACAACAATGGCAACACTACGACATATCTATACGCCGCAACCGGCCAGCTCCTGCAAAAGGTAGAAGCGTCAGGTACGAGCATAGCTCGCACGACCACGTACCAATGGGATAGCGCGCCCGGTACCGACCGCCTCCTTTCGGTCACTGTCGCTGGCTTGTCTCAGACGCTCTACAGCTATAACGCCCAAAACCGCCTGGCGTCCGTGTCAGTCAAAAACCTCTCCGCGAACGGCACGCAAGGACAGACGCTCACGACTATTTACACGTACACGCTCTATCCCAATGGCATGGTTAACACCATGTCGGTCGCTCATCCCTCACCGAATAACAGCGATACCGACGTCTATACCTACGACGCACTGGGTAACTTAGTCTCGCAGGCGAATGGGCTGGATCAGACCACGACATACAGTAACTACAACGCGCTCGGTGAGCCGGGCCATGTCGTAGGGCCCAACGGTGACGTAACCGACTTCACCTATGACGGCCGCGGTCTACTAGTGACGCGAACCACCTATCCCAATGGCAGCGCTGCGCGCTGGACCTATACCTACGATCAGTTTGGGCTAATACACAGCGAGAGTGATCCGGATGGACAGGTGACCACCTGGAACCGCAACGCTGGAGGTGTGTTGCAAACGATTACGCATAACGACAAGGACGGTGCTTCCACCGAGACGTTTGGGTATGACGCGATGGGCGACGTCACATTGTATACGTTGGCCCGCTCTGGCAATGTGGGTCTCTCCTGGACCGCAAGCTATGACGAGCTCGGCAGGCTTTATCAAAAGAACGGCAACCACGGCCAATCGGTGACGTACAGTTACGACGGCAATGGAAACATTCATTCCAAAACTAATGCTGCGGGCCACGTCATTACGTATGAGTACGATGAACTGAACCGCGCGAAAAAAATTACTGAAAGCGGCGGAGCAACGGTATTTCCGCCTACTGGGGTTCCCTCGATCAGCCTGGCAGCGACCAGTACCACGGGCAGTTACGCCGTGAGCTGGGCTGCGGTGTCGGATGCCACGTACTACGAATTGCAAGAACAGGTGAATGGCGGCGCGTGGTCAGACGTGCAGTCCAATGGAGCGACCAATTGGAGCGCCGCGGGCAAGGTAAATGGCACCTACGGCTATCACGTAAGGGCATGCAATAGCGCCGGGTGTGGCAGCTACAGCGCTACAAGCTCCATCAGCGTTCAGCTGGTACCGACGACAGCGCCCACGCTGAGTGTGCCGGCATCGAATAACACGGGTGCATTCACCATAAGTTGGACGGGCGTCAGTGGTGCCCAAACCTATACCCTTCAGGAAAAAGTCAATGGCGGCAGTTGGACCACCGTCCAGAGCACATCTGCCACCAGTTGGAGCACGACGGGACGGGCAGCGGGTACCTACGCCTACCAGGTCGCTGCCTGTATCAGCCTAGGCTGCGGTCCGTGGAGCCCACCCAGCACCGTTGTAGTGACCTTGCCCCCGACAAGTGCCCCGACGTTGACCGCGCCATCGACTAATCACAGCGGCAGTTATGGCATCAGCTGGACGAGCGTCAGCGCTGCAACCAGCTATCAACTGCAAGAGCAGATTAATGGCGGCGGGTGGTCCACCGTGCAGAACACGTCGGCTCAAAGTTGGAATGCGAGTGGCCACGCGACCGCAACGTACGGTTATGAAGTGCGGGGATGCAATATTGGCGGCTGCGGTCCTTTCAGCGCTGTTGCCAATGTTGCGGTGACACTGGCGCCGGGCAGTGCACCTTCCATCAGTGCGCCAGGCACGAACGGCAATGGAAGCTTCTCTATCAGCTGGAATGGAGTCACCGACGCCGCTAACTATGTGCTGCAAGAGTCCGTCAATGGTGGCGCATGGACCACGGTTCAAAACAGTAGCGCAACCAATTGGAGCACGTCGGGCCGTCCTGCGGGTACTTATGCTTATCAAGTTCAGCCTTACAACACGATCGGTTCTGGTCCGTGGAGTGCGGCAGTCACCGTGACCGTAAACATTCCCGTAGGAAGTAATGGACAGTCCTATGGGGCGCCCTGCGATATTGCGGTTGGGAAGTCAGGGCATGCAGCTCTGGGCTATCAGCTGGCCAACGGCAATACATGGCAAGCTTTCATTGTGATGTGCTCCACGATCGGGTCAGGACATCCGTTGGTCAAAGCATCAGGCCCTGTACCAGCTGCGGCGGTTTCGGTGCAGTACACATGGACATATGTGGGTATCCCAGCCGGCGATGGGGATGCAGGAGGCGGCATTTCGAATGCGGCTGCATCACCGGTGGCGATCAGCAGCAATCCGGCAACTCAGTACACCACCGCCACTTGGCCGCAGACATCACCCACTCGTGGACGTATCTACCAGCTCCGCGTCGATTTCTTCAATGCCATCGGGGCAAACATTTCGTCATCGACATCCACCATGGAAGCTGAAACGACGGGGTCGCCATGAGATGCGCCCACATTCCCAAGGTCAATAATCTGCCATCGCAAAAGGACGTACCGATGTACCCGCCTGTTCACCGATTGTCCGCGGTCATTGGGGCCGCCCTTATCGCATACGTGATTGCACCGCAGAACGCGATGGCCGATACCTCTACGGTGACCCAGATAAGCTATGACGCAGGCGACCATGTTGTCAGCGTGACCGACCCGCGCGGCCTAGTCACCAGCTACAGCTACGATGGTTTGGGGCAGTTGTGGCAGCAAGTTAGTCCGGATACGGGCACGACGAGCATCAGCTACGACGCTTTTGGTCGTTTCACATCGATGACGCGGGCGGACGGCACTACAACCACCTACGGCTATGATGCTCTGAGCCGACTAGTGAGCGTGAGCGCGGGGGGCCAAACACAAGTCCTCGCTTACGACGTCTGCACTAATGGCATCAGCCGGCTGTGTACGCTCAGTGATAACACCGGCAGCACGTCATACAGTTACACGCCAGAAGGCTGGCTTGCGGGACGCGGCTTTTCCATCGCGGGTACCACCTATGCGCTGGGGTACAGTTACGACGCCGTGGGCCATATAACGGCTGTGAATTATCCCGATGGTAATCAGGTCATCTACAGCTATACCAATGGCGTGATATCGAGCGTGCAGGTGAATATGGGCGGCAGTGTTTCCAATGCTGCAACGAATATTGCTTATCAGCCTGGTGATGGCGCGATGACGCAATGGACGTCCGGCAATGGTATCGCCAATACACTGAGTTACGATAGCGACGGGCGCTTGATGGGCATCAATGCTGGCAGCATACAAAGCCTTGGTTTTTCCTACGACAACACTAACCGCATCACGGGTATCAACAACGGGGTTGATGGCACGATGACGCAAAGCTTTGCTTACGACGCCATGTCGCGGCTTACGCTGGTCTATAACGGGACAGACAACGAAGCCTTCCAGTACGATGCCAATGGAAACCGCATCAGCCAGGTAGTCAATGGCAGTTCCAGCACTGTGGGTACCAGCGCCACCAATAACCAGGTCACTGGTCTTTCCGGCGGCAGCAATGCCAGTTATAGCTACGATGCCAATGGAAATCTCGTCACGGTATCGGGCGTGCCCACGTTTACCTACAACCCGTTCAATCGGTTAGTGGCCGCCAGTGGCGCAACGTATTACGTGAACCCGGAAGGGCAGCGACTGGAGAAGACGGTGGGCGGTGTGTCCACTTTTTTTGCGCCCAGCAATGCCGATTCATTGGTGGCAGAGAATCAGGGGGGCGGATGGATTGACTACCTGTGGCTCAACGGTCGTCTAATTGGACGCTTGTATGGTGGGCAGATGCTGGCGATTCATGATGATCAACTGAGCCGACCGGAGGTAATGACCGATGCATCGCAAAATGTAGTGTGGCGCGCTCACAATTTTGCATTTGATCGCACGGTGGTAGTGAGCAATTCAGTGCCACTGAACTTGGGATTCCCTGGGCAGTACTATGACGCTGAAACAGGCATTTGGAATAACGGCTTCCGGGATTACAGTGGTGATCTCGGACGATATTTGGAGAGCGATCCGAATGGACTAGGTGGTGGAATAAATACCTATGCATATGTCCAGAGCAGCCCATTGAACGCAGTCGATCCACTCGGGCTCTATTGTCTTCCCGAATGGAAAATTCGCACGATTGCCGCTGCGATTGTAGGAGCGGGTGTTGGGGCGTATTACGGACGAGGCGGAGGAGGCTGGGGGGTAGGAATAGGTGCCGCTATCGGGGCCACGATAAATGGAGCAATGGGGGCTGTTGATGGCCTTACCGCTACAACTCAAGTGAATGGAGCTGCCACAGGAGCAATTGGAGCTATGGTTACGAGCGGGACTAAAGGGGAGCTCGGCGCAGGGATTGTCGGTGCTGGCCTTGGTGGTGCTATTTCTAATGAAATGGTAAATGAGGGATACTCAAGACCTTTCGCTAACGCCACGGGAGCAGGTGTCGGTGGGGCATCCGGAGCAGCTCTGTATGGTTGGTTCTCTGGGATGTCCATATCAGGTATGGCAACAAGCGGTCTTAAAGGGGGATTGATAGGGATCGGAATGAGCCTTGGACAATCTGCTATTGAATCTAGGTTACGAGCAGGGAATGACTGCGGATGCAATCAACAGTGAATAAATTGGGGCTTTTTGCCCTTTTAAAGATGCTGTTCGTTCTTTTTCCAATTATCGGGGCGGTCAGTTTTAGTTTGTACGCGATTGTTGTATATATGGGTGCACATGGCCTGAAGAGCTGGACATTTCTTCCTGTGACTATGGCGTTATGGGTGATGTTTTATCTGGCAAGAATGCTTATATTTAAGGATATTAATAAAATTAAAAGGATACGTAAGCGTTATGGACGGTAGGTGGTCTGGAAAATTCGCTATCTTCGCCATCGAGCTTGCTCGTAAGCCGTGATGGAGTTCAGCCAGCCCACGATTTCACAGACATTTCCGGAAAGATGCCCGGTCGTCCCATAGCCAGGTCTGGAGTGAAGATGGTCGCGCCGTGCCTCACACGTGCAAGCTTTTTGCTTTAAAGTCGCTAGGACCCCGGGTTCGCCAGGGCGACGAACTAGCACTGCGTAGCACTCAACATCACCTGTCGTACTAAGCGAAGTCTTTCGCGGGCTTTCTATAAAATACGCTTAAGCACCACCAACAACCCCCGATTCTCATACAACTTGCGCATCACCACCTCGATCATCGCCCCCAGCGCCAGCAGCAACACCCAGCTCGACAGCCACGACTTGATCGGCATCGCCAGCGAAAACACGTTCAATTGCTGCGCATAGCGGTTGACCAGGCCCAGCGCGAGATCCACCAGCGACATCACCACCAAGGCCGGCGCCGAGAACACCAGCACCGCCGTCATCAGGTAATTGAACTGCCCGACGAAGAATTCCATGCCGCCGGCGCGCAATGGCGGCAGCATGCTGGCGACGGGCCAGATCGCATAGCTGGACATCAACAGATCCAGGAACACCATGAAGGCGCCGCTGACCATGAACAGCCAGGTCGCCACCTGCATCAGGAACACGCCGGTGATCGTGGTCTGCTGGCCGGCGATCGGGTCCATGTCCATCGCCATCGACGAGCCCGCCTTGGTATCGATCACGCTGCCGGCCGCGCCCAGCGCCCAGAACACGGTGCCGAAGCAGAAGCCGATCAAGAGACCAACGAAGATTTCCTTGCCGAGCACCAGCACCCAGGTCGCGCCGGTCATGATCGTGGTGCTTGGGCTGGCGGCGGCGGCCAGCGGATAGACCAGGATCGCCAGGCTTACATAGAAACTGTTGCGCACCAGCGCCGGCACGGTCTCGGCGGTCATCAACGGCAATACCAGGAAAGCGGCGACGATGCGCGGCAAGGTCAACGCGATGCCGTTGAGCTGGTTGCCCAAATAGTCGACCGAAAAAGGCGCCATCAACGCAGCATGCCGGGAAAATCGGTGAACAGTCGATCGGCGAACTTGAACAAGGTGCCGCCGAGCATCGCCGCGGTGGCGAACAAGGCGAGTACCACCACCACGAATTTCACCGCGTACGGCAAAGTCTGTTCCTGGATCTGCGTGGCGGCCTGCAGGAACGCCACGATCAGGCCGGCGATCGCCGCAGCGAGAATGGGCGGCGCCGACAAGGCCAGCACCAGCCACAGGGCTTCGCGCGCAAGCTGGATTTCCTGATCGTACATGCGCCGCCCTTATTGGTAGGTGAGCACGAGGCCGTGGATCAACTTGGCCCAGCCGCTGAGCAGCACGAACAACAGCAGCTTGAACGGCAGCGACACCATCGTCGGCGAAAGCATGATCATGCCCATCGCCAACAAAATGTTGGACACCACCAGGTCGATCACCAGGAACGGTAGGAACAGCAGAAAGCCGATCTGGAACGCCTGCGTCAGCTCGCTCACCGTGAACGCAGGCATGATCACGATGTAGTCGTTCGCGGTCAGCTCCTGCTGTCGATCCGGCGGCAACAAACGCTTTGCGCTCTGCATGAAGAAATCACGCTCGGCCGAATGGCTGTGCTTGATCAGGAACTGCCGTAGCGGTTCCTTGCCCGACTGCACCATCACGCCCAGCTTGTCCATGGTCATCGGCCCCGCCGGTTGCGCGCTCATCTGTGTCTGCACGCTGTGGTAGGTGTCCATGATCACCGGATTCATCACGTACACCGACAGGATGATCGCCAAGCCATTGAGCACCACGTTCGGCGGCACCTGTTGCAGGCCGAGCGCGTTGCGCAGCAGGCTCAGCACCACCACGATCTTGGTGAACGAGGTCACCATCACCGCCACGAACGGCGCCAGCGCCAGGGCGACGACCACCGTGATGATCAGGGCAGGCGAGAAGCTACTGAAATCCACGCGCAGCATCCTTTTGTGGAATATCACGATCCGTCACGCGCACGCCCAGCCATTCGCCTACCGCCACCAGCACGCCGGCGCCGAGGCGGCGTTCGCCGAGCCGGATTTCGACAGCGTGGCCGAGCAGTGAGTTGTCGTAATGGAGCACGCTGCCTGGCTGCAATTGATGCACCTGCTCGGGGCTCAAGTCGAGCCGCGCGAGACGGAACTGCAAGCGCGATGCATCGGCGGAAGTCGACAACAGGGGCCTGGCGGCGATCGTCCATTGCCCTTGCCGCCGCTGCACCATCCAGCCGACGGGAAGGCCGAACATGCGGCGCAAGGTGTCCTCGTCGGGCTTGAGCTGCGCATCGCAATCGGCGCCTTCGCTGACCAGCAGCACGTCACCGATGGACAGTGCGGCAATCGCAGCCGGGTCGAGCGCACGCCCTTGCAGCACCAGGTCGAACGTCAATGCGGTGGCATCGCCCAGCATCGATACGATCGATGGATCGCGTTTCCAATCGCTGCATGTAGCCAGCAGGCGGGCCGTTACGACATCAAGACCCAACCAACCCTGCAGCGACTGGCCGTCTTCGCCTTGCCAGTCGAGCTTTAGCCACAGCGCTTCGATTTCCACGGCTGAAGCGGGAAAGCGCGTGGCGACGAAACCACCGCCGAATACGCGACCGAGTGCTTCGAGCATCGGCTCGTGCGCGAGCGACCAGGCGAGCAGACGCGCATCGCCGGCGTAATCCTGCCAGCGCGCATCGCCGAGCGGGTTGACGATCTGCTCGCGCTCGATGGCAACCAGCAAGCGTCCCTGCGAACTTTCCAGGCAAACGCATGCCAGCGTCGCAGCCTGGCGTTGGCCGACGCCGGCGCGCAATTGCAGCGTGCCTTGCTGCAGCACGTTGCCGCGGGTCAGCAGCGCACGCGCGGCTTCGTTCAAGCTGTCGCGCGCATCGCCAGGCAGTGGGCCGCGATCCATGGTGAGAGCCGTATCGCGTAGCATTCAGCTCTGGCCCAGCACCACGCGGGTCAGCTCCACCACGTTGTGGGCGCCCAGCTTGGCCATCAAATTGGAGCGATGCAGCTCGACCGTCTTCGGGCTGATGCTCAATTCGTCGGCAATCACCTTGTTGAGCTTGCCGCTCATGATGCCGTCCAGCACCTGTCGTTCGCGGCGGGTGAGGCGGGCGAGGGCGGTGCATGCTGTTTGCGGCGCGTGGTTGGCCAACGCGGTCTGGATGGCGTCGATCAACAGCGGCGCGTCGAACGGCTTCTCGATGAAGTTGGCCGCGCCGTGGCGCATCGCATCCACCGCCAACGGCACGTCGCCATGGCCGGTGACGAAGATCAACGGCAGCGCCATGCCGCGATGCGACAGCTCGCCCTGCAATTCCAGCCCGCTCATGCCGGGCATGCGGATATCGCTGACGATGCAGCTGCGTGCCGGCGGCGTTTCGCGCGCCAGGTCTTTCAGCAAGGTCAATGCACTCGGAAAATCGCGCACCTGGAAATTGGCCTGTTCAAGAATCCAGATGCAGGATTGCCGGAACTCCTGATGGTCATCGACCAGGTAGACGCGCGTGTCCAGCGCCGCAGTCATTGCATCAGACCTCGCGGCACGGTGAACACCAAGGCGGCGCCTTGCCCGTTTTCCGGATTCGGTTCGGCGAACAGGCGGCCTTCGTGGTATTCGATGATCGAGCGGCAGATCGCCAGGCCAATGCCGAGCCCATCCGGCTTGGTGGTGTACATCGGCGTAAACAGCTGCTGCATGCCGCTTTCGTCGATGCCGCAACCCTGGTCGATGCCGCAACCCTGGTCGATGACGCGGATTTCCACCATGTCGTCGTAATCCACGCGCGCAGTCAGCCGGATGCGCCGGCGTGCGGGCGGCGTTTCGCGCATCGCTTCGATCGCATTCTTGATCAGGTTCAGCAGCACCTGCTCGATCATCACGCGGTCGGCGAAGATCGGCGGCAGGTCGTGCGGAATCGTGCTGACGATCAGCACCTGGTACTGCTCCGCTTCCAGGCGCAGCAGTTCGATTACGTCCTGGATCAGCGCGCGCGCATCCAGGTTCTGCCGATGCGGTTCTCGGCTGCGCACGAATTCACGGATGCTGCCGATGATCTGCGCGGCGCGTTCGGTCTGGCGCTTGGCCAGGTGGATGCCCTGGCGCAGGCGGCTGTCTTGTGCCTCGCCGCTGACGATCTGCTCGCAACCGGCGAGATAGTTGATCGCCGCGGACAGCGGCTGGTTGAGTTCATGCGCCAGCGTGGTGGCCATTTCGCCCACGCTCATCATGCGCGAGGTGGAAAGCAGTTGCTCGTGCTGTTCGCGGTGCCGGCGCAGAACCTCGATGCATTCGCTCATGTTGATCAGGAACAGCGCGTCGGCGCGACTGTCCAGCATCAATTCGCGGCTTTCCATGCGATACCAGCGGCGGGTGTCCGGCGCGTAGTAGATGCGCGCGCCGCCCTGCGCGCCGGCTGTTTCGAACGTATGTTCAAATGCCGCGCGCGAGGTGATCGACGCACGCTTGGGAAACTCCGCGCGGAACGCGGCGTTGTACGTCAGCGTGGTGTCAGGCTCGTGCTGGAAGACGATGCACGGCCACGGCAGCGCGTCGATCAACGCATAGGCCTGTCCTTCCATGTCGGGCGTACTTGCTGCGCGGCCTTCCTTGCTGCGGTCCTCTTTGCGTTCGATTCGTGCCACAGACATAGTCACCTATCCATGAATAACTCGATGATCGTCCGGCCGCGCCGGAGTGACAGTAGCTATTTGACCTATGCGGCATCCGCGGGGACGGATGCTTGGTACCTGGGTGACACTTCAATGAAGCTATTCCAACAGCTTGCGATGATATGTTTCGTTTGAATCAATCATCGCGCTGTCTTTATCAGGAGCCGGATAATGCCATGAAGAAATTACTATGCAACGTGCTGTTCGCCCTATTTCTGCCAAGTGCCGCGTTCGCTGCGGACACATCGGAACACGACGGTTCACTCCTCAGCCTGCTGGTGCCGTTGATCGCGGTCACCGCGGCGATGCTCGCGATGCTGTGGTGGATCAAGCGCGGCAAGGCCTCCACGGGCAGCGGTCCGCTCAAGCTGGTTCAGGCGGTGGCGGTAGGTACGCGCGAACGCGTCGTGGTGCTCGATGCGCAAGGACGCAGGCTTGTGCTGGGCGTAACGCCGAGCAAAATCGAACTCCTGGCTGAATTGCATGCGAGCGATACATCAGCAACAACGCCATGAAATTTTCGTGATGATTATTACCGAGTGCGACCAAACGCACGCGCAGCCTGCGATGCAATAGCCAATTCGAACAAGTTTCGATCGATACTTTTTTGCATTGGTATGACCGGACAAAAAAACCTAGGGTCGCCCCTAGGTTTCGATTTGCATAAACGCTGGTAGGTTCGCCAACACCGATTGCCGACAGGGGGCATCGGCCATGCGTTTTGGATTGCTGGAGCGTTGGCAGCGGCAAGAAGAAAGGACTCGAGTGGCGAGCGCCGCTCGGTTTGCGTTTTTCGCTTGCCGGAGCTTCACGTGTTGGCCATCGACGTTTCGCTTTGCACGCATGCCCACGCGCCGCCATGGCGAGGGCGGCGCGTGCACGGCGCCGGCAGGGACGCACACTGATGGCGCTGGAATCGATTCTTTCGCGGCTTGGCTCAAGTACGGGCGGGTCGCGCAGCTATAGCGACCTGGTGTTGGTGGCCGGCGTGGTGGCGATCATCGGCCTGATGATCCTGCCGCTGCCGATGGTGGGCATCGACGCGCTGGTCGCCTTGAACATGCTGATCGGCGTGGGCCTGCTGCTGGTCGCCATCTATATTCCCGCGCCGGTGGCGTTTTCCAGTTTCCCCAGCGTGCTGCTGCTGACCACGCTGTTCCGCCTGGCGCTGTCGATCGCGATCACTCGTTCGATCCTGCTCAACGCCGATGGTGGGCGCATCATCGACACCTTCGGCAACATGGTGGTGGGCGGCAACCTGATCGTCGGCCTGGTGGTGTTCCTGATCATCACGGTGGTGCAGTTCATCGTGGTCGCCAAGGGCGCCGAACGCGTGGCTGAAGTGGCGGCGCGCTTCTCGCTGGATGCGATGCCCGGCAAGCAACTGTCGATCGATTCGGATTTGCGTTCGGGCCTGCTCGAAAAAGACGAAGCGCGCCGACGCCGCCGTCTGTTGGAAGTGGAAAGCCAACTGCACGGATCGCTCGACGGCGCAATGAAGTTCGTCAAGGGCGATGCGATCGCCGGCATGGTGATCATCATCATCAACCTGCTCGGCGGTCTGGGCGTGGGCGTGCTGATGCACGGCATGAGCCTGGGCGACGCCATGCATACGTATAGCGTGCTCACCATCGGCGACGGCCTGGTGGCGCAGATTCCCGCCTTGCTCGCCTCGATTTCCGCCGGCCTGATCGTCACGCGTACCGCTGGCGACGAAGAGGACCGCAACTTGGGCGCGGTGATCGCCCGACAGATCTCCAGCGAACCGCGCGTGATGATGATCATCGGCTGCATCGCGCTGGGCATGATGCTGGTGCCCGGTTTTCCGGCGCTGGTGTTTCTGCCGATCGGGGTGATCCTGGTCGGCGTGGCGTCGTGGCGCATGCGCGAACGCGTCGGCATGCTGCGCAAGCTGTTCAAGGTGCCCGAAAGCCAGGCCGAACTGCTGCCGCCGGACGTGGCCGATACCGACGCCTTGATGCCGCCGCCGGCCTTGCTGCTGGAAGTGAATATGTCGGCCCTGCAGGCGCTGGGCAGCACGCAGGTGCGTAATCTGTTCCGCCAGGTGGTCGGCAGCCTGCGCGAGGAATACGGCGTGCCGTTGCCCAAGCCCGCGTTGCGCGCCGGCTTGAACCTGCCCGAACACGGCTACGCGCTGTATGCCTATGGCGTGCGCATCGGCTATGGCGTACTGAAATCCGAAGCGCTGTTTTTGCCAGGGCGCGTGGCGCTGCCGGCGCAAAGCCAAAGCGATGGCGTGCTGGTGAAGGAAGAGGGCGTCACCGGTTTTCCTGGCCGCTGGGTGGCGCGCGACAGCAATCATGGAGCGCTTGCGCTGGAACCGCCGCAGATGTTGCGCGCACATATCCGGCTGGCGCTGGAGCGGCATTTGTCGCTGTTCGTCGGCATCCAGGAAACCTCCAACCTTTCCAACGGCCTCAGCCGCGACTATCCCGACCTGGTGCGCGAAATGCTGCGCGTGGTATCGCCGCAGCGCGTCGCCGACGTGCTCAAGCGGCTGGTGGAGGAACGGGTACCGATCCGCCAGCTGCGCGACGTGTTCGAGGCGATCACCGACGCCGCCAGCCGCGAGAAGGACATCGTGCTGGTGGCCGAATACGTGCGCATGTCGTTGCGCCGCCATATCAGTTATCGCTATGCCGACGACGATCACGTCCTGCGCGTATTGGTCGCGCGTCCCGAACTGGAAGAACGCCTGCGCCGTTCGGTGCACAACGGCCCCTCTGGCGCGCAGCTGGCGGTGGAACCGGATCTGGCCGCGCGGCTGCTCGCGCAGATTGGCGACTACGCCGGCGGCGAACACGGCGCTTCGCTGGTGATGCTCAGCTCCACCGACGTGCGCCGCCATCTACGCAAGCTGACGGAGGCCGAATACGCCGACATACCCGTGCTTTCTTATCAGGAACTGGTGCCCGACCTGCGTCTGGTGCCGGTTGGACAACTAGTGGCTTGATGCTACGGATTTCCTTGGAGTGGAAAACATTCATGACGCGACAAATCAGGGGCGGGTGGAATGCGGGATGCGGCCGGCGCATCGGCGGCTGGCTGTTGCTGGCGAGCTTGATGCTCGGTGCGACGACAGCGGTGGCGTCACCGATTCCTTTCAAGAAGGGCGTGGTCGAAATCCACGCCGATAAGACCTTGCACGAATTCTTGCCGGATTTCTTTCACGACCAGGGACTGGAAGTGGTCATGAGCCCGCAGGTCGCAGCGCGCTCGGGCACGCTCAACGGCGATTTCAAGGGCAGCTATGCGCAGGTGTGGCGCAAGATCGCCGACAGCAACGGTTTGTTCGCCTATTGGGACGGTTCGGCCGTCTACGTGTATCTCAACACCGAGCGCCAGACCGATTACACCAGCGTGCCGTTGCCGGCGGAGCAGCAGTTCCTGGCCGCCATGGCCAGCGTGAACTGGGCCGATGCCGCGAGCGGCGATATCTGGCGGCTCGAGCCGAGCACGGGGTTGGTGACGATCACCGGCAGCAAGCGCTTCGTCGATCAGGTAAAGCAGATGGCGCAGACCATTTCCGGTCTTGGCCAGAACCCGACCATGCGTTTCAAGTTCTATCCACTGAAATACGCATGGGCGTCGGACAACACCATCACCATCGGCAATCGCCAGGTACTCGTTCCGGGCGTGGCGACGGTGTTGCGCGAACTGGTCGGCAGCGGCGGCGCCGATGCCTTCGGCGGCGCGCGCGAACGCTTGATCTCGGCACGCCAGCCTGGCCTGCGCGGACAAGGGCTGGCCGGCATGGGTCAGCAGCCGCCACCGCCGCTCGGCGATTACACCGTGCCGGCGCAAAACAACGACGAAGACGCCACCACTTCGAGTGCGGCATCGCAGCCGACCACGCTGCGCGCCATCAGCGGCCAGGGCGATAGCCGCATCGTCGCCGATAGCTTCCGCAACGCGATCATCGTGCGCGACACCGCCGATCGCATGCCGATGTACGACGACCTGATCCGGCAACTGGACGTA
Organism: uncultured Dyella sp.; assembly: GCA_966430775.1. Lineage (GTDB taxonomy): Bacteria > Pseudomonadota > Gammaproteobacteria > Xanthomonadales > Rhodanobacteraceae > Dyella_B. The sequence continues at coordinate 9,722 of CBJMMB010000051.1, read as the reverse complement.
GCGCCGCAAATGGTGGAGATCGAAGCCACCATCATCGACGTGGACAAGCAGAAGGCGCGCTCGCTGGGCGTCAACTGGTTCTATCGCAACCACGGCATCACCGCGGGCTTCACCAGCAACGGCCCCGGTGGTGTGCCGAGCGCGGATGGTCCGGGTGGGATGAAAAGCGCCCTGGCCCTCGCCCTGCTGGGCGGCAAGGACGGGCAGGCGCTGTCATCGTTGGCCAGCCTGTTCGGCGGCGGCGGGCAGGTCGGCGCCATCCTCGGTGATCCGGGTCATTTCATCGCCAACGTGGATGCGCTGGAAGCCGATGGCGTCACCCACGTGGTGACGCATCCGCAAGTGATCACCATGAACGATACCGAGGCGGTGATCCAGAGCAACCAGACCGTCTACGTGCCGGTGTCGGGCGCCTACAACTCCGATTTGTACAACGTGGTGGCAGGCACCACGCTACGTGTGACACCGCATCTGGTGGCGGAGAACGGTGGTCTGCAGATCCGCATGATGGTGCAGATCGACGACGGCAACATCACCTATTCGCGAGCCGATTCGCAGAATGTGCAATACCCGATCGTCAGCAACAACGCGGTGAACACGCAGGCAGTGATCAAGGACGGGCAGGGCCTGTTGGTAGGCGGCCTGATCCAGGATACCGGCGGCAACACCACGCAGAAGATTCCCGTGCTCGGTGACATTCCGTTGCTGGGTTACCTGTTCAAGACGGTGCAAAAGCAGCGCGAGCATATCGAGCGCCTGTTCCTGATCACGCCGCGCCTGATCGCGCTCAACCGCGTCACCGGACAGGAAACGCCAAGCTCGTCGGGAGTGACGATCGAATCGCAGCAGCAGATCGACGACCAGGATGCGAAGAAGACCGGCATCTGGCACTTCGACAATCCGCCGCCGGCGTCGCAGCCGCAACCGTCCCCTTCGCCGATTCCACCGCAACCGCCGGTAACCACGACCACCACGGTCGCGCCACGCATTCGTTGATGGAGTTCATCGCCCAGCCATGAGCAGCCAAGTCGCCCATCGAACAGCCAGCGTGGAACGCGCCTCGCCACGCGTACAGTTGCGCTTGCGCGTGTTCAGCGGCGTGCATGCCGGCGCGGAGTTCCGCTTGCCCGAGCGCGGCATCCTGATGATCGGGCAGGCGGACGACTGCGACCTGATCCTGGGCGATGCCGATATCCGCGATCACCATTGCGTGCTGACCGTGGTGGGCGATCAGGTACTGCTGCGCGCATTGCAAGGCGAGGTGGAGGCGCAGGGAACGCACATCGCGGAAGGCGAGAACATCACGCTCGAGCATTTCGCGATGGTGCGGCTGGGCAAGGTGCAGTTCGCGGTCGGTCCGCATTGGAGCGAACGCTGGCTGAGCCTGGGCGATGCGGGCGAGCAGGGCGCTGCCACCGTCGCCGACAAGCAGCTGATCAACCGCCGCCGCGGCGTGCTGGCGATCGCCTGCCTGCTGCTGGCTTTCGCGATCTTCGTGCTGATGGCCAGCTGGAAGGTGAGCCATCCTACGCTGGTGCAGCCGCGCAGCGCCGAGGAACAGTTGAAGACGGCGCGCGACATTCTGCATCAGATGTCGTTGATGCACGTCGTGGCCAGCATCGATGGTGGCCACCAATTGGTGGTGCACGGCGTGGTCGGCAATGCCGCGCAATTGCCCGAATTGAAGCAGAAGCTTTCCCAGGCCGGCTTGACCTCGGAGTTGGCGGTGCGCGATTGGCCGAGCGTCGCCAAGCAGGTGAAGGACATCTTCGGCATGCACGGCTATACGGTGGAAACGCGCTTGCTGGACCAGGGCCTGATCGAAGTCGATGGCCATTTCGGCGACCCGGACAACGCCGAGCACGTGAAAAAGGACGTGCTCGGTTCGACCGACATGCAGAACCTCAACAGCGACGTCGGCCTCAACCTGGCGCTGCGCAATTTCGACGAGCGCAAGCCGGAGGCGCCCAAGCTCGATCAAGGCAAGCTGATCCAGCACGTCAGCAGCGGCGAGGACAGCTACGTGGTGACGCGCGACCAGTCGCGTTACTACCCGGGCAGCGCGCTGCCGCAAGGCGGCGTCTTCGTGGGCGTCACCAGCGACGACAACATCCTGGTGCGCATGCCCGACAACACCTATATGCAATTGAACAAGAACGACCAATACACCACGCCGCATCCGCTGGGCGACATGGATTCGGTCGACATGGCGCGCCTGCTGCCAGCCGCAGCCGGCAACGCCACGCCCGTGCCACCGGCCGCCAAAGCAGAACCGCCGGCAAGCGGCAAACCCATTTCGAAACAGCCATGACGCGCCGTTTCGATATCACGGAGCCCGCCCACCAGTGAGCCCCCCATCACCAGGCAGGAGACGACAATGAGCAGCAACCCGATCAATGCAAGCAACAACAGCCAGTTCCTCAACACCGTGATCGCCAATGGTGCGGCCTCGGCCGGCCAGACCGTCAGCACGGACCAATCCAAGAGCTGGTTCGAAGCCCTGGCCAAGGCCTGGGGCAGCGCGCTCGACCAGCAGGCCAACAAGGTCACTGCGTTGTCCGACCAGGTGAGCGCCGGTTCCAACGCGAACGTCAACGGTGAACTCGGCAGCGCTAATACCGGCTCGGACAATCCCTCGGTGCTGACCCAGCTGACGGCGGAGAGCTTGAAGATGCAGTTCCTGTCGACCAGTGCGTCTTCATCGACGAATGCGGTTGGCCAGGCGTTGAATACCTTGGGTCAGAAGCAGGGCTGATGGACTGGGTTATGTCTGCGCGTAAATCGTCTTACTTGCCTGGCGTCATTCCGGCGTGCGCCGGAATGACGAACGCGCGAGCAGAGACGCATGTGCAGGCGATGAATTCAACACGACCCTAGCCACAAGGAGATCCCCATGAACGTGCTCCCCACCCAAATGGTCAACGTCGCCGATTTCGCCGCGACGCAAACCTCCGCAACCGCGCCCGCGCACGTCGACGACATCGCGAAATTCCGCCAGACCTTCGCCGATGCCGCGCCGCCCGGCGTAAATCAAGCCGAACAGGTGGCGCCGGTGCCGCAGGAGCTTTCCGCCGGCATCAAGGCGGTGCTGAACCAGTTCGACTCGCTCAACGTGCACGCCACGCAGCTTGGCCAACTGGCCGATTCCATGCGCGCCAGCGGCCGCGACCTGGCGCCGAGCCAGATCATCGACATGACCATGCGCTGCCAGGAAATGGTGTTCCAGGCGGAATTGACTTCCAACGTCGCCAACCGCAGCTCCGACGGCGTGCAGCAGTTGTTCCGCCAACAATCTTGAGGTAGCGATCATGACGATCGGCAAAGTCTGGCGCGTGGCGGCCCTGGTGTTCGCATTGGGGCTGCTTGCCGGCTGTTCGCGTGAAGTGCTGTACAACAAGCTCGACGAGCAACAGGCCAACGAAGTGGTCGCGGCGCTGTTGAACAACGGCATCGATGCGGACAAGCGCGCCGGCGAGCGTGGCGAAGGCTGGCAGGTGGTGCTGGATCGCCGCGACATGCCGGCCGCGGTGGCGATACTGCGCGATGAAGGCTTGCCGCACCAAAGCATCGACAACATCAGCCAGATCTTCAAGAAGGATGGCTTCGTCTCTTCGCCGCAGGAAGACAAGCAGCGTTTCATCTACGCGCGCGAGCAGCAGCTGGGCCACACCTTGCGGCAGTTCGATGGCGTAGTCGATGCCTATGTGTACCTGTCGATTCCGGACAAGAGCCCGATCGACGACAAGCCGCCGAGCGGTTCGGCGTCGGTGGTGGTGATCACGCGCCCGAACGCGGGCATCGAAGGGCGCGCGCCGGACATCAAGGCGGCCGTGATGAACGGCACCGACGGGCTGACCGATCCCAGCCGCGTCACTGTGCAATTCTTCCAGCGTGCACCGGCCGAAGTGCCGGCTGCGGCAACCACTGCCGCCTTTCCGCGCCGCGATCTGACCTCGCTGGCGATGATGGGTTTCGCAGTGCTGGTGTTGTTGCTCGCCTGCGTACTGCTGTGGCGCAATCGCGGCGCCTTGCTGGGCGGACGTCCGCGCACCCTGGTTCGTTCGAGCATGCCGCATGAACGTTGAAGCACACCTGCGCCAGCAGCATGCGCGCGCGCTGCTCGATGCGGTGCATCCGCTGCGCTGCGGCGATCTTCCCGAGCCGCTGCTGCAACGGGCGCGGCATTCCGCATTAGGTCGTCGACACCTGGCGCGCGCCGCTTTGCTCAATGCACCAGAAGTGTTCGCACCAAACCACGAACGATGGCAGCCATGGCTGGACGACGAGCCCTGGCTGCAATGGCCGCAAGCGCGTGTGCACACGTTCACGCAGATGCTGGGCGCGATCGCGCTCGGCCCGGCGTTGCGCATGATCGTGGAGCGAAACACCGTGTTGTTCGTGCGCGGCGCATTGGGCCTCGACAATTGGCGGCGTGCGCAGGGCATGAATCCCTGGCCCGGCGCGGCGCCCGAGGTCATCCGCCAGATGGGCGACGCCGTACTGCAACGCTGCGGCCGCGATGCGCTGGCGTTGAGCGATGCCGTGTACGAGCGCGGCAAGATCGAATTTCTCGGCCACGCCGAACGCAAGCACGCCAGCCTTGCGGTGCGCCTCGCGCTTGCCTATGCGCAAGCGCCAACCCGCGCCAAGGGCGAATGCTGGCTGCCCGCAGCGGCGGTGCCTGCGCTGCTGGTCGAGCAGCAGACCATGGATGCCGAAGCCTCGCTTGCGATCGCCGAAGGGACACTGCCATGAGCGCATGGGTAGCCGACCGCGAACGGTTTCAACTGTACGTCACCGCCGGCGTGATTCCGGCCGAAGCCTGGACGCCGCTGGAAGAAGCGCAGCGCATCGTCGAGCAGGCCAACGTCTTGCTGCGCCAGGCCGAAGCCGAGCGCGAACAAATCTTTGCGCAAGCCCGGCACGAAGGCCTGATCGAAGGACGCGAAGCCGGCCTGCGCGAGTGCGCCGAGGCGCTGCAGGCGCTGGTCGATGCGCGGGCCGCGGCCACCGCTGAACTGCGCAAGCGCGCCGGCGATATCGCCATCGGCGTGGTCAAGCACATCGCACCGGCGATCGGCGCCGAACGGCTGGTCGCATCGCTGGTGGCCGAAGCCATGCAGAAGCTGGTGTTCGAGCCACATTTGCTGGTGCGCATTCATCCGGACGTCGTGGCGCAGGCGCGCAGCGAAGTGGCCGCTTTGGGCGCCGCCGCTGCGCCGGATATCGAAATCATCGGCGACCCGAACCTGGATCGCTTCGACTGCATCATCGAATCGGCCGGCGGCATCGTGCGCGCGGGTTTCGACGAACAGCTCGAACAGGCGAGGGTGATTCTTGCCGCCGCCGAAAAGACCACCGGAGGACGCCGTGAGCGTACGGACCTCGGATAACCTGCTGCCCGCGGATGGCGACGATCCGTTGCTGCGCGCGCTGAGCCGCCGCGACACCTTGCAGCACGTCGGCCGCGTTGCCGAAGCCTATGGCACCCTGGTGCGCGCCACTGGCGTGCGCGCGGCGATCGGCGAGCTATGCCTGCTGGAACAAGGCGACACCGGCTTCAGCATGCCGGCCGAAGTGGTCGGCGTATCGCAGCAACAAACCTTGCTGACGCCGCTCGGCCCGCTGGAAGGCATTTCCACCGCCACCACCGTAACCGCCACCGGTAAGCAGGCGACGGCGCCGGCCGGGCAGAGTTTGCTGGGTCGCGTGATCGATGCGCATGGCGACCCACTGGATGGGCTTGGCCCGCTGGTCAATGTCGAGCGGGTGCCGCTGTATGCAGACTCGCCCAATCCCTTCACACGACAGGCGATCGATGAGCCATTGCCTACCGGCGTGCGCGCGATCGATGCCGCACTGACGATCGGCCGCGGCCAGCGCACCGGCATCTTCGCGGTGGCCGGCGGCGGCAAGAGCACCTTGCTCGGCATGCTGGCGCGCAATGCGCAGTCGGATGTCAACGTGATCGTGCTAGTGGGCGAGCGCGGCCGCGAGGTGGGCGAGTTCCTGCACGACAGCCTGGGCGAAGAAGGCTTGAAGCGCAGCGTGCTGGTGGTGGCCACCTCCGATCGCCCGGCGCTGGAACGCAGCCGCGTGGCCTGGCTCGGCACGGCGATCGCCGAGTACTTCCGCGACACCGGCATGAACGTCTTGCTGATGATGGATTCGGTCACGCGTTTCGCGCGCGCCCTGCGCGACGTCGGCCTGGCGATGGGCGAGCCGCCGGCACGGCGCGGCTTTACGCCTTCGGTGTTTTCCGCCTTGCCGCGGCTGTTCGAGCGCGCGGGCACCAACGACAAGGGATCGATCACCGCGTTCTACACCGTGCTGATGGAAGACGAGGATGGCAGCGATCCGATCGCCGAAGAAGTACGTTCGATCCTCGACGGGCACATCTATCTGTCGCGCAAGCTGGCGCAAGCCAGTCATTATCCGGCGATCGACCTGCTCGCCAGCGCCAGTCGCCTGATGCCGCGTGTGACGCCGCAAACCCACCAACGTGCCGCCGGTGCGTTGCGGCGTTATCTGGCCAAGTACCGTGAGATCGAAATGCTGCTGCAGCTGGGCGAATACAAACCCGGCGGCGATGCCGATGCGGATACCGCCATCGCGCGCATCGACGCCATCAACCAGCTGCTGCGCCAGGACACCCACGAGCACGCCGACTTCGCCGCCACGCGCAGCCGGCTGCTGGGAGTGTGCGCATGAGCGCCCGCACATTCCCGCTGGAACCCTTGTGCACGGTCAGAGGCATCCGCCTGCGCAAGCTGGAGGCCGAATTGAAAGCCTGCCGCGAGCGATGGCAGACGGCCGAAAACCTGCGCGTCGAAGCTCTGCAGCAATGGGAGCAGTCGGTGCAGCAGCGGCAGGCGTTTGCCGATGCATCGTGGAAAGAACTGGTCGAGCAGGGAACGCCGACGGCCGAAGCGATGCGCCGGCACGAGCACCACCTGGCGTGGCTCGATCAGCTCATCGTGCAGCGGCATGCGGAGCTGGAACGCCGGTCGCGCGAATGCGCCGAAGCCGAAGCCGCGCTGGATGTGGCGGCGACTGCCTGGCGCAGTGCGCACAGCAAGGTGGATGCGCTCGGCGAAATGAAACAGGAATGGTTGCAGCAATCGCGCAGCCAGCAGGCGTTGCGGGAAGAACACAATCTGGAGGAATTGATGTTGCGGAGGACAACGTTGCGCTAAGTGCGTACTTTCTCCTCTGCATCGGCAGGGGAGGACTTAAGGCTCGCATCGATGCCATTCAAAGCATGGCGTCATTCCGGCGAAGGCCGGAACCCATCGCCAGTGCGAAGCATGGATTCCGGCCTTCGCCGGAATGACGTCAAGTAGAAAATGCCTCGCGGCGAGCGATCAAGTTATTCCATGCAGAGGTTGCTATGCATATGCCATCTTCAACGCCACCGTCACCCACTTCGCATGCGTTGACCCATCGGCATGGCGTGCGCGAAGCCCATGCAAAGCAGGCGCTCAACGGCGAGCACGAAACCGTGCAGCGCTTCCGCGCATTGATGGATGGCAAGCAGCGGCCGTCGGACGACGCCGCACAACATACCGCGGACGAGCAAAGCGCAGTCGACATCGACGTGGACGATGATGCAAACACCCAGGACGCCAGCGCCGACGCCAACGAACTTCCACCCGACCAGGAACAGGCCCTGCGCGATCTGCTGCAGCGTCAGCTGAGCGAGGGCAGGGCGCAATCGCCGGTATTGGCGTCGCGCGATCAGGACAGCTCCAGCGGCGACAGCCAACAGGACGATCATCGCGGCGATGGACAAGCCGGCGCGAACATCGGCCTGCAGGCCTTGCATATGGCGCAGCAGACGATCGTGCAGGACGCGCAGCAACCGGCGCCCAGCCATGCCGCGATGGCGCCGGCGCTGGCCGAATTGATCGAGCGGCACGTCAAGCAATTGCTGGTGCCCGACGCGACCAGCCGCAGCGCGGCGCAGGCGCGCGAGATCATGATCACGCTCAAGGACGGCCTGCTGCCCGGCACGGAACTTTGGCTGAGCCGCACCAGCAACGGCTGGAAGCTGCGTGCCGATACGCGTTCGAGCACGGCCTACCGCAGCCTGGTGGAAGGCGCGCCGCAACTGATCGAACGGTTTGCGCAAAGCCAGCTCGGCGCGCTGGAAATCAGCCCCACCTTGCTTGCCTGATGGTGTAGCCATGCCTTCTTCGCTCCTGCAAGCGATCGTCAGCGGCAACCCGCTGGACCTGCCCGGCCTGGGGCCGAAGGACAAGGGTTTGACCATTCTGTTTCCGCTCTCCATGGGCGGCACGGTGAACGACCTGGCCAACGCGCTGAACGTTCCGGTGCATTCGATTCTTGCGGTAAATCCGGGCTTGCGCGCAGACAGCCCGCTTGGCGTCAGCCAGGTGGTCGATCTGCCGGAAGGTCATCTCGACCAGATCATGCGCAACGTAAGCATCAGCGGCGATCGTGCTTACGTTTCATCGCCACCGGCATCAGCGCCGGCTGAGTCGACCCCCATACCCGAACGTTACGGTGTGAATGCCCTGAACGATGGCGTGAATGCGATAGAACCTGCGCTCCGCTCGGTCATCGCCACGTTCGACACGCTCAACCGCGTGGAACAGAATCTGCTGTTTCCCGTACCGACCGAACAGCAAGCGGATCGCTGGAACATAAGCGTCAACCCGGTCATTGCCGCACCCAACGCCGGCCAGTCGCTCGATATGCCGATGCCGGTTGTCTCCGTGCCGCAACCGTCACCCGTGTCCATATCGAACCAGACGCCTGCGCAGGCGGCCGAATCGCAAACCATCACATCGACCATGCCGGCGCTGAACGTGGATCCCAGCAAAGTGTTCGCCGTGGCGTCGATACCGCATCAAGGCGAAAGCGAAGGCGCGTTGAGTTTTACGCGCGTGGCCAACGTAGTGGTGCCGGCTGCGCAGGACCGCCAGCGCTATCCGGACATGCCGCCGCCTCCGCCGATGGACGACAGCCGCTTCGCTGCACTGCCGATACGAACGGCGCCAGCGAACAGCGGCATCAGCATCATTCCGCCCGCGGTGATGAATGCGTTGGATTTACCCACCGACCGCCGTCCGATGACGCTGCAAGCCATGGCCTTGCTGCTGGCGGCGCAAGCGGGCGCGGGCACCTCCGCACCGATACAGTCACAGCCATCGCCGTTTGTCGATCCGCAAGCGCTGGCAGCCCTCGCGGCCAACATGCGCGGCACCAAGGTGATTGATCTCGGCGCAGGCCGTAGCATGCAGTTTTCGCTGGTGGACGACCGCATGCGCCGCGTCGATCCGATCGGGCAGGAAAATCGTCCCGGCGTGCGTCGTACCGGCGATGGGTTGGACGAAGTACGCATCAGCCGCCCCAACAGCGAAGACGTGGAGCAGACCGACGAACAGCGCGAACAAGGGCGCCGCCGACGTGCTGCGATCGCAGCGATGCGCCGCCGGCGCCGACCACGCACGCGCCGCTGCCGTTATTGGCGTGGCGCAAGGCGTGACCTGCGTGCATCGGGCAACGTGCGTTATCCGAAGCGTGTGGACTTTGCCGAATTCCGTGGGCGTCGGCCGCCGCGGTATATGTGGAACGTCGGCGGCGGCCCGTGAATCTGCATCGCTGCCTGATCACCCAGTCCACCTATTCGTCATTCCGGCGAAGGTGTTCCGTACCAGGACATAGTTAACAGGTGTGCCAGGACATGGTGTACACCT
>CBJMMB010000050.1:0-25184 GCA_966430775.1 uncultured Dyella sp. | reverse complement strand
ACCGCCAGGGGCTTTATCCTTAAAAACGCCTTCCCGATACCGGGAAGGCGTTTTGTTTTGCGGCCGATGCCAAGTTTTGTCTGATGCCCGCGAACGCGGAAGCGGCTTTCACATCGATGAAGTCGGTCAATGCATTGGCGAGCCATACGCCATACGTCTGCGCTCAGTCGGCAAATTCGACCTGATAACCGCGGCGCCTGAACATCTCGGCCAGATCCAGCTCGCCATACAGCTCGCCCGCCTCGGCCTGTGAAATCGTGTAGCGGATGGTGGGCGGTTGGATGCTTGCCAGCTTTCGGAGCTTGGAGTGATGGCCGAAGATGCTCAACGCATCCATGCCGTGATGGACCGCTCCGGCATGCTCGATGGCAAACCGTGCGGCAATATCCAGCGGCGCAAAACGCAAACCCTTGGCTTCCAGCGCAGTACGAAGTACGCCGGATAGCTGCACATCTTCCAGCAACACGTCGTTGTGCCAGTACATCCGCAACGGATCGCCCGAGACCAGGTCCGGCGGTGGAATCGATACGCGTATATCCGGATGTTCAACGAGGGCGCGCATCAGGCGCTGGCTGCGCAGACTGAAGCCGCCATTGAGCACCGGCGTGACGGTATAGCCTGGCCGGCCCATATCCTTGCACCACTCGAATTGCCTGACCCAGCGCGCACCGTCAGGCGCGTCGACGTGCGCCAGGTGAATGGGCGCGCCGACATAGTCGTACTGCAAATAATCGTCGTGCCAGTTGTCGGTGCTGAGCACCCAGCCATCGTCCTGCACGATCAGCGCAAATTCCGTTTCCACCACGCGCCACAGCGCGAACAGCATGAACCAGCTGTATTCGTGGTAGTTCATCGCCTGGATCGCGCGCCATTCGATCGATGCAGGAAGATCCGCCGGCGCCAATGGGCTGCATAGCAATGCGCGCGCACCGGGCATCTGCTGCTGGCACCAGGCAAGGGAGCGTACCGCGCCGGTGGCGTCCGGAAGGCCGGTAACGGAAACGATGGTGATCCTTTCGAACGCGGCCGAACTCATCGTGTAACGGCTTTCCCGTGGCTGCTCTGCATTCCGGCGACCATGTTAGTACACGCCGATGATCTGCAATGCCTGCTGCATCATCCCCCGAACGACTGCTGCAGCCACTCCGGCACCGGAATGCCTTTCTCACGCAGGAACGGCGGATTGAACAACTTGGCCTGGTAACGCGTACCCGCATCAGCCAACACCGTGACGATGGTATGCCCCGGCCCGAGCGCTTTCGCCAGACGAATCGCGCCGGCCAGGTTGACGCCGCTGGAGCCACCCACGCACCAACCTTCCTCGTGCAGCAATTGATGCAATAGCGGCACGGATTCCTGATCCGGGATCGACCAAGCCATGTCGATCGGCGCGTCCTGGAAATTCGCCGTGATGCGGCTGGAACCGATCCCCTCGCTGATCGAGCCGCCCTCGGCGACCAGCTCGCCACGATTGATGTAATTGGCCAGCGCCGAGCCGCCGGGATCGGACAACGCGACCGTCACTCCCGTCTTGCGTGCCTTCAATGCCCGACCCACCCCGGCGAGCGTCCCACCGGTGCCCGCCGAGCAGACGAAACCATCGATCCGTCCTGCCGTCTGCTCCCAGATCTCCACGGCAGTGGTCGATTCGTGCCAGTCGCGATTGGCGGTGTTATCGAACTGATTGCCGAACCACGCGCTGCCGGGCGCCTGCTCGTTCAAGCTTTCGCTATAGGCGCGGGCGATATGGACGTAATGCTTGGGATCCTTGAAGGGCGCCGCCGGAACCAGCCGGATTTCCGCGCCGGCCACGCGAAGAGCGTCGATTTTCTCGCGGCTTTGCGTATCGGGCATGAAGATCACCGTCCGGTAGCCGCGGCTCGCGCCGATCAGGGCCATGCCGATGCCGGTATTCCCGGCGGTGCCTTCCACGATCGTGCCGCCCGGCCTTAGCAGTCCCTTCCGTTCGGCGTCCAGGATCAGCCCCAGGGCGGTTCGGTCCTTGATCGAGCCGCCCGGGTTGAGGAATTCGGCCTTGCCCAGCACTTCGCAGCCGGTCAGCTCCGAAATATGGCGAAGGCGCAGCAAAGGGGTATGGCCGACGGCTGAGGACAAATCGGGTTTGATGGTCATGGTCTGCGCTGACGCCCGCGGTGGAAGGCGTGAGGATACCGCGACCTCGCCGGCCTGCCACCCGCCCGTCCAGAGCCATATCGCTGGCATATGGTCATTTCACATATGGCTGAAATACGCGGTTCTTTGGAGCTGTTTTTACGTTTAGACGTCTATACGTCCATTGACGCTAAAAAATGCCGTCTGTATAGTCGATTCCACTCATCGAGACCGGCTGAGGGACAGGCCCTTTGAAGCCGGGGCAACCTGCAGGAGCAATCCTGTAACGGTGCTAACTCCTGCGGGGCGCTTCGGCGCCGACCGAGAGATGGGGTGTCGTCAAACCATGCGATGCATGGTGTATCCGGCGACAACTCTTCAAAAGGTTCTCCGCAGGGCGATGTAAACGGAGAACCCAAGATGCCGCAGCTCGCCAATTCCTCCCTCGAAGATCGCCCCACTGCCGTGGTCGTGTCCTTGCACTCGCGTAGCACGTTGACCGGGCAGCGCAGCTCCCGCCGCCTCGCCTTGCAGCCGAAGTACGGCCATGGCGTCAGCCATGTAGACGTGCGTTATCAGTGGACGGGCGCGGCGGATGCGCCGACGGTCATCGTGCAAGGTGGCATCTCTGCGGATCGCCATGTGGCCGGCACCGACCAGGGCCAGCCGGGCTGGTGGTCGGAGCTGGTGGGACATGGCCAGGCGATCGATCTGGCGCACTGCCGCGTGCTCAGCATCGACTGGCTGACGCCGGCCGATTTCGAGCACAGCCCGCGTGCGATCTCAAGCGAAGACCAGGCCGATGCACTGGCTGCTCTGGTCGATGCGCTCGGCATTGGCAGTGTCGCCGCGTTCATCGGTTCCTCCTACGGCGCGATGACCGCGCTGGCCTTTGCCGCCCGTCACCCCGATAAGCTGGAGAAGCTGGTGCTGCTGGCCGGCGCGCATCGCGCCCATCCGATGGCTACCGCGCAACGTGCGATCCAGCGCCAGATCCTGCGTTTGGGCCAGGCTTCCGGCCAAATCAGTGAAGCGCTTTCGCTCGCCCGCCAGCTGGCCATGACGACCTATCGCGGCAGCGAGGAATTCGCGCGCCGCTTCGACGGAACACCGGACTATCGCGAAGGCCGTTTCCATTTCCCGGTCGAGGATTACCTGGAACACGCGGGCCGCCGTTTCGTCGAGCGTTTCGATCTGGACCGTTTCCTTGCACTTTCCGAGTCGATCGACTTGCACGACGTTTCACCGGAAGCCGTGACCACGCCCGCAACCCTGATCGGCTTTCCTTCCGATCGCTTGGTGCCGCTGGCCGACCTGTGCGAACTGCAGCGCCGCTTGCGTGGATCGGCCACGCTGGAAGTCGTCGATTCGCCGTATGGCCATGACGCCTTCCTGAAAGAAACCAACAAACTGGCGCCGCTGCTGCGCCAGGCCGTCCCCAGCCGTTGTGGAGCTTGACCATGTGCGCCGATATCACGAAGGAAGCCACCGCCAGCACGCGTGCCGTACGCGCCGGCATCGAATCGGACACGCAGCACGGCGCAGTGGTGCCGGCGTTGCATCTCTCCACCAACTACAGCTTCACCGGCCTGGGCGGCAAGCGCGCCTATGACTACTCGCGCAGCGGCAACCCCACGCGCGACCTGCTGGGCAACGCGTTGGCCGAACTGGAGCAAGGCGCCGGCGCGGTGATCACCGCCAGTGGCATGGCCGCCGTGGCGCTCGCACTGGAACTGGTGCCGGCCGGCGCCACCGTGCTTGCCGCGCATGATTGCTACGGTGGCACCTGGCGCCTGCTCGATGCCTGGGCGAAGAAGGGCCGCTTCAGCGTGCGCTTCGTCGATCTCACCGACAACCATGCGCTTGCCGAAGGCCTGGCGTTGAAGCCCGCGCTAGTGTGGGTGGAAACGCCGTCCAACCCGCTGTTGCGCATTACCGACATTCGCCATGTTGCGCACGCCGCGCATGCCGTCGGCGCGCTGGTCGTGGTGGACAACACCTTCCTGTCGCCCGCGCTGCAACAGCCGCTAGCACTGGGTGCGGACGTCGTCGTGCATTCGACCACCAAGTACATCAACGGACACAGCGATGTGGTCGGTGGCGCGGTCGTCGCGCGCGATGCGGCCGTCGCCGAACAGCTGAAGTGGTGGGGCAACTGCAATGGCCTTACCGGGGCGCCGTTCGATAGCTTTCTTACCTTGCGCGGCTTGCGCACGCTCGGCGTGCGCCTGCGCCAGCATCAGGAAAACGCGGAACGCATCGCCAGCTATCTGGATCAGCATGACGCCGTGCGCAAGGTGTATTACCCGGGTCTGGAGCAGCATGTCGGCCACGCGCTGGCTGCGCGGCAGCAACAAGGTTTCGGCGGCATGCTGAGCTTCGAACTGCATGGCGACGTGCCGCAGATCGAGGCCTTCGTCGATGGCCTGCATTTCTTCTCGCTGGCCGAATCGCTCGGCGGCGTGGAAAGCCTGGTTGCGCATCCCGCTTCGATGACGCATGCCGCGATGGCGCCCGAAGCGCGTCGCGCCGCCGGCATTGCCGATACGTTGCTGCGTCTTTCGATCGGCATCGAGGATGGCGATGATTTGCTGCGCGATCTCGACGCGGGCCTGCAGCGCGCACTCGCGGTGAGCGAAAACGCTTCGAAACGCCGGGTGATTGCATGAGTGCGGTGCTGGCCGAAGCGTCTATTCCCAAAACCTCGCCGGTCGCGCCACAGGAAGCCGCGCTGGTGCTGCTCGGTACCGGCGTGGTGGGTGGTGCGTTCCTGAAACTGCTGTGCACGCCGGTGGCAAAACGCCTGCATCTGGTGGGAGCGGCCAATTCACGCAAGCAGCAGACCGAACCCGCGCAGCTTGCCGCACGCGACCTGCGCGAGCGCCTGAAGCGCGAAGGTTCGGTGCGTGACGATGCCGCGCTGCTATCCGCACTCGACGCGCATCCCGCACCGTTGAAAGTCATCGTCGACGCGACCGCATCCGGCGAATTGGCGTCGCGTCACGCCGATTGGCTGGCACGCGGCTATCACGTGGTGACGGCGAACAAATCGCTGGCCGGCGGACATCTTTCCGGTTGGCGCGCCTTGCAGGCTGCACGTGCCGCCGGTGGCCGTTACGGGGATTCCGCCACGGTGGGCGCGGGCTTGCCGGTGCTTTCCACGCTGCGCCGTCTGTGCGATTGCGGCGATGCGCTGTTGACACTGGAAGGCGTGTTTTCCGGCTCGCTGTCCTACCTGTTCAACCAATACGACGGCAGTCGTCCGTTTTCCGAGTTGCTGCGCGAAGCGCGCAAGCTCGGTTACACGGAACCGGATCCGCGCGCGGATCTTTCCGGTGAAGATGTAGCGCGCAAGCTGCTGATCCTCGCTCGCAACGCGGGCTTCGCCCTGGGGCATGATGAAGTCGTCGTGGAAAGCCTGGTACCCGAAAGCCTGCGCGATCTTTCCACCGAAGCCTTCCTGGAACGCCTGGAAGAATTGGATGAGCCGCTGGCCGCGCTACATGAAGCGGCGCGTTCGCGCGGCCAAGTGCTGCGTTTCCTGGCGCGCTTGAATCAACGTGGACGCGCGCGCGTCGGTATCACGGAAGTGGCAGTTACGCATCCCGCCGCGCGTCTTTATGGCACGGACAATCAGTTCGCCTTGACCACCACGCGTTATCACACGCAACCGCTGGTGATCCAGGGACCGGGTGCAGGCCCGGAAGTCACCGCCCAAGCGCTGTTGGGCGACATCCTCGCGCTGTAGGCTGGGGTGCAACCCCAGCATTGCCATCTACACGCATCGCGACGTTGGGGTTTGCACCCCAACCTACATTTTTTCGTGCATCAACGCCGCACGATGCGCTCGGCGGTGTCTTCATCCGGCGGCACCAGCGGCAGGTCCGGATGCACATGCGCTTCGTCGCGCGCGGCTTCCACCGCCGGCGTGCGCCAACCGGACTTCACGCCCCACAGGTAGAACAGCAACCCGATCACCGCAACGACGATCAGATCGGTGCCGTAAGAAAGATAACCGTGTCCACCGAACGTGGTGCTGCCGGCCCACGACACGAATGCCACCACCGGCAGATAGACGATCAGCCACCAGGCGCCCTTCAAGTGTCGCCCGAAATCGTGCCAGCCGGATTTCGCCTGGTAATACAGGTACACCGGCAATGCCACCACCATCAGCAGGATGATCTCGCCGGTCAGCGGCCACTTCGCCCAGTACAAAAGCTCCGTCGCCATAACGAAGGCAACGCCCGCCAGCACCGGCAAGCCTGCCACGCGCAAGGGGCGGTGCAATTCGGTAGCCGTACGACGCAATGTCATCACACTTACCGGACCGGTGAGATAGGAAATGATCGTCGCCACCGAAATCACCGCCGCCAGCGTGCCCCAGCCGCGGAAGAAGAACAGGAACAGGAACGACACCACCAGGTTGAACCACATCGCCGGACGCGGAATGCCCCACTTCGGATGCACATGGCCAAGGATCTTCGGCAGCGTGCCGTTGCGCTCCATGCCGTAGATCATGCGCGCGGTGGTGGCGGTGTAGGTCATGCCGGTGCCGCTCGGGCTGATGAAAGCGTCCACATACAGCAGCATCGCCAGCCAATGTAGATTGACGATGATCGCCAGCTCCGCGAACGGCGAGCGGAAGTTGATGCCGTGCCAGCCTGCCTTGGCGAGCAGATCCTGCGGCACCGCGCCGAGATAGGCCACCTGCAGGATCACGTAGATCACCGTGGCCAGCAGGATCGAACCGACCACCGCAAACGGAATGCTGCGCCCCGGATTGCGCGCCTCGCCGGCCAGGTTCACCGGGCTCTGGAAACCATTGAAGCTGAAGACGATGCCTGCAGTAGCGACTGCAGTGAGCACGGCAGCAAAGTCGATCGCGTGGCCGCCACCATGAATGCCGACCGAGAAATTTTCAGGATGAAAACCGCTGGCGATCAGCGCCAGACCAGTCGCCGCCGGCACCACCAGCTTGAACACGGTGATCGCAGTGTTGGAGTGCGCGAACAGCTTCACGCTCCAGAAATTGAGCAGGAAGTAGATGACTACCAGCACCGCCGCGATGTACAGGCCGGTGTGGCTCAATTCACCCACGCCATCGGTGACGTGATACAGATCCTGTGCCCAGGCCCACGGCCACGACGCCATGTACTGCACCGAGGCTTCCGCTTCCACTGGAATCACCGACACGATCGCGATCCAGTTCGCCCAGGCGGCGATAAAGCCGACCAGCGAGCCGTGCGAATAATGGCCGTAACGCACCATGCCGCCGGATTCGGGGAACATCGCCCCCAGTTCCGCATAGGTCAGCGCAATGGTCATGATGATCGCCGCGCCCAGCACCCACGCCCAGATGGCGCCGGGGCCAGCCAGGCCGGCGGCCTTCCACGCACCGAACAGCCAGCCCGAACCGATGATCGAACCCAGGCCGGTAAGCATCAGGGCGAACGGCCCTACGTCGCGGCGGATCGCGTTGGAAGAAGACATCGAGCACTCCCTTAAACCATACGAGCACCCGCCGTGCGGGCGACACAATCCGGCGATGATGACAGACCGGCATATGCAGTGTCAGCCCGTGCCGGGGCCGGTCGCCTGTACCGGAAGTCGCTGGCCCGCCCGTCGGCGAAGGGTGGATCGCATGTTATATCTTTTCATCTCGAATAAGAGATATATACTTGCCCGAGTGACGCAAGGACCCAAGCCATGCCGGCCATCAGCTTCGAATTCTTCCCGCCCAAAACCGACGAACAGCGCGCCCAGCTCGACAAGACGGCGAAAGAGCTGAAGGCGCTCAAGCCCGAGTACGTCTCGGTGACCTTCGGCGCCGGCGGTTCCACCCTGAGCTACACCAGCGAAACGGTGGCGCGCCTGCATCAGCAGCACGGCCTGGACGTGGCGCCGCATCTGTCATGCATGGGCGGCACACGCAAGGAAATCGCCGAACTGCTCGATGCGTATCGCGTTGCCGGCTACCGGCGCATCGTGGCGCTGCGCGGCGACCTGCCATCGGGCATGGCCTCGCCGGGCGATTTCCGTTACGCCGCCGAGCTGGTGCGCTTCATCCGCGAATACAGCGGCGATCACTTTCATATCGAAGTGGCGGCGTATCCGGAAATGCATCCGCAGTCCGAAGACGTGCAGGCCGACTTGCGCCATTTCAAAAGCAAGGTCGAGGCGGGCGCCAATGGCGCGATCACGCAGTACTTCTTCAATGCCGATGCCTACTTCCGCTTCGTCGATGACGTGCGCCGCATGGGCGTGACCGTGCCGATCGTGCCGGGCATCATGCCGATCTCCAATTACGCGCAACTCAAGCGTTTTTCCGATGCGTGCGGTGCGGAAATTCCGCGTTGGATCGCCAAGCGCATGCAGGCTTATTACGACGACGTGGAATCGATCCGCGCGATGGGTGCAGAAGTGGTGGCGCAGCTGTGCCGTCGACTGCTGGAAGGCGGCGCGCCGGCCTTGCATTTCTACACGCTGAACCGTGCAAAAGCGACGCGCGCGGTGCTTGATCAACTGCACTGATGCATCGCACGCATCGGGCTATGCTTGGCCGATGCGTGTCCTCTGCCTGCTGCTACTGCTGTTGTTGCCGGTCTGCGCCAGCGCGCAGGGCATCCATCGCTGCATGGGTACGAACGGCATTCCCGTCTTTACCGACCGCAATTGTTCCGATGTGAATGCCACACCGGTGCTGCCGGCGCCGGCGCCCGCAACGAGTGCGCATGCGCCAGCGGAAATCTCGCAGCCGCCTGCGGTGACATGTGCGGCGGATCTGAAGCAGCTCAAGCAAGCCGTGATCAATGCGTTCGCCGAGCGCAATCCCAACCGCCTTGCCGGCGTGACGCTATGGAATGGCGACGGAAAGGACGAAGTGGTCGCAGGCATTCGTTACTTCACCCGGCTGATGTCGCGCCCGCTGATCGACGTCAAAAGCGCATCGGCGTCCGGCGATGAGGAGGACGCTTCCTCGCTTTCGCTATCCGCATCGCCGAGCCCGGCGCCTGCACATGGCGAAGCATTGCTCGTGCGGACCGAATCGGACGATGGCAGCGGCGCCAGCACGGAAACCCGTTTCGACGTGGTGCACCGTTCCGGATGCGTGTGGTTGCAGCCGCGAAGCTAAGGATGCTCTGATCTATTCCACGTACCCGGCATGACCTCCGGAAGGCTCGCAGGGTGTGTTGTGCGGCGCAGGGCAGACTGGCCGTCTGTTCAAGCCGCGCGGCACAGCCTGCGGGCCTTCTGGAGGTCACCCCCTCATATAAATTCAATACGTTGGGGCCGCACTGTATGCGCGCGGCGCTTCGCCCCAGCGTCTCGACAGACGGCCAGTCTGCCTTCACCGCTGCGACAAACCGCTGCGCGCATACAGTGCGGTGACGGGTGCGTGGAATAGATCAGAACATCCTTAACGCCACTCCCGACGAAAGGTGTCGAAAGCTTCGGCCCGTTATCATGGGCGGTCCCCAACGGAGATTGCCCCATGGCCCAGCAGTACCCCGAATGGATCTGGCAGAACGGCGACATCAAGCCGTGGAAGGAAGCCACCGCACACGTGATGTCGCACGCCCTGCATTACGGCTCGTCGGTGTTCGAGGGCATCCGCAGCTATGTCACGCCGGAAGGCGCGGCGATCTTCCGCCTCACCGATCATCTGAAGCGCCTGTACCTCTCGGCCAAGATCTACGACATGGTGCTGCCGTATTCGCAGGACGAACTGGCAGCGGCGTGCCGCGAAGTGGTCCGCAAGAACGGCTTTTCCGCCGCCTACCTGCGCCCGGTGGCGTATCGTGGCCTGGGCGGCTTCGGGCTTTCCGCCGAAACGCCGATCGACGTCGCTGTGGCGAGCTGGCCGATGGGTCCGTACCTCGGGCCGGAAGCGCTGGAAGTGGGCATCACCGCCTGCGTGTCGAGCTGGCAGCGTTTCGCGCCGAACACCATTCCTGCGGGCGCCAAGGCCGGCGGCAATTATCTTTCCGGCCAACTGGTCGCGCGCGAGGCGCGTCGTCTGGGCTTCGGCGAAGGCATCGCGCTGGCCGCCAGCGGCCTGCTCAGCGAAGGCGCGGGCGAAAACCTGTTCCTGGTGTTCGACGGCGTACTGCACACCACCCCGGCCAGTTCCTCCATCCTCGCCGGCATCACCCGCGACACCATCAAGGTGCTGGCGCGCGAAGACGGCATCGAGGTGGTGGAGCGCGACATCCCGCGCGAATACCTGTACCTGGCCGACGAAGTGCTGATGTGCGGCACCGCCGCCGAAATCACCCCGATCCGCGAAATCGACGGCAAGCAGGTCGGCAGCGGCAAGGCCGGGCGCATCACCCGTCGGCTGCAGGAGCTCTACTTCGGGTTGTTCAACGGCAAGACCCAGGACAAGTGGGGTTGGCTGGAGCCGGTTTGAAATCGTAACGGCGCATCGATGCGCCGTAAGACAAGGATTGTTTGTAGCTACATTTGTAACTACAATCGTGACGTCGAGTTATTGGCATGACGCTGGTTTTTGAATGGGACGCTGAAAAAGCGGCGGCCAACCGAATCAAGCACGGCATTTCGTTCGAGTTGGCCGCATACGTTTTCTACGATCCATCGCGCATCGACAGGTATGACGATCGCGAAAATTACGGCGAGGAGCGCTTCCTTACCATCGGCCTCGTCGGCCAGATGGCATTGATCGTGGCTTACACCATGCGCGGCGATACGATCCGCATCATTTCTGCCCGAAAGGCTGATCGCCATGAGCAAGGCATCTACTGGGAAAACCGTTAAATTCGCCCTCAAATCAGGCACGCCGCTGAGCGCAGAAGAAAAAGCGCAGCTTGCCGCCCTGCAAGATCGCGACATCGACTTCAGCGATATCTCGCCAAGTCCAGCCGACGCAACATGGACGCGCTCAGGCACGCCCCCATCCGAGAACAAGCAGCAAGTCACCTTGCGGCTTGATCGCGACGTGCTGGAGTTTTTCCGCCATACGGGCAAGCGCTACCAGACGCGTATCAATCAGGTGCTGCGCAGCTACATGCAGGCGCACCAGAAGCGCTGAGCGGGAGAGGTGGGTCTAGGGGCTGCCACTTCATTTTCACCAAAAAAGGTGAAAAGATGTAGCCCATGACCCTCCAGCTCACCAGCCGCCAGCTCAACATCCTTGCCTTTATCCGCGAGCGGCTGGAGCAGGGTGGGGAGGCGCCCACGCTGGAGGAAATCGGTCAGGCCATGGGCATCGCCAGTGTCAGCGCGGTGCTCAAGCATGTGCGCTCGCTGGAGGCGAAAGGGCGGCTGGTGGTCGAGCCCAACCGTTCGCGCGGCATCCGGTTGGTGCGAGAAGAAGATCCGCTCGCCGCCGATACGCTGGATCTGCCGCTGATCGGGCGCATCGCCGCGGGCGAGCCGATCTTTTCCGAATCCCGGGTGGAACGCAGCCTGCGCGTGTCGCGCTGGCTGTTCCGCCTGCAGCCGGATTACCTGGTGCGGGTAATGGGCGATTCCATGCGCGACGAAGGCATCCTGGATGGCGACTTGGTCGCTGTGCATGCCACCCCCGCTGCACGGCATGGCCAGGTGGTGGCGGCGCGCGTGGCGGGTGATCGTTTCACCATCAAGCGGCTGTACTGGAAAGATGAGGTGATCCGCCTGTTGCCGAACAGCCCCGGCTACCAGCCGATCGATCCGGATCCCACCGAAGACTTTGCCATCGAAGGATTGTTCGCAGGTCTGGTGAGGGGCGTCTGATGGGCACGGTGGTGGCCTTGTCCAACCTGCTGGATGCCCGGCAGGTCTGGCGCGGCCGGGCGCAGCCGCTGGTCGAAGGCGGGCAATCCACCGGCTGGCCGCTGCTCGATGCCGCCTTGCCGGCGCGCGGTTGGCCGGAAGCTTCGCTGACCGAAATCCTGCTGCCCGCCGATGGTATCGGTGAGCTGCGCCTGCTGCTGCCGACGCTCGCGCGACTCACGCAAGGGCAGCGCCCCGTGATGCTGATCGCGCCGCCGTATGCGCCGTGCGCGATGGGCTGGCGACAGCAGGGCGTGAATCTGCAGCGTGTGGACATCGTCGATGCGGACGAAAAACACGTGTTGTGGGCCGCCGAACAATGCCTGCGATCCGGCAGTTGCGCCGCCGTGCTGGCATGGCCGCAACAGGCGGACGATCGCAGTCTGCGCCGTTTGCAAGTCGCCGCCGATACCGGGCGTGCCTTGGCATTCGTGTTTCGCGACAGCCGTTACTTGGCGAATGCTTCGCCGGCGGCGCTGCGTTTGGAATTCACCGCCAAACCGCAGCCGTCGCTATGGATACGCAAATGTCGCGGCGGTAACGCACCCGCGCAGCCCATTGCCTTGCTGCACATGTACGACTCGCCCCAGACAACTCCCTCCCCTGCATATAGCGGGGAAGAGTTGGGGTGGGATGAGGCCTCTCAAATCCACGACAAGCCCCATCCTGATCCTCTCCGGCAAGTAGGCGAGGGCATAGTGAAATTCCCCACTCTCGGCACGAGCGGGGAGTGATGGTGACGGCGCATGTTGTGGACCTGCATAAGTCTGCCGCACCTGGCACTGGATGGTGTCCTCCGCCGTCGCGACGATGACCGTCCGCTGGTGCTGGTGGATGGTCCGGCGAACGCACGCTGCGTGGTGGCGGCGAATGCATCGGCGCAACGCGCAGGCTTGCACATCGGTCAGCGCCTGAATGCCGCGCAAGCCTTGCTGGCGCAATTCGAAGCGATCCCCTACGACCCCGCCGATGCGGATCGCTGGCAACGCTTCCTGGCGGGTGTCGCCTATCGCTACAGCTCGCAAGTGGCGCTGCTGCCGCATGCCATCGTGCTGGAAATCAGCCGCAGCCGCCGCCTGCTGGGTGATTGGCCGACTATCGAACGCAATCTGCGCCGCGATCTCACCGAGCTGGGCTTCCGTCATCGCATCGCCGCGGCACCCACGCCGCATGCCGCGCATGTGCTGGCCGACGTGAGCGATGGCATGGCCGTTCTCACACAAGAAACCATGCAGCGCGCGCTTGATGCCGTGCCTTTGCAGAAAAGCCATTTGCCCGAGCAGGCGGTGGATGCGCTGCCGCGCATGGGCATCCGCCAGCTGGGGCCATTGCTGCGCATGCCGCGCGATGGTTTGCAGCGGCGTTTCGGCGCGGAACTGCTGCAAGCCATCGATCGCCTGCTGGGCCATATACCTGCGGGGCTGGATCTCTACATCCCGCCCGATACGGTGGACTGGCGCATCGAGCTGTCGCACGAAGTGGAAAACATCGCCGCCCTGGTGTTTCCGTTGAAACGCATGACCGGCGATCTCGCGGCCTATCTCTCCGGCCGCGACGGCGGCGTGCAGCGTTTTGCCTTGCGACTGGAGCATCGCGGCAACGCCGCAACCGAGGTGCCGGTCGGCATGCTTTCGCCCGAGCGCGATGCCAACGTGCTGTTCGAAGCGGCGCGCGGCCGCCTTGAGCAAGTACAGCTTTCCGCGCCGGTAGTGTCGCTGCGCCTGATCGCCCATGATCTGCCTGGCTTCGTACCGGCCGGCCGCGATCTATTTGACGAACGTCCCGCCAACGCGCTGCCTTTCGAGCAATTGCGCGAACGCCTGCGCGCGCGACTCGGTGATCGCGCCGTCTATCGCCTGGGCACCACCATCGATCCACGGCCTGAGTATTCGCAACGCATCGCCGAACAAGATGCGAGCTTTATCGAACCACGCGCACGCCCCACATGGCTGCTGGATCAGTCCATTCCTCTGCGCGGCGCAGTACGCATCCTCGCCGGTCCCGAACGCATCGAAGCCGGCTGGTGGGACGACGGTACGGTGCGCCGCGACTACTACATCGTCGAAACGGAACAAGGCCAGCGCGCCTGGGTTTATTGCACACCGGGCGAGCAAAGTGGTTGGATGCTGCACGGGTGGTTCGCATGAGCGATTACGCCGAACTGCATTGCCTGTCGGATTTCTCGTTCCAGCGCGGCGCCTCCAGCGCGCGCGAACTGTTCGAACGCGCCAACGATTGCGGCTACAGCGCGCTGGCGATCACCGACGAATGCTCGCTCGCCGGCATCGTGCGCGCCTGGGAAGCGTCGCGCGATAGCAAAGTGCCACTGATCGTCGGCACGGAAATCCAGCTCGAAGACGGCCCCAAGCTGGTGTTGTTGGCAGAAAACAAACAAGGCTATGTCTCGCTGTGTCGCCTGATCACCAAGGGACGGCGTGCGTCCGAGAAAGGCGAATATCGCCTGCTCAGAACAGACCTTGCGGATGGCGTACCCGGCACGCTGGCGCTGTGGATTCCCACGCTCAAACCGGATCGCGAACACGGCGCATGGGTGAAACAGGTGTTCGGCGATCGCGCCTGGCTGGCGGTGGAACTGCATCGCGAGGGCGATGACGACGCACGCCTGGCCGAACTCGAAGCCTTGGGCGAATCCTTGCAACTGCCGCGCGTGGCGAGCGGCGACGTGCACATGCATATCCGCCGCTGTCTGCCACTGCAGCACACGATGACGGCGATCCGCTATCGCAAGACCATCGCCGAGGCGGGCGACCTATTGTTCCGCAACGGCGAGCGTCATCTGCGGCGACGCGCCACGCTGGAAACGATCTATCCGAAAGCATTGCTGGACGAGAGCGTGCGTATTGCCAAGCGGTGCACGTTCGATCTGAAAAGGGATCTGCATTACCGCTATCCCGCCGAGCTGGTGCCGGAAGGCTACACGGCCATGCAATGGCTGCGTCAGCTGGTAGTCGAAGGTTCCAAATGGCGCTGGCCGCAAGGCGTGCCGTCCGAGATCCAAACCACCATCGAGCACGAACTGAGCCTGATCGAGAAAAAGGAATACGAGGCGTTCTTCCTTACCGTGCACGACATCGTGCGTTACGCACGAAGCCAACACATTCTCTGCCAGGGGCGCGGCTCGGCAGCCAACTCCATCGTGTGTTTCGCACTGGGCGTGACGGATGCTGATCCTGCCAAGGTGAAGCTGTTGGTGGAACGTTTCATTTCGGTGGAGCGCGACGAGCCGCCCGATATCGACGTCGATTTCGAACACGAACGGCGCGAGGAAGTCATCCAGTACGTCTACAACAAATACGGTCGCGAGCGTGCTGCGATCGCCGCCACGGTGATCAGCTATCGCAGCAAGAGTGCTGTGCGCGACGTGGCCAAGGCGCTGGGGTTGCCCGAAGACCAGATCGAAAAACTTAGTCGCTGCTACTTTCGCCTCGGCGATGCGTCCTTGCATGACCGCCTGCGTGAGCAAGGCTTCGATCCGGATGCACCCGTGATGCGCAAGCTTCTCGCGCTGACCGTGCAACTGCTCGGCAAGCCACGCCACCTGAGCCAGCACGTGGGCGGCTTCGTGATCCACGACGCGCCGCTGCACGAACTGGTGCCGGTGGAAAACGCCGCCATGCCCGATCGCACCATTATCCAGTGGGACAAGGATGACCTGGACACTCTGGGCCTGCTCAAGGTCGATTGTCTGGCGCTGGGCATGCTGACCTGCCTGCGCAAGTGCTTCAAGCTGGTGGAGCAGCATCGCAACAAAACATTGGATATCGCCTCCATCGAGCCGGACGATGGTGCCACATACAAAATGATCCAGAAGGCCGACACCATCGGCGTGTTCCAGATTGAAAGCCGCGCGCAGATGGCGATGCTGCCGCGGCTCAAGCCGGCCAGTTACTACGACTTGGTGATCCAGATTGCGATCGTGCGTCCAGGGCCGATCCAGGGCGACATGGTGCATCCCTACTTGCAGCGTCGGCATGGAAAAGAGGACATCACCTATCCCTCGGAGGCCTTGCGTCCGGTGCTTGAGCGCACCATGGGCGTGCCGCTGTTCCAGGAACAGGTGATGAAACTGGCCATGGTGGCCGCGGGCTATACGGGAGGCGAAGCCGATGAGTTACGCCGCGCGATGGCGGCATGGAAGCGCCACGGTGGCATGGAAAAGCATCGCGACAAGCTCATCAACGGCATGCTGGAAAATGGCTACACGGAAGCGTTCGCCGAACAGATCTTCAAACAGATCCAAGGCTTCGGCAGCTACGGCTTCCCCGAAAGCCATGCCGCCAGTTTCGCCAATCTCGCTTACACCAGCAGTTGGCTGAAGTGCCACGAGCCGGGCATCTTCGCGTGCGCCTTGCTCAATGCGCAGCCGATGGGTTTCTACGGCCCCAGCCAGATCGTGCAGGATGCGCAACGCCACAAGGTTCGCGTGCGCCCGGTGGATGTGCGCTACAGCGAATGGGATTGCACGCTGGAGGCCGACGAGCACAGCAAGCAAGGATTGGCCTTGCGTTTGGGTCTGCGCTTGTTGCGGGGCTGCAGCGAGAAAGTGGCGGAACGCATTGCCAGCGCACGCAAGCTCGCGCCTTTCCACGACGTAGTCGATCTTTGCACACGCGCCGAATTGGACAGGCGCCATCAGGATCTGCTGGCCGACGCAGGCGCCTTGCGCGGTCTGGCCGGCCATCGCCATCGCGCGCTGTGGCTCACTTCGGGCGTGGAAGCACAACTGCCGTTGTTCGGCCGCGCCAGTCCGCGCGAGCAGGATGTCGTGCTGCCGCTGCCCACGACCGTCGAAAACATGACCGCCGATTACGCGCACAGTGGACTGAGCCTCGGACCACATCCATTGAAGCTGCTGCGCAGTCGCCTGCGTGCGGAAAAATATCTCGATTCGCGCAGTCTGCAAAAACGGCCGCATGCATCGCAGGTGCGTACCGTCGGGCTGGTGACGCAGCGCCAGCAGCCGCAGACGGCGAGCGGCGTCACCTTCATCACCCTCGAGGATGAATTCGGCAACGTAAACGTCGTGGTGTGGAGTCATATCGCGCAAACCCAGCGCCGCCCCTATCTGGAAGCGCGCCTGCTGGCGATCGAAGGGCGCTGGGAGGCCGTCGATGGCGTAAGCCACCTGATTGCACGACGGTTGCGCGATCTCAGCCACCTGCTGGCGGATCTGGATGCGCGTTCGCGCGACTTTCATTGAGGCATGTATGCAAACGCTACTTTTCGAACAAGGCGTGCAAAGGATTGCCGATGACGTTACCGGACCGATCACTTATTTCCCGGAGGTCATAACGCCCGCATTGGCGACGACATGGTTCAACAGCTTGCGCGAGGAGGGCGATTGGCACGAAAGCACGCGCATGATGTATGAGCGCTTGGTGGGCGTGCCGCGCCTGCATTGTCACTACGCCATCGCCAAACCGGGCTTGCCGAACGTGCTGCGCGATGCGCTGGCGGTGGTGAAGCAGTACGTCGATGCGCCGTTCAACAGCATCGGCCTCAACTGCTATCGCGATGAGCACGACAGCGTGGCACCGCATAACGACAAGCTGCATGAGCTGATACCGCACCAGCCGATCGTGCTGCTGTCATTGGGTGCAACGCGCACCATGGTGATCCAGCGCAAGAAACCACCACGGCTGAAGACCGAACTGGAACTGGAAGCCGGCAGCCTGCTGTTGATGGGCTGGAACGCGCAGCTGCATTACGACCACAGCATTCCGAAATTGCATCATCCGGTGGGAATGCGGATCAGCGTGGCGTTTCGGGTGCGGCCGGAGCGCGAGAATAAAAAATGGTAGGTTGGGGTTTGCATCCCAACCTACATCGTCATCATTACCGCTTCGCGGAATTACTTCGCCGCCCGCGCCTTCAACGCCGCCACCGCCGGCAACTCCTTACCTTCCAGGAATTCCAGGAACGCGCCACCGCCGGTGGAGATATAGGAAACCTTGTCCTCGATCCCATACTTGTCCACCGCGGCCAGGGTGTCGCCGCCGCCGGCGATGGAGAACGCCTTGGAATCGGCCACCGCATGCGCGAGCACTTCCGTGCCCTTGCCGAATGCATCGAATTCGAACACGCCCACCGGGCCGTTCCACACCACCGTGCCGGCCTTGGCGATCAGCTCGGCGTAGAGCTTGGCGGTTTCCGGGCCGATGTCGAGGATCATCTCGTCGTCCTTTACCTGATCCACCGCTTTCACCGTCGCCGGCGCGTGCGCGGAAAATTCCGGCGCCACCACCACGTCTACCGGCATCGGCACTTCGGCACCGCGGCGCTTGGCGTCGGCCAGCACTTTCTTGGCGGCGGGAAGCAGATCGGGTTCGTATAGCGAGTTGCCAACGGAATGGCCCATCGCCGCGATAAATGTATTGGCGATGCCGCCGCCGACGATGAGCTGATCGACCTTGCCGATCAGGTTTTCCAGCAGCGTCAGCTTGGTCGATACCTTGGAGCCGGCGACGATTGCCAGCAGCGGATGCGCAGGATGTTCCAGCGCCTTGCCGAGTGCATCCAGTTCCGCGCAGAGCAGGGGGCCTGCTGCGGCAGCCGGCGCGAACTTGATCACGCCATGCGTGGACGCCTGCGCGCGATGGGCGGTGCCGAAGGCATCCATGACGAAGACGTCGCACAGCGCGGCGTACTGCTTGGCCAGCGCTTCGTCATCCTTGCCTTCGCCGACATTCATGCGGCAATTTTCCAGCACCACCACTTCGCCTTCGGCAACTTCCACGCCGCCGAGATAATCGGCGACCAGGCGCACTGGCTTGCCGAGGTGCTCGCCCAGCCACTTGGCCACCGGCTCGAGCGAGGATTCGGCATCGAACTGCCCTTCCTTCGGACGACCCAGGTGCGACATCACCATCACCTTGGCGCCGGCGGCGAGTGCGGCTTTGATGGTGGGCAGCGAGGCGTCCAGGCGTTGCGTGGAGGTGATGCGGCCGTTCTCGATCGGCACGTTCAAGTCTTCGCGGATCAGCACGCGCTTGCCGCGCAGGTCGAGGTCGCTCATGCGGGTGATGGTCACGGGAAAACTCCTGGCAGCTTGGACAAGGTGGGCACAGAGGCCGGAACCGCGTATTTTCCCGCCCGCCCTGCGACGATGCAAACATCGAAGGGAATAAACTTAGGCTTCCTTTCCACGGATCGGCTCATGTCCTCCAGCCTCGTTCTCTATAGCTACTGGCGATCCAGTGCCGCCTTCCGCGTACGCATTGCGCTGAATCTAAAGGGTTTGCGTTACGAAACGCGGGCAGTGCACCTGCTCCACAACGGCGGCGAGCAACATGCGCCCGATTACGTGGCGATCAACCCGCAGGAACTGGTGCCGGCCCTGGTCGACGACGATCGCGTGATCACGCAATCCATGGCCATCGTCGAATACCTTGATGAAACCCATCCGCAGCCGGCGCTGCTGCCGCCCGACGCGGCGGGGCGTGCCCGCGTGCGCGGATTGGCGCAGATGGTCGCCTGCGACATTCATCCGCTCGGCAATCTGCGCGTGCTGCAACACATTGATGTGCAATTCGGAGCCGACGACGAACGCAAAGGCAACTGGATGCGGCATTGGATCAGCGCCGGCTTCCAAGCGCTGGAAACGATGCTGGCGACCAGCACGCACACCGGCCGCTATTGCCATGGCGATACGCCGGGCCTGGCCGACCTGTGCCTGGTGCCGCAGGTGTACAACGCGCGGCGCTGGAACATGGCGCTGGACGACTATCCGACGATCCGGCGCATCGATGCCGCGTGTACGGAGCTGGAAGCGTTCCAGCAGGCGATGCCGGAACAGCAGCCCGACGCACCACGCTAAGTCGCATCCCGTGATTCCATCCACTCGTTATCATGCATAGATGGCTACCGAACAGCATGCTGTCCCGATGAGCGACGAAGAACGGATCAGGCTCGAACCGTCCTGGAAAAGCCGCATCGGCGATTACCTGCAGCGCCCGGAGATGCGGGCGCTGTCCGAATTCCTGCGTGCGGAGAAACGTGCGGGCAAGGTGATCTATCCGCCCGGGCCGGAAATCTTCAATGCGTTCCAGCACACGCCGTTCGAGGCGGTGCGGGTGGTGATCCTGGGGCAGGACCCGTACCACGGTCCGGGGCAGGCGCATGGCTTGTGCTTCTCGGTGCGTCCGGGCGTGCCGGCGCCACCCTCGCTAGTGAACATCTTCAAGGAAATCGCGCGTGACCTGGGCATCCCTCCGCCCGACCACGGCTGCCTGACGCCCTGGGCCGACCGCGGCGTGCTGCTGCTCAACGCGGTGCTCACCGTGGAGCGTGGACTGGCCGCCTCGCATCAGGGTAAGGGCTGGGAAGGTTTTACCGACGCGGCCATCGATGCGCTCAACCGCGAACGCGAGGGCATCGTCTTCATGCTGTGGGGCTCCTACGCGCAACGCAAAGGCCAGCTGATCGATACCCGCCGCCATGCCGTATTGAAAGCGGTGCATCCCTCGCCGCTATCGGCGCATCGGGGCTTTCTCGGCTGCGGGCATTTCTCGGCCGCCAACCGGTACCTGCAGGCGCACGGGCAGGCGCCTGTCGATTGGTCCCTGCCGCCACGGGCGCAACTGGAAGCGGGTGGCTGAGCCGCGAGGCTGCCTACGCGATGCTGGCGATTTCGAGACCGGGTATTCACTCCCCGGAAGTCATGCTTGAAACCCCTTCGCCGGGCATCCACCCCACATGGACAAGCGCCTGGGATTCGTGTACTATTCGGTACATAAAAGGCGCCGGAACTCGCCGGTGCCTTTAGCACTCCAAGTGCCAGAGTGCTAAGCTCCACCCCATCTTTAGGAGGTTCCAACATGTCCCAAGCCTTGGTGACGGCCAACCTGCCGGTTCCTAGCGTCGTTGGCAGCCTGGATGCCTACATCTCGGCGGTGCACCGCATCCCGGTGCTCAGCCAGGAAGAAGAACAGGACCTGTCGCGCCGGTACCTCGAGGAGAACGACCTCGCCTCCGCCCGCAAACTGGTGATGTCGCACCTGCGTTTCGTGGTGCACGTGGCGCGTGGTTACAACGGCTACGGCTTGCAGCTCTCCGACCTCATCCAGGAAGGCAACATCGGCCTGATGAAGGCGGTCAAGCGTTTCGATCCGGACCAGGGCGTGCGGTTGGTGAGCTTCGCGGTGCACTGGATCCGTGCGGAAATGCACGAATTCATTCTGCGCAACTGGCGCATCGTCAAGGTGGCCACCACCAAGGCGCAGCGCAAGCTGTTCTTCAACCTGCGCAAGAGCAAGAAGCGCCTGGGCTGGATGAACGCCGAAGAAGTGCGCATGGTCGCGAAGGATCTCGGCGTGCCGGAAGCCACCGTACGCGAGATGGAATCGCGCCTGTCCGGTCGCGACATCGGTTTCGAAGCGCCGGCGGATGCCGAAGAAGACGCCAAGCCAGCACCGGAAGCGTTCCTGATCGACGATGGCGCCGATCCGTACGAGAACGTCGCCGATGCCGACCAGACCGACAACCAGCTGGAAACCCTTTCCAGCGCGTTGGAAAAACTGGACGAACGCTCGCGCGACATCATCCAGCGCCGCTGGCTCAACGAAGAAAAGGCCACGCTGCAGGATCTGGCCGATGAGTACGGTGTTTCCGCCGAACGCATCCGTCAGGTCGAAGCCAACGCGATGAAGAAGATGCGTGCGTTGTTTGCGGCCTGAGCCGGCATCCACACGTTCGTGCAAACGGCCTCCCTCGCGGAGGCCGTTTTCGTTTATGCGTTGCGCGCGCGATCAATACAGATCGATCGGATCCACATCCAAGGACCAGCGCACCTTGCGCGCGCTCGGCAACTGCGCCAGCTGCATCGACCACGGCCGCACCGCGGCATGCAGATCGCGCCGGTTGGCCGCCTCGATCAGCAATTGCCCGCGCTGGCGTCCGGCACGCAGTGGCATCGGTGCAGGCATGGGGCCGGCAATCTGTAACTTGTTCGTATCGGGCAAGGCCGCGCACGCTTCGGCAAGAAACGCATCGACCGCCGCACGCTGATGTGCTTCACAACGCAAAAGCACCTGGTGTCCATAAGGCGGCAATCCGGTCTGCCTGCGTTCGGCCAGCAGCTCTTTCGCCGCGGAGGCATAACCTTGCGCAAGCAGCGTGCGCAGCAGCGGATGATCGGGATGATGCGTTTGCAATAGCACGCGCCCGGGTTTGCGCGCACGCCCTGCGCGTCCGGCCACTTGCACCACCAGTTGGGCGAGACGTTCGCCCGAACGAAAATCCACACTGAGCAGGCCTTCATCCACGCCGACGATGGCCACCAGCGTTAGGTTCGGCAAATCATGGCCCTTCGCGAGCATCTGCGTGCCGACCAGGATGGCCGGAGCATCCTGCGCCAGGTTGTCCAGCAATTGTTCGAACGCGTCACGGCGGCGCGTAGTTTCGCGATCGATGCGCAGCACCGGCGTCTGCGGAAAATGGGCGGTGAGCGCTTCTTCCAGGCGTTCGGTGCCCTGGCCTTGCGGTTTCAGTTCCTGGCTGCCGCAATCGGGACACGCGGATGGCACCGGCGCCTGCAGATCGCAGTGATGGCAGACCAGCTTGCGCCATGCGGCATGCAAGGTAAGCGGATGTTCGCAGCGCGGGCATTCGGCATGCCAGCCACAGCTATGGCATAGCAGCACCGGCGCATAGCCGCGACGATTGCGAAACACCAGCACCTGCTCGCCGCGCGCCACGGTTTCGCCGACCGCATGCAGCAATGCGGGCGAAAGGCCGTGCTCCAGGCGCTGCGCGCGCATATCGACGATCTGCACCTGCGGCGGCTGCGTGGCGGCAGGGCGCGAACGCAAATGCAGCGCGCGATAACGACCGGCTTCGACGTTCGCCAGGCTTTCCAGCGACGGCGTGGCCGAACCGAGCAGCACCGGCACCTGCAAGGCGCGCCCGCGCACCAGTGCCAGATCACGCGCGTGATAGCGGAAACCTTCCTGCTGCTTGTACGCGCTGTCGTGTTCTTCGTCGACGATGATCAAACCCGCATGCGGCAGCGGCGTGAACACCGCCGAGCGCGTGCCCAGTACGACGCGCGCCTCGCCCGAACGCATGCGCAGCCACGCACGGGCGCGTTCGCCTTCGGCCAGGTTGGAATGCAGCACTTCCACCGGCACGCCCAGCCGATCGCGCAGCCGGCGTACGGTCTGCGGCGCCAAGCCGATCTCCGGCACCAGCAGCAGCGCCTGCCTGCCTTGTGCAAGCGTGCGTTCGATCAGCGCCAGATACACCTCGGTCTTGCCGCTACCGGTAACGCCATCGAGCAGAAACGGCTGGAATCGGCCGAAGGCTTCGGTGACGGCGGCCACCGCAGCGTCCTGTTCGGCGTGCAATGTATGCGCAGGCGCGGCGGGAGGAAAACTTGCCGAAGGCGCGGGTTCGGCGCGCTCGATCAGGCCCGCTTCGGCCAGTCGGCGTGCGGCGGCGCGCCAGTCGGGCAGGGCTGCATCCAGTTCTGTCGCGGACAATGGGCCAGCAAGCAGGGTCTGCAACAAGGTACGACTGCCGCCGCGCCGGCTGCCGGCATCCAGTGCGCTGCGTCCGGCGATCGTCAACTGCCAGCTCGGTTCCTGGGTTTCCGGCAGCGGCTTGTCTTCGCGCAACAGCAAAGGAAGCGCATTGGCGTAGGCTTCGCCGGGTGCGCCGAGCCAGTAGTCGGCTGCCCACGCCAGCGTCTGCATCAGTTCGGCATCGAGCAACGGCTCGTCATCGAGCACACGCAACACACGTTTCAGGCGCGTGTTGCCTACATGCGCAGGCACATCGGTTTCCACCACGACGCCCACGACCTTGTTGCGGCCGAAGGGCACGAGTACCCGGCTGCCCATCACCGCCGTGCCCGACGCGGGCGGCAGGTAATCGAACAGGGTGGGTAGCGGAACCGGCAGGGCGATGCGAAGAACGAGAGACATGACGTCCGAGGGAGTCCGGCGTAGGCGGGAGTGTATCGCGCCTCGCCGGCTGCGCACTCACGGAACACCGACAGGGAAAGTCATGCTGGATGCTTGCCGACGATTGCTGCCCTGTCATCTAGGAAAAACCGCTAAGTGGCTCACAAAGCCTGGGTTTTCCCCTTATCCACAAGAGTTGTGGATAAGTCTGTGGATGTGCCGTTGAGAGGGGCCCGTTTCGCGCATCAGAACGGGTCTTGTGACAGGCTGTTCAACTTTTGACCAGCTAAAAATCCTTAAGACTTTCAATATGTTGAAAGAGCGCTTCGAGGTCGTCCTAGGGGCCTTCACAGGCTTGACAGGTCTGTATGTCAATACCTTGACGCTGTGCAAAACCGGGCTTTTGGCCTTCCGGAAGTGACAATCAGTGGGCCAGGCCGAGGATCAAGTCGACCGCCAGGAACAGCAGCAACAGCCAGAAGTAGCACCAGCCGACGAAGGCGTATTTCACCACCGTCATCACCCAGCCTTGACGGTAGATCCGCTTCTGCATGATCAGCAGGTAGGCCGGTATCCACAGGATCAGCGGAGCCTGCAGCCAGCCCACGATGGAGCCGGCCCAGACCGCGTATGACTTGAGCCAGGTGGAAAGCAGGCCGGTGATGACGATCAGCAACAGGCTCAGGAACAGGAACGCATGGCTGTGCAGGGAGACGATCAGGTGCTCCATGTAGAGCCTGCGCTTGAACAGGTAGAACAGCTTCAGCAGCAGCGCGAACACCGGCACCAGCACCAGCATGGTGCCGGGCAGTGCGCTGTAGATGCCGGCGGCCAGGTGATCCCAGGCTTCCTGGCGCTGCGCGGGCGTGCCGCGATGGGCGAGCGCCTTGCCGTTCTTCTTCATATGGTCCAGCGCATCGGTCAGGCGCTGGTTGGCGAAGTCCGGTAGCCAGCGGATGTGGACCGGCTTGACGGGCGTATCCAACTGCTCGATGGCGTCGTCATCGGACTTGCTCGCGGTCGACGTGCTGGCCGGTGCGCCGAGTTCGGTCAGGCGCGCGTTGGCCTGCTCGCGCAGCTTCTGTTCGGCCTGATCCACCTGGCTGGCGATGGCGGTATTGCCGATGGTGCGGGTGGCTTCGAGCGCCGCCAGCTTGCGATCGAGCTGTTGCTGAACCTGCTTTGCGGTCTGTGCTTGCGAGAAATCCTCGTTCTGGTCGACCAGCACGGCATGCTGGTGACGTTGCTGCACGCGGTGCGCAATCACGTCCGTGGCCAGATGCAACGCGAAAAACGACAGCAGGCACAGCACGAACATCAAGCGGAACGGCGCGATATAACGCACCCGCCGGCCGCTGAAATACTCCAGCGTAAGAA
>CBJMMB010000049.1:0-26084 GCA_966430775.1 uncultured Dyella sp. | reverse complement strand
GCTCGCGCCTCACGCAACCGGGCTACGAATGGCTGCGCGACATGGTGCTGGGCGAGGGCGGCGAACGCGTCGAGAAAGTGAAGCGCCTGCCGGCGATCGCCGCGGACGTCGGCGCCACACCGGCGCAGCTTGCGATTGCGTGGTGCCTGGCCAATCCGAACGTATCGACCGTATTGCTGGGTGCAAGCAGAAAGGAACAACTGGAGCACAACCTCGATACGCTGGAATTGTTGCCGAGGTTCGATCTGTCGTTGAAGGAAAGGATCGAGCAGGCGTTGGCTTGATGGATGGAAGAGCGAGAGCGCGCGGCTCTCGCTCATGAAGCTTCAGTTATTGTCTGAAAAATTCTGCATTGGCCGAGATGCCGGGTGTTTGGGAGACAACGACCCCCTTATCGCCGGAAGGCAGAATATGGCCCTTGATCGCTACGGTGATACCCGCGATGGCCGCGGTGGCGGTCAGGCTGCAATCCGGGTTCACGTTGTAGGTGATCGATTCGATTTGCGATCCGTTCACCACGCCACCCGTAGTGGTGTAATTGAGGCTGAGGGTGCCGGTACCGTCACCATTTACGGTAGCCAGCGCCTCCGCATAAAGATGTACCCCGGCGGCCAGTTCTCCGGATGGATTGATGCCGAGATAAGTGCCCTTGAACGTGGCATTGGAGCAAGTGGCCTGGGCCATTGCATGGCCCGCAAAGAACAACGCGCACAAACATGCTAGACGTTTCATGCTGCTCTCCTTGTTCGCCGCATCATGCGGCCGCGGCATGCTAAAGGGCGCAGATGGCCGAAGGACGTGAGCGAATTCACGGAAAAAACGGGGACGGGTTGGATCAGGCAATCCGGTTTCCACTAGTTCGCGAACCACGACAGGCCGCTGTCATTGAACGGTTTGGCGCAAGCAGGGGAGGCGACTTTGTCAGGCAGCCCTGATCTCGCTCAGCAGCTCAGGATGGCGATCGAGCAGCTTCAAGAGTTTCACCAAGGCCAGTGGCGGCTTCGTCTTGCCATTTTCATAGCGTGAGAAGGCGTTGACGCCACCGCCAAAAAGTTCGGCCGCCTCGCGCTGGTCCAGTTCGAGTTTCCTGCGCACCTTGGTGATGTAGGAAGGATCGATATAGGCGGCATTGACCTGGCGTTGGAATTGCCCGATCCATTCGCTGTAGCGATCACCCTGTTCCTGGTCCAGGAGAATTTCGCCGCAAGCGGAACAGAAATCGCCCGTGACGGCCGGAATGCGGGTGGATTCGCCCTTGTAGACGTAGGGCACGTCGCGCGTGTCGCGCATCATTCTCGCGGCCCCGCAGCTTGGACATTTCATGCTCCCAGCTCCTTGAAAGAAACGATCAGCACGTCGTCGATGACGGTGACCTCGCGACCGTTTGTTCTATAGGTCTTGCCAGATTCGTAGGTATCCCACGTTTTGTTCCGTCACTTGGGCGAGAACTGCAGTCCGCGTTAATACCGTTTCAGAGAGTCGTCATTCCGGCGAAAGCCGGAATCCATGCTTCGCATCACGATAGATTCCGGCCTTCGCCGGAATGACGATCAAAAACATCAGGCGCCACTCATGCGACAACCTACTTGGTTAATTTAGCAAGTAGGTTATTCCTCTGGTGGAGATAACGCTGTCCGGCTCAAGGCAATGAAGCGTGCGCGGACAAGCGTGGTTGGAGTAGGCGATACCGGCTTGACTCACAAATGAGAATCATTATCATCCATTCGTCCCTTGACGATGGAGCTTAAGGTCATGTCCCACACCGGCACGCTACTCACGCTTTCCCGCCTGTCGCCGCCACCGAGGGCGACGAACCTGGACGAACCTGGCCGCGACGCTTCGGCCGCTCCGGTTCGCCGGGTTTCCAGCCATCGCCTGCTGGCCGGCGAGCGCGAGCTGGTGATCCAGCACATGGGCAGCGAATACCACCTGCGGCTTACCCGCAACGGCAAGCTGATCCTCACCAAGTAATCGGTGCGTTGTCGCCGCCTCGTTTAAAAAACACTCCGCCAGCCGTTCACGCCAGCCGGGTCTTCTACCTATCCAGGAGATCGCCATGTTCGGCTGGCTTGCCGCCCGTTCCCCTCTGCTTTGCCGTCGCGCGCCGCGCATGCTTGCGTCGCGTCGCATTCGGCGCATCACGCCGCATACGTTGATCAGTGCGCTGCCTGGCCTGGGCAGCGTGCTTTATCTCCATGCAGCGTCGAATGACACGACGGCGAACGTATCGACGTCAGGATTATTGGTCGCGCAGCCTGCATTTGCGCCCTTGCTGGATGCCCATTGGCTGGTCGCCGTCAGCGTGGTGACGGATGACGGTCCGCGCGAATGGTGCGAATGCATCGATCACATGGGCCGTGCACGTGCGCGCTGGCATCTGCTGCCCGATACGGATTACCTCGCCTGGGATGCGCTTACGGCTGCCTGCGTGCCCGATTCGGGCATTTCATCTTCCATCGATACGCAACCGCTGCGTCTGCATCACGCGTGCGTGGTGAGTTTTCGGCTGCGCACGATCGCCGGCTTGCTGTTTTTGGAGCAGGACACACGCGCGCCATTGTCGCCCTTGGGCGATCGCATCGCCGCGCGCATCGCACACGCCGAATCTGCCGTGCTGCAGGCGTAGCGGTGCGTCTGTCCACTGTCCGGCGAGTGTCCGCGGACAGCGGCCAGGCTGCGCCATGTGCATGCAACTTATTGATTAGGCACATCTAATTCGCCATCCAAAGGCTGGCACACGGATTGCACTTCATGATCAGGGGCCGCACTGTCCGCGGCCAAGGACTGCATCATGATTCGTGACACTTCCGCCCAGGACCGCCTGATCCAGGTCAAGCCCAGCCCCAAGAAAAAACTCTTGTGGATCGGCGGTGCGGCGGCCGTCGTGATCGTTCTGGCGTTCTTGATGCCTGGCGTCACGCGTCTGTTTTCCGCCGACTCGTCGGTAAGCGCCTCGCGGCTCGCGTTCGCCACCGTGCAACGCGGGCCCTTCATTCGCGACATCGCCGCGGAAGGCCAGGTGGTCGCCGCGGTCAGCCCCACGCTGTACGCCACCTATGGCGGCGCGGTCACCTTGAAAGTGCATGCGGGCGATACGGTGAAGAAAGGCCAGGTGCTGGCGGTGATCGACAGCCCCGAACTGGTCAACAAGCTGGCGCAGGAACAATCCAATGCCGACGCGATGCAGGTGGATTACCTGCGCGCGCAGATCGATGCGCGCAAGAAGCAGTCGGAACTGCAGAAGGCCTACGACAACGCCAAGATCGACGAGGAAAGCGCCGAGCGCGATTTCGACCGCTACGAAAAAGCGTACAAGCTCGGCGGCGTACCGCAGATGGACGTGGACAAATGGCAGGACACACTGACCAAGTCCAAGATCGCGCTGGCCCATGCGCAAGCCGATCTCAATCTCGGCAACGACACCGGCACGTTCGACATCAAGGCCAAGAAGCTGGCGCACGATCGGCAAGTGTTGATGGTGCAGGATCTGCAACGCCAGGTGGACAACCTCAACGTACGCTCGCCGGTGGACGGCCAGGTCGGTCAGTTGTTCATCGCCGAACGCGCCACCGTGGCCAAAGATGCGCAACTGCTCAGCGTGATCGACCTGTCCGCGCTGGAAGTGGAAGTGAAGGTGCCGGAAAGCTTCGCACGTGACCTTGCCGTGGGCATGGGCGGCGAAATCAGCGGCAACGGCAACAACTGGAAGGGCCTGGTCAGCGCGATTTCGCCCGAAGTGGTGAACGGCGAAGTGGCTGCACGCGTGCGCTTCGAAGGCGGTACGCCCAAGCAGTTGCGCCAGAACCAGCGCCTGTCCGTACGCATCCTGCTCGACCATCGCGACAACGTGCTCACCGTGCAGCGCGGCTCCTTCGTGGATGAATCCGGGGGCAGCTACGCCTACGTGGTGCGCGACGGCATCGCTACCAAGACACCGATCCGCGCGGGCGAAAGCAGCATCGACAAGGTGGAGATCCTCGATGGCCTGAAGGAAGGCGACAACATCGTGATCTCCGGTACCGACAACTTCAAAGGCGCGCAGCGCGTGGTGATCAGTCGCTGATTGTCTTGCGGGGATCGTTAATCGGGAATGGTGAAGAGACCTGGCACTTCGCTCCAACTATCCTCGATTGACGATTCCCGATCTGCAAAAGAACTCCGAACTCAATTCACTGGAAAGGACCAACACCATGCTGAAGATGACGCATCTCTCCAAGGTCTACCGCACCGAAGTAGTCGAAACCTATGCACTTCGCGATTTCAACATCGACGTGAAGGAAGGCGAATTCGTCGCCGTGACCGGTCCGTCCGGTTCGGGCAAGACCACCTTCCTCACCATCGCGGGCCTCCTGGAAACCTTCACCGGCGGCGAATACCACCTCGACGGCGTCGAAGTGAGCCACCTCGACGACAACGCGCGCTCGAAGATCCGCAACGAAAAGATCGGCTTCATCTTCCAGGCCTTCAACCTGATTCCCGACCTCAACGTGTTCGACAACGTGGAAGTGCCGCTGCGCTATCGCGGCATGAAGGCGCCGGAGCGCAAGGAACGCATCATGGGCGCGCTGGAACGCGTTGGCCTCGCCTCGCGCGCCAAGCACTATCCGGCCGAACTGTCCGGCGGCCAGCAACAGCGCGTCGCCATTGCCCGCGCCCTTGCCGGCAGCCCGCGCC
The DNA here is from genome assembly GCA_966430775.1 of uncultured Dyella sp. Classification (GTDB taxonomy): domain Bacteria; phylum Pseudomonadota; class Gammaproteobacteria; order Xanthomonadales; family Rhodanobacteraceae; genus Dyella_B. Next base: position 21,410 of record CBJMMB010000049.1, on the reverse strand, counting down.
TGCTGCTCGCCGACGAACCCACCGGCAACCTGGACACGCAGATGGCGCGCGGCGTGCTGGAATTGCTCGAGGAAATCCACCGCGAAGGCGCCACCATCGTGATGGTCACGCACGATCCGGAACTGGCCGCGCGTGCGCAGCGCAACGTGCACATCATCGATGGCCAGGTGGTGGACCTTGCCGAAGATCCGCGCTTCCACACCGCGTACGTCGCCGCCGCAGGCCAGATTCGCGGTTGACGCACTTTGCCCCCTCTCCCCCGCCGGGAAGAGGGGGCGCTCTCGCCAAAAAACGTTAACACCGAGATTGAACACATCCCCATGTTCGCCTATTACCTCCAGCTCGGCCTGAGAAGTCTGAAGCGCAATCCGATGCTCACCGCGCTGATGGTGATGGCGATCGGTTTTGGCGTGGCGGCGTCGATGATCACCTTTTCGGTGTTCCGCGCGGTATCCGGTAATCCCATTCCGCAAAAATCCTCGCAGCTGTTCGTGCCGCAGATCGACAGTTGGGGGCCGGAGCAAAACGAAAAGGGCGATCCGCCCGGTGCCTTGAATTACGTCGATGCCATGGCCCTGATGCGGGCGCATCAGGCACCGCGCATGACGCTTATCTACAAGGTGATGCTGTCTACCTTGCCGCGCGACACCAATAGCGTGCCGGTTTCCGCGCAAGGTTTCGCCGTCACGGCGGATTTCTTTCCCATGTTCGACGTGCCGTTTCTGTACGGCAACGGCTGGAGCAATGCCGAGGACGACAATCGCGCAGCGGACATCGTGTTGACGCAGGAATTCAACCAACGCGTGTTCGGCGGTGCCAACAGCGTGGGCAAGAACATCACGCTGTCCGGCCGCGATTACCGCATCGTGGGCGTGGCCAGCCATTGGAATCCGCTGCCGCGCTTTTACGACGTGTGGGCGGAAGACGGTTTCGACAATCAACCCGATTTCTTTCTGCTGCTCAATCGTGCGCTGGATCTGCACATCGACAACGCCGGCAGAAACAGCTGCCGCGGCACGATCTCCTATAACGGTTGGGACGAATACCTGCAAAGCAATTGCGTATGGCTGATGCCGTGGGTGGAGCTGGATACGGCCAGCGACGCCGCGCGCTATCGCCGCTTTCTGGAAGGTTATTCGGCAGATCAGCAGCGCGCGGGACGCTTCGGCTGGGCACCGAACGTGCGCCTGCGCAACGTCACCGAGTGGCTTGAATATCGCGAAGTGGTGCCGCCGGAAAGCCGTATCTCCTTGGTGGTGGCGGTGTGTTTCTTCATCATCTGCCTGGTCAATACGATCGGACTGCTGCTGGCGAAGTTCATGCGCCGCGCGGGTGAGATCGGCGTGCGCCGCGCGCTGGGCGCCACCCGGCATGAAATCTACGCCCAATACCTGGTGGAAGCCGCGGCGGTCGGCCTGGCCGGCGGCGTGCTGGGTTTGCTGCTGACCGTGGGGGGCATGTCGGGTGTGGGCTTGTTGTTCGCGCCGGAAATCGCGCGGCTGGCGCAGGTGGACGTATCGCTGGTGGGGCTTACCTTTGCGGCGGCCATTTTTGCGACCGTCGCCGCGGCGTTCTATCCCGCCTGGCGTGCCGCGCAGGTGCAGCCGGCCTGGCAACTGAAATCAAATTGAGGCGAGAACGCATCCATGCATATCCAGCCCATACTCGCCGCACTTCGCCGCCACAAGGCCGGCACCATCCTGATTGCTCTGCAGATCGCGCTGACGCTGGCGATTGTCTGCAACGCGTTGTTCATCATCCATCAGCGCTTGGCGCATATGGATGAACCGAGCGGAGTCGACGAAGCCAACCTGTTCGTGATCAGCAACCTGTGGGGCGAGCAATACTCCACGCCGGAGCTGGTGGAACGAATCAAGGAAGACGTCGCCACGCTGCGCCAGGTGCCGGGCGTGCAGGACGTCACTGCCAGCAATCAGTATCCGCTCAAAGCCGGCGGCAGCTGGGACAACTTCATCACCATGACACCGGATCAACGCACCAAGACGACCGACGCGTCGTACTTCACGGGTGATGCCAGTTTTCTGAGTACGTTGGGCGTGAAGCTGATCGCGGGGCGCGACTTCCGGCCGGATGAAATTCAGAACCGTGGCATGCGGGAAAAAATAACCTCGCCGGTTGCGATTGTCAGCAAGGCAATGGCCGACAAGCTCTTTCCTCACGGCGACGCGCTAGGCAAGAGCTTCTACGCCATGACCAGCGACCCCATCACGATTATCGGCATCGTGGATGTACTGCACCGGGCCGACGTGAGTGCATGGAGCGCGACCTACTATGGCGAATCGATGGTGGTGCCCATTCGCATCGCCATGCCTTGGGGCGTGTATTACATCGTGCGCGCCAAGCCTGGTCAGCTCGACGCCGCCATGCGTGCGGCACCGAAGGCGTTGTACGCGCAGAACCGCATGCGCATGATCGATCCCAAGGACGGCTTGCTCAGCTTTGCCGAAGTGCGTCGTCGCGCGTTCGAGCGCGATCGTGGCATGGCGATCCTGATGAGCATCATCTGTGCGGTACTGCTGGCCATCACTGCCGCAGGCATCGTGGGACTCACCAGTTTCTGGGTCGGGCAGCGGCGCAAGCAGATCGGTGTGCGGCGCGCGTTGGGCGCCACGCACGGGGACATCCTGCGCTATTTCATGACGGAAAACCTGTTGATCAGCCTGGGCGGCGTAGTCATTGGTGTGCTGCTCACCTTCGGCCTCAACCTATGGCTGGTCACGCGCTTTACCTTGAATGTGCTGCCGGTAGCGTACGTGGCGGGGGGCATCGCCATGCTGTTGCTGCTGGGACAAGGTGCAGTATTCGCACCGGCCCTGCGCGCCTCGCGCGTACCGCCGATCGAAGCGACGCGCCCGGTATGAGCGCGCCTTCACTCGCACGCGCAGCTTGTAGGTTGGGGTGCGAACCCCAACGTCGTCGCGCCCGTGTATTCCGGTGTTGGGGTTTGCACCCCAACCTACGCGGCGACTTATGTGATTACCTCGCTGCCCTTCCATCCAGGCACGTGAGGGAACGCGTGCGGAAGGGTATGCGCCAATGATGCTCGCCTACTATCTCCGCTTGGGTGTGCACAGCCTGCGCCGCAATCCGATACTTACGACGTTGATGATGCTGGCCATCGGCGTAGGCGTGGCTTCATCGATGACGACGTATGCCGTATTCCGTGCTGTTTCCGCCAATCCGCTACCCGAGCGTTCAAGCCAGTTGTTCGTTCCCGCCATTGACGTGTGGGGGCCCAAAGCACGCGCGAACGCGCGGCAGCTTCCTGACATGTTCACTTATACCGATGCAATGGCCCTGATGCGCGCGCACAAGGCGTTGCATCAGGCAGCGATCTATCCGGTCAGCTACACCGTCATTCCACAGGATGTGTCGCGCGAACCTTTTGCAGTCAAGGGCGACGCCACCTACGGCGAGTTCTTCCCCATGTTCGATGCGCCTTTCGCTTATGGGAGCGGATGGGATGCCAGCCAGGATGATGCGCGCGCCGCCGTGGTCGTCATCAGCAGCCACCTGAACCAGCAATTGTTCGGAGGCGCCAACAGCGTAGGGCGTTCGATCCGCCTGGACGATCACGACTACCGCATCGTGGGAGTGCTTGCGGATTGGAATCCCCAGCCGCGCTTCTACGATGTCAACGTCTATAGCCGCACGTTCTCCGGCGCGCCGGATTTCTTCCTGCCATTCAACCGTGCGATCGATCTGCAGTCGGAGACCAACGGCAATGACAGCTGTTACGGCAGCGAAGGCCGCAAACCCGGCTGGCAAGGCTGGGTGCAATCGGACTGCATATGGATTTCCTTCTGGGTGCAACTGCCGGACGCTGCCGCGGTGCAAGCGTACCGCACGTTCATGGAGGGCTACGCTGCCGAACAGAAACGTGCCGGGCGCTTCTATTGGTTGCCCGAAGTGAAGTTGTTCGGCTTCAGGCAATGGCTGGATTTCGAGCAGGTCGTGCCGCCAGAGACGCGGATTTCCCTGCTGCTGTCGCTGGGTTTTCTGGTTGTCTGCCTGGTCAATACGGTTGGCTTGTTGCTTGCCAAGTTCATGCGCCGCGCTGCAGAGATAGGCGTGCGTCGTGCCTTGGGCGCATCGCGCCGGGAAATCGTCCTGCAATTTTTGGCCGAAGCGGTGATCGTCGGCGTATCGGGTGGTGTGATGGGCCTGCTTTTCACCGGTATCGGCATGCTGGGCATCGGACTGGTTTTCGAGCCTGATGTGGCGAAGCTGGCGCATATGGATGCTGGCCTCATCGTCCTGACCGTTGCTGTGGCGCTTGTGGCGACCGTTGGCGCCGCCTTCTATCCCACTTGGCGTGCGGCTCGCGTGCAGCCGGCATGGCAATTGAAATCCAACTGAGGGCGGCGATGCAGATCAAACCTGTTCTGGCGGCGCTTCGACATCACAAGGCTGGCAGCCTGTTGATCGCCATGCAGATTGCTTTGACCTTGGCGATCGTGTGCAACGCATTGTTCATCATCCATGCGCGCCTGGCCCATCTTTCAGAACCCAGCGGTGTGGATGAGAGCCAGGTGCTGGTCGTCGAAAATCAGTGGGCCGGCAAACTTGGTTCCGATGACATTGCCTCACGCATGGCCGCGGATCTGGTCGCCTTGAAAAAAATGCCGGGCGTGGTCAATGCCTATGCGACGAACGCCTATCCGCTACGCCGTGGCGGCATGTCGTACGGGATTGGCCTGGTGCCGGACAAGCTCAAATACATCGGCCAAACGGCCATCTATTTTGCGGATGACAACACCCTCCCGACGCTGGGCCTGAAGTTGGTCGCCGGCCGCAACTTTCATCCGGACGAGATCGGGCAATTGGGCGCACATGACGATCTCCAGCCGCCGGTCGTCATCATTACCAGCGAGCTTGCGAGGACGCTTTTCCACGACGGCAACGCGGTCGGGAAAATGGTCTACATCAGCGCCAAGCCGAGCATCGTCATCGGCGTGGTCGAGCGCATGCACATTCCCTGGACGGAGAGCCAGATGATGAAATGGGAGTGGAACGCCACGCTCGTCCCGCTGCGTCAACTCGTTGACTACACCGATTACATGGTGCGGACCCAGCCAGGACAGGTGGACCATGTGGCGGCGCATATCCGTGCAGCTCTGTACGCTGAAAATCGCATGCGGGTGATTGCCATCGATGATGGTGTTCAAACTTACGCGCAGGTACGCGACAACGCCTATGCCAACGATCGCGGCATGGCCATACTGATGGGCGCCATCAGTCTGGTATTGCTGGCGATTACCGCTGCCGGGATCGTAGGTCTTGCCAGCTTCTGGGTGGGGCAGCGCCGCAAGCAGATCGGCGTGCGGCGCGCACTGGGTGCAACCAGGCACGACATCCTCAGTTATTTCCTCACCGAGAACCTGCTGATCGGCGTGGCCGGTGTCGTACTGGGCGGCGTACTGGCGGTTGGCCTGAATCTTTGGATGATGAAGCAGTTCGAGATGGGGAGGCTCGCACCCGGTTACGTACTGACTGGTGTAGGCATATTGCTTTTGCTTGGACAGGCAGCGGTATTCGCACCTGCGCTACGCGCCTCGCGCGTACCGCCGGTAGAAGCGACGCGATCGGTATGAAACACGACATTTCTCGCATGAGAACGAAGCACGTAAACGGGGAGGCATGACATGCTGGGCTACTACATTGATCTGGCGGTACGAAGTCTGAAGCGAAGTCGTGGCCTTACCGCATTGATGATCCTCATCATCGGGTTTGGCGTGGCGGCTTCCATGACCAGCTATTCGGTGTTTCGTGCGGTATCGGGCGATCCGATTCCGTGGAAGTCGTCGAAGCTGTTCGTGCCGCAGATCGATATCTGGGGACCGAAAGGGCATTCGGACGCGACCAACAACAACGAACCGCCGGACGCCTTCGACTACATCGATGCCGTGGCACTGATGCGTGATCACCGCGGTCGGTATCAATCGGCGATGTACCGGGTGTCGCCCTCGATTGTTCCGGCTGACGCGCACATGCATCCGATCAATGTTGGTGGCCATGCGGTGTACAGCGAGTTCTTCCCCATGCTCGACGTACCGTTCAAGTTCGGCGCGGGCTGGGGTGCCGATGGCGATGCACAGCGGGCATCCGTGGTGGTGATCAGCGGCAAGCTCAACCAGAAGCTGTTCGGTGGCGCCAACAGCGTGGGCAAGACCATCGATATCGACGGCAAGGACTACCGCGTGGTCGGCGTGCTGGGCGACTGGAATCCCAAGCCGGTGTTCTACGACGTGGTGAATACCGGTGGCTTCACCAGCGGCCAGGAAGACATCTTCCTGCCGTTTACCCGCGCCATCGACGTCGGCATGCCCAACGACGGCAACACCAACTGCTCGGAGATTCCCAAGGGCTCGGGCTTCGTCGGCTTGCAGCAGTCCTCCTGCGTGTGGATTGCCTACATGGTCCAGCTGGACGACAAGGCCGCCGTGTCTGCTTACAAGGACTATCTGGACGGTTATTTCCGCGACCAGAAGGCGGCTGGTCGTTTCAGTTGGGCGTTGAACAACCGGCTGCGCGATCTTCCGGCATGGTTGGACGCCGAGCACGTCGTGCCGAGCGATACCAAGATTTCGTTGATGGTGGCGCTGGGCCTGCTCATTGCCTGCCTGGTGAACACCGCGGGCCTGCTGCTGGCCAAGTTCCTGCGCCGCAGCGGCGAAATCGGCGTGCGCCGCGCGCTGGGTGCGCCCAAGGCGGCGATCTATCTGCAGTTCCTGATCGAGGCGGGCGTGGTCGGATTGTCCGGCGGCGTGCTTGGTCTGTTGCTGACCTGGCTAGGTGTGCTGGGTGTGGGCTTGGTGCTGCCGAAGGAAATCTCTTCCCTGGCGCGAGTCGACCTGGGTCTGCTGGCGCTGACCCTGTCGGTGGCGGTGGTCGCCACCATGCTGTCGGGGCTGTATCCCACTTTCCGCGCTTCGCGCGTGCAGCCTGCGCTGCAGCTGAAAACGAACTGAGGAGACACCCATGTCCTTGCACCCCATGATCGCGGCATTGCGCAAACACAAGGCGGGCGTGGTGCTGATCGCCATGCAGATCGCCGTGACGCTCGCCATTGTCTGCAACGCGATCTTCATCATCTATGCGCGCATCGAAAACGTGCGACGGCCCACCGGGCTGGACGAGAATAATCTGTTCCTGGTGACCCAGCAGTGGGTGGGCGCGCCCAGTGGCGACGACCCTGCCGGCGTGCAGAAGCTCGACGCCATGTTGCGCGAGGACCTCAACGCCTTGCGCGCGCTTCCCGATGTCGAATCGGTTTCGCCGACCAATTCCATTCCGCTGCTGCAATCGAGCTGGAACGGCAGCGCTGCGCTGAAGCCCGGTACCGACCTGCGTGAAGGCAATGCGCGCACCACCTTCTACTTCGGCGATGAGCAGTGGTTGAAAACCGCAGGCTTGCATCTGATCGCTGGGCGCGATTTCACTGCGGCGGACGTGATCAACATGGATTTCCGCAGCAATTCGCAGCCGGCCATCGTGATCGTTTCCAAGCCGCTCGCCGACAAGCTCTTTCCGGCTGGCAATGCGGTCGGCAAGGTGATCTATCTCAACGGCGATACCAAGCCGACCACCATCGTCGGCGAAGTGGAACGCCTGCAAGTCCCTTCGGTGAGCAGTTGGGCCAGCTCGTTCGTGTGGAACTCCACCATTGCGCCAATCCGCTTGAACGCCAATTTCTCGCGGTACGTGGTGCGCGCCAAGCCGGGCCGGCTGGAGGCGGCCATGCGTGCGGTACCCAACGCGCTGTATGCCGCCGACCCCATGCGCGTGCTCGATGACGACAGCGTCAAGTCGTTCAAGGATATTCGCGCCGAAGCGTATCGCGCCGATATCGGCATGGCGGCGTTGATGGGCATGGTGTGCCTGATCCTGCTCGCCGTCACCGCCGCTGGCATCGTCGGCCTCACCAGCTTCTGGGTCGGTCAGCGGCATCGCCAGATCGGCGTACGCCGCGCGCTGGGTGCGCGCAAGATCGACATCCTGCATTACTTCCAGTTGGAGAACCTGATGATCGCCGGTGCCGGCGCGCTGGTCGGCATCGCGCTGGCGGTCGGCCTGAATCGCGTTTTGATGAGCAAGTTCGAAATGCAGAGCATGCCGGTCTACTACGTGTTGGTGGGCCTGGCGGTGGTGATGACGCTGGGGCAGATCGCGGTGTTCGTGCCGGCGCGGCGTGCGTCCAACGTGCCGCCCGTGGTGGCGACGCGGACGGTGTAACGCACACAGGAAAGGGGAAACGTCATGCTGTCCTACTACTTCGGTTTGGCGCTGCGTAGCCTGAAGCGAAACCGCATGCTTACCGCACTGATGATCCTGGCGATCGCCATGGGCATCGGCGCAAGCATGACCACGCTGACGGTGCTGCACGTGCTATCCGGCGATCCGCTGCCAGGACGCAGCGCATCGCTGTATTACCCGCAGTTGGACCCACGCGACATGCAGGCCTATACGCCGGGCGTCGAACCGCCTGCGCAGTTGAGCTGGATCGACGGCATATACCTGCTGCATGCGAAACGGGGAACGCACCAGGCATTGATGACCGGCGGCATGGTGCCATTGCAGCCGGCGCAATCGAACATCGATCCGTTTCATGCCAGTGCGCGCTACACCACGGCCGACTTTTTCCCGATGTTCGGCGTACCGTTCCAATACGGCACGGGCTGGGGCGATGCTGAGGACGAAAGCAAGGCGCGTGTGGTGGTGATCAGTGCCGAACTCAACAGCAAACTGTTTGGCGGCGAGAACAGCGTAGGTAAGACACTGCGCCTGCAGAAAGCGGATTTCCGCATCATCGGCGTGCTGGGCGATTGGCGTCCAGACCCTCACTTCTACGATCTGTTCATGGGCGCATACGCCGATTATGAGCAGGTCTATGTGCCACTGTCGACAGCGCGCGACATGCATATGGAGCACGACGGCAGCACGGATTGCTGGGGCAATGGCGGTGGCGACCAAGAGCATATGGAGACCGCAACGTGCACCTGGCTGCAGTTCTGGGTGCAGTTGGATTCTCCCGCCAGTGTGGCGGCTTACACGCAGTTTCTTCAGCATTATTCAGAAGACCAGCATGCCAGCGGGCGCTTTGCACGACCGCCGAACGTACGGCTGCGCAACGTGATGCAGTGGCTGGATTACAACCAGGTAGTGCCCAGCGATACGCGCCTTCAGGCATGGCTGGCGTTTGGATTCCTGGTGGTCTGCCTGATGAATACGGTGGGTCTGATGCTGGCCAAGTTCATGCGCCGAGCCGGCGAGCTCGGGGTGCGCCGAGCCCTGGGCGCTTCGCGGCGCGCGCTGTTCGGGCAGTTACTGATGGAGTCCGGCGTGATCGGTTTCGCTGGAGGCGTGTTCGGAGCGCTACTGGCTTTGCTGGGATTGTGGCTGGTACGTCAGCAGCCATCGGACTACGCCAAGCTCGCGCATATGGATACGGTCATGTTGCTGGCGACGTTTGTTCTCTCCGTGGTGGCAAGCACGCTGGCGGGGCTGTTGCCTGCATGGCGCGCATGTCGCGTGGCTCCGGCACTGCAATTGAAGGCGCAATGACATGGATATCCGACCGATACTCTTCTCACTGCGGCGACACAAGCTCACCTGTTGCTTGCTGGTGCTGCAGATTGCGTTCACCTGCGCCATCGTGTGCAACACGATCTTCCTGATCGGTCAGCGTCTGCATCGTATGAATATACCCAGCGGCGTCGCCGAGCAGGAGCTGGTGTACGTGCAAGTGGCTTATATCGGTGACCGCAAGGATGCAGACGCGCGCGCGGCCGACGATCTGGCGGCCTTGCAATCGATTCCGGGCGTGAAGTCGGCCGCGTTGATCAGTGAACTGCCGTTCGATTATGGGTCGAACAACATGGATGTGCGAACTGACCCCACGCAGCGCATGCCTACGCTCAGCGCTACGCAATACTTCGGCGAGAACGCGGTACAGACACTTGGCGTGCAGCTTGTGGAAGGGCGTCAGTTGCAGCCCGAAGAGTTTATGGACCTGTCTCAGGTTTTCACGTTGATGGCGAGCAAGCAATTCGACAAGCTGCCGAAGGCCACCTTGATCACGCGCGCCATGGCGGATCGTTTGTGGCCGGGGCAGGATCCGCTCGGCAAGCAGTTCTATGTGGGGCAAGGTCTTCCGTTTACCGTGGTGGGCGTGCTGGCAAACCTGATCCGGCCCGGCAATGACCGGCTGAACTTGGGCGCGCAATACAGCACCGTGTGGCCGGTGCGCATATCGCTGACGGAAGGCGCTTCTTTCCTTATCCGCTGCGCACCGCAGGACCGCGATCGGGTATTGCGCAAAGCGGTGGACAAGCTCAAGGCATTGGACCCCAATCGCATCGTGCTGGATAAAGGCACGCTGGAGCAGCACCGGCGTGATTTCTTCAAGAACGATCGCGCCATGGCGGGCATCCTGGTTGGCGTATGTCTGGCGCTGCTGATCGTCACCGCGCTGGGTATCGTCGGCCTGGCCAGCTTCTGGGTATCCCAGCGCAATCGCAGCATCGGTGTGCGTCGCGCGCTGGGCGCCACGCGCGGGAACATCCTGCACTACTTCCAGACCGAGAATTTTCTGCTCACCACGATGGGTGTCGTGCTCGGCATGGTGCTGGCCTACGGCATCAACCTGTTCCTGATCGTGCATTACGAATTGCCGCGCATGCCGGCTGCGTATTTCCCGGTCGGCGCGGTCCTGTTGTGGTGTCTCGGACAGGTCGCGGTGCTCGGTCCAGCATTGCGCGCGGCGGCCGTGCCGCCGGTGGTGGCGACGCGTTCGGTCTAAGGAGGGAGCATGTTCGGCTATTACCTTGATCTGGCTCTGCGCAGCCTCAAGCACAACAAGGTGCTTACCGCCTTGATGGTGCTGGCGATCGCGGTGGGCATCGGCGCGAGCATGACGACGTTGACGGTGATGCATTTGCTTTCCGGCGATCCGTTGCCGGGCAGGAGCGATGCGTTGTTTTACGTGCAAGTGGACTCCGATCCGACGGACCAGGGCAGCCATAAAGAGCCGCCGGATGTGATGGACGATCGTTCAGCGTTGGACCTGTGGCGGGCGAAGCGCGCCGATCGGCAGGCGCTGGTGGTGGACAGTCCCGTCAAGGTAGCCGCGCCCGAACAACGCACGCCGCCGCTGATGTTGTCGATGCTTTCCACCACGGCGGATTTCTTTCCCATGTTCGACGTCCCGTTCCAGTACGGCTCAAGCTGGACGGCCGACGACGATGTACGGCGCGGGCGCGTGGCGGTGATCTCGGCCGATCTCAACAACAAGTTGTTCGGCGGCGCCAACAGCGTGGGGAAAACGCTGCGTGTGCGCGATACGGATGTGCGCATCGTCGGCGTGCTCAAGCCATGGCGTCCGTCGCCGCTGTTCTACACCGTGAAGGGTGGTCGTTTTGCGCACGGTGAAACGGAAGGCTATTACAGCAAGCCCGAGGACGTCTTCGTGCCTTATGCGAGCAGCATGGAGATCAACGATGGCTACTTCTACCAGTTCACCTGCTGGCAGGTGCCCAAACGTCCCGGCCATCTGATCGACTCGCCATGTTTGTGGGTTGCCTTGTGGGTGCAACTGGACGATGCCGGCAAAGTATCGGCCTATCGCCAATTCGTGGCGGACTACGCGGCACAGCAGAAAACGCTGGGCCGTATCACGCACGCGGAAAACACCCGTCTGCGCAGCCTCATGCAATGGCTCGATTACAACGGCGTGGTGCCCAGCGACGTGCATTTGCAGACCTGGCTGGCTTTTGCCTTCCTGGCGATCTGCCTGTTCAACACGGTAGGTTTGTTGCTGGCCAAATTTTTGCGCCGCGGTGGGGAAATCGGCGTCAGGCGCGCACTGGGTGCCACGCGCGGCGCCATCTTCGTGCAGTTCCTGATGGAAGCGGGCGTCGTGGGCCTGCTGGGTGGCACGCTGGGTTGGCTGCTTACGCTGGCGGGTCTGTGGCTGGTGCGCCAGCAATCGACGCCTTACGCGGACATGGTGCATCTGGATGTCACGATGTTCGTGACGACCTTCTTGCTGTCGGTCGCCACCAGCCTGCTGGCCGGCACCTTGCCGGCCTTGCGCGCCAGCCGCGTCGCGCCGGCCTTGCAATTGAAGGCTCAATAGGGAGATTCGCATGAGCTTGCAGATTCGCCCCATCTTTGTGGCATTGCGCCGTCATCGGCTAGCCACGCTGCTGATCGCGCTGGAAATCGCACTGGCTTGCGCCGTGCTCTGCAACGCGTGTTTCCTGATCATCAATCGCCAGCAGCGCATGAAGCTCAACAGTGGCGTGGACGAATCGTCGCTCGCGATCCTTCAGCTCACCGGCTACGACGACAAGGCCGCCAACGATTTGAATGCGCGCATGCTGAGCGGCTTGCGCACCATCGACGGCGTGCAGTCGGTGACGGTCATCAATACCGTGCCGTTCGGGCAACAGGTGTCCACGGCCGGCATTACGCTCAGCCCATCGGCACCGCGCGCAAGTGCGGTCGTCGATTTCTATGTCGGTGGGCCGGGCAGCATGCAGGCGTTGGGCCTGAAGCTCGTGGCCGGACGCATACCGCAGGCGAGCGACTACGTACCGGTCACGAATTTCGTTCCGACCGAAGCGCAGCTGCTGATGACACGCTCGCTGGCTGAGCATCTGTGGCCGGGCGAAAATCCATTGGGCAAGGAGTTCTGGTGCGATAAATATCACTTCCAGGTAATGGGCATCATCGATCGCCTGGCCATCGCCCAGCCCGGCAGCCGCGGCGCCAGCAGCGCGGACTGGTCGGTATTCGTGCCGGGCCTGCCGGGAGGTACGCTGGCCGGAAGCTACCTGTTGCGTGCCGATCCCAAGAACCTGCCCAGGGTGCTGCGCGATGCACGGATGGCCGTATCCAAACTCGCGCCGGATGCGGTGCTCGATCAGGACGACAGCCGTACGGTCAGCGATCTTCGCCACCGCTATTTCGAGAACGATCGCGCGATGAGCCGCGTGCTGGTGGGCGTGATCCTGGCGTTGTTGCTGGTGACCGCGCTGGGCATCGTCGGCCTGGCCAGTTTCTGGGTGGGGCAGCGGCGCAAACAGATCGGCATCCGCCGCGCGATCGGCGCCACGCGCGGGGACATCCTGCGTTATTTTCAGGTCGAGAATTTCCTGATCGTCAGCTTCGGCGTCGCGCTGGGCATCGTCCTGGCCTATGCCTGCAATCTTGCGCTGATGCGACGCTACGAGCTTGCGCATCTTCCGTTCTACTACCTGCCGATCGGAGCCGTTGTGTTGTGGCTGCTCGGCCAACTCGCCGTACTCGGTCCGGCCTTGCGCGCAGCGGCCGTACCGCCGGTGGTGGCGACGCGGTCGGTATGAGGGGCGCGTAATGTTCAGTTACTACCTGGAATTGGCGCTACGCAGCCTCCGCCGCAATCAGTTGTTGACGGTATTGATGGTGCTGGCGCTGGCCATGGGCATCGGTGCATCCATCACCACGTTGACGGTGCTGCGTTTGCTGTCGGGCGATCCCTTGCCGCAAAAGAGCGCGCAGCTTTATTACGTCCAGGTCGATCCGTATTCGCAAAGCCGACCGTTTTCGCGCAGCGGTCAACTGCCGTGGCTGATGAGTTATGTCGACGCCATGAATTTGCTCGGCGCGCATCGAGCCACGCGTCAGGCCGCGATCGCCTTGACGCACGCCAAGGTAGCGCCGCAATTGGCCGGTCAACGTCCGTTTTTTTCCGATGGCGTGATGACCACGGCGGATTTCTTTGCGATGTTCGATGTGCCGTTCCGCTTCGGCGCGGGCTGGAGCGCGGCCGATGATCAGGCAGGCACGCCGGTGGCGGTGATTGCCGAGGATCTCAACCAGCGCCTGTTCGGTGGCGTCAACAGCGTTGGCCGCAGCATCCGTGTCGGCGACCGGGATTTTCGCATCGTTGGTGTGCTCGGTCATTGGGCGCCCCAGCCCCATTTTTATGCGCTGGACCTGGGCGGACGCGATTACGGCAAGGGCGACGCGCTGTTCCTCTCGCTTCACGCTGCGCGCACCGCCGGCATGGCGCCAATCAATACCTTCTCCTACGCGACTGGCGACCGGCAGAACCTGGAAACCGCGTCGGTGATCTGGTTGGGTTTATGGGTGCAACTGCCCAATGCTGCTGCGGCGGCGGATTATCGCCAGTTCCTTGCGCATTACACGCAGCAGCAGGTGGCGTTGGGCCGCTTCCAGCGTTCGGACGTTGGCTTGTCGAGCCTGATGCAGTGGCTGGACGCGCAGCGCGTGGTACCCGATACCGTGCGGATGCAAACCGGCCTGGCCTTCAGTTTCCTGGTGATCTGCATCCTCAACACGGTGGGTTTGCTGCTTGCCAAATGCCTGCGTCGCGCCAACGAGATCGGCGTGCGGCGCGCCATGGGTGCGTCGCGTGCGGCGATCTTTGCGCAGTTCATGGTGGAAGCAGGCTTGATCGGGTTGGCTGGCGGCATGCTCGGTTGGCTGATGGCGGAGTTCGGCTTGTGGTGCATTCGCCAGCAGCCCGCGGACTATGCCGGGCTGGCCCATCTGGACGGTTCGATGTTCGCGACCACCTTCATCATCGCGCTGGCGTCGAGCATCGTGGCGGGACTGCTGCCTGCATGGCGTGCCTGCATGGTGATGCCCGCGCCGCAATTGAAGGCTGCCTGAGGAAAGCGCATGGAACTTCGCCCGATACTGGCCAGCCTGCGCAAGCACCGCACACCGGCACTGCTGATCGTGCTGGAAATCGCGCTGGCTTGCGCCGTGCTGTGCAATGCCGTGTTCATGATCAGCCGCTGCGTGATCGGCGTGTACGAGGACAACGCCGTCGACGAAGCCGGCATGACGGTGATCCACATGGCCGGCATCGACGATGGCCACGCGAGGGAGACCGTCGTGCGCGACCTCGCCGCGCTACGTGCCATCCCCGGTGTGCAAGCCGTCGCGGCGGTCAGCGCAGTGCCATTGAACGACTACGTGTGGGTGGACAACTTAGGTACCTCACCGGAACAGCGCACCCGGATCAATACGTCTGAATACTTCCTCGGCGAAGACGCCGAGCACGCGCTGGGATTGCAACTGTTGCAGGGGCGTTATTTCACGTCCGCCGAGTATGCGGATGGAAACTTGAAAGCGGACGGCAAACCCTCCGGCCAGGTCGTCGTCATCAATGCCAGCGACGCAAAACGCTGGTGGCCGGGGCAGAGTGCGCTGGGCAAACGGCTCTATAGCGGCGCCACCGCCTGGACAGTGGTGGGCGTGGTGGCGGATGTGCTCGGGCAGAACCCGGATTTCAGCGGCCCCAATGGCACCTATTCCAGCGTGTTCTTTCCATTGCGCGCGGGGGCGGACCTGGATAACTACGTGATGCGCAGTCATCCCGGCGAACGCGAGCGCATTCTGCGCCAAGCCATGGATACGCTCGGCAAGTTGGAACCGGACGCGGTGCTGGAAGGCAAGACCTACGCCGATGTGCGCGACGATTATTTTGCCGGCACGCGCAACCTTGCCTGGATGCTGGTGCTGGTATGCGTGGTGATGCTGGCCGTCACTGCATTCGGCATCGTCGGGCTTACCAGTTTCTGGGTTGGACAGCGTCGCCGCCAGATCGGCATACGTCGCGCAGTCGGCGCTTCTTACGGACACATCCTGCGCTATTTCCAGGCTGAAAATTTTCTGTTGAGTACGGCGGGCGTGCTGCTCGGCACAGTCATGGCGTACGGGGTGAACATTTACCTGATGCACCGCTACGAAGTGGAGCGCATGCCTTGGTATTACCTCGGCGGCGGAGCCGTTGCGCTATGGGTGCTGGGACAGTTGGCTGTATTGGGCCCAGCTTTGCGCGCGGCAGCGGTGCCGCCGGTGGTGGCGACGCGATCGGTCTGACCTGTGCTATGAGTTCCGCCAGGCGCGGCAGTAATCTGCATAGGTGGCCGGCTCGCATCGCATGCCGAGGAGGAAACATGCCTGGTTATGGTTTCAATGTCGGCGTCCGCAGGTACGTGCGCCACGGGTTGCTGGCGATCTTTGCATCCATTCTGTTTCCCGCGCTGCCTGCCCACGCACACGAGGTACTGGATGACGCGCGCCAGATGATGGTCGTCACCACGGCCGACTGGACCAGCGTAAGCGGCACGCTGCAGCGCTTCGAGCGCAGCGGTCCGCACGATGCATGGAAAGCGGCCGGACAGCCGTTTCCCATCGTCGTGGGAAAAACCGGACTGGCCTGGGGCAGCGGCCTGATCGCCAACGAGCGGCTGGGCGCAAACGCGGGCGATCCGATCAAGCAGGAAGGCGACGGCAAGGCACCGGCGGGCGTGTTCGCGCTGGGTACGTCATTCGGATACGAACCGCAGGCGCTGGCCGGCTCGCATTTGCCTTACCTGCAACTGACGCCATCGGTCGAGTGCGTGGACGATGCGAAGTCGCGCTATTACAACCAGATCGTCGATCGGCAGAACGTCAGCGCGCCGGACTGGAACAGTTCGGAGCACATGCTGCGCGATGACGAGCTCTACCACTGGGGCGTGGCCGTCGAGCACAACGTCAAGCCGATTCGGCCGGCCGGCGGCTCGTGCATCTTCATGCATATCTGGCGCGCGGCGGGGGAGGGTACGGTCGGGTGCACGGCGATGCCGAAGGAGGATATCCAGCGCTTGATCCAATGGCTGGACCCGGCCAAATCGCCGCTGCTGGTGCAGATGCCGCGCGGCCAATACGACAAGCTGCGCAAGCACTTGGCGTCGTGGCGGCTGCCGCCGGCGCCGTGAGCGCTGGCAGGCGGTTTCGTCAGTTTGATATACGTAGCCCGTTCGTCATGGCAACCTTCCCGCCTGGAGCAGCATCCATGCCTGCATGTGTAGACGACGAATGCGTACCGTACTGATCATCGATGACAACCCGGCCGTGGGCGAGGCGCTGTCGCTGCTGCTCTCGCTGCACGATATCCGCCCCCTGGTGGCGCTGACGCCCGAGGAGGGGCTGGCCACGCTGGCGCGCCAGTCCGTGGACGTGGTGATCCAGGACATGAACTTCACCGCTGATACCACCTCCGGCGAGGAGGGCGTGGACTTGTTCCGCACCATCCGCCAGCGCCATGCGGATCTGCCGGTGATCCTGCTCACCGCATGGACGCATCTGGAAACCGCGGTGGAACTGGTCAAGGCCGGCGCCGCCGACTACCTAGCCAAGCCGTGGGACGATGCCAAGCTGCTGACCACGGTGGAGAACCTGCTGGAGCTGTCCGAATCCACGCGCGAGGTGAACCGCACGCGCATGGAGCGCCGCAAGCGCCGCGACGACCTGCAGCGCCGCTACGAGCTCGACGGCCTGGTGTTCGCCTCCGAAGCGATGGCGCGCACGATCGACCTGGCCTGCCAGGTGGCGCGCTCGGACGTGCCGGTGCTGATCACCGGGCCCAACGGTTCGGGCAAGGAGCGCATCGCGGCGATCGTGCACGCCAATTCCGCGGTAAAGCACGGTCCCTTTATTGCGGTGAACTGCGGCGCCTTGCCGGGCGAGCTGATCGAGGCCGAGCTGTTCGGCGCCGAGGCCGGCGCGTACACCGGCGCCAACAAGGCGCGCGAAGGGCGCTTCGAACTGGCCGACGGCGGCACGCTGTTCCTGGATGAAATCGGCAACCTGCCGCTGCCGGGCCAGATGAAACTGCTGCGCGTGCTGGAAACCGGGCAGTTCGAGCGCCTGGGTTCCGGCCGCACGCGCAAGGTGAAAGTGCGCGTGCTGAGCGCGACCAATGCCGATCTCAAGGCGATGATCCGCGCGGGCACGTTCCGCGAGGATCTGTATTACCGCCTCAACGTGATCGACGTGAACCTGCCGCCGCTGTCCGAACGCATCGACGATATCCTGCCGCTGGCCGAGCACTTCCTGGCCGGGCGCGCGGAACTCAGCGATGCCGCGCGCGAAGCGATGTTGACCTATGCGTGGCCGGGCAATGTGCGCGAACTGAAGAATGCGATCGAGCGTGCGGCGTTGTTGGCGGGCAGCAACCCCATCACGCCGGAACTGCTCAACCTGCCGCAGAACGCCGCCGGCCTCGCCGCGGTACGCAACCTCGACGAACCCAGCCGCGAGGTGGTGGAGGCGGCGTTGCACAAGGCCGATGGCGTGGTCAGCCGCGCGGCGCAGTCGCTGGGCTTGTCGCGGCAGGCGCTGTATCGGCGCATGGAGCGCTATGGATTGATGACGCAGGCGTGAGGCGCAACCTTGCGCGCGCTCGTAGGTTGGGGTGCAAACCCCAACGTTGCCATGCACGCATACCCGGTGATGTTGGGATTCGCACCCCAGCCTACGGGACATCTTTCGGCAGTGGCGCACCTGGACCGCAACGTGTAGAACAGCCGCACTTCACGCGGAGACCGCCCATGCTTCCACGTACCCGCCAAGCCAGGATCGCCGCATGCGCCTGAGATCGCTGGAAGCACGCCTCACCCTCTGGCTGGCCCTGGCCGCGCTGGCGGGCGTCATGATCTACATCGGCGTGACGCAGTGGCCCTTGCCGCAGACGCTGCAGTGGCTGCGCAGCAATATGCCGGTGACGATCGCCCAGCCGACCCGTACCGAAGCCCTCGTCATCTGCGTCGTCGTGCTGGCGCCGCTGTCGTGGTGGTTCGCGCATATCGTGATGGATCCGGTCAAACGCCTGCTGCGCGCACTGGAAGGTGCGGTGGCGAGCTATCGCGATGGCGACTTCAGCATCTCCATTGCGCTCAATCGGCACGATGAACTGGGCGACCTGGTGCGCGTGCACAACGAGCTCGGGCAGACCTTGCGCGAGCAGCGGCAGAATCTCGCCCAGCGCGAACTGCTGCTCGACACCGTGGTGCAGAACACGCCGGTGGCGCTGGTGCTGACCGATGGCAGCGGCCGCGTCGCCTACGCCAACATCGCCGCGCGGCATCTGTTCAACGAGGGACGCAGCCTCAACGGCCTGCATTTCGCAACGCTGATCGCCGATGCGCCCGAAGCCTTGCGCAAGGCGACGGAAGGTACGGAGGACGCACTGTTCAGCGTGGAAATGGATGGCAGCGAAGAAACCTTCCATCTGTCGCAGCGCGCGTTCCGCCTGCAGGGGCGTCCGCATCGGCTGCAGTTGTTCCGTCGCATGACGCGCGAACTGTCGCGCCAGGAAGTCGCGGCGTGGAAGCGCGTGATCCGTGTGGTCAGCCATGAACTGAACAACTCGCTGGCGCCGATTTCCTCGCTTGCGCATTCCGGTGCGGAGCTGGCGCGGCGCGGCGACGTGCAGCGCCTGCCGGGCGTGTTCGCCACCATCGGCGAACGTGCGCGCCATCTGCATGGTTTTATCGACGGCTATGCGCGTTTCGCCAAGCTCCCTGCGCCGCGCATGGTGGCGGTGGAATGGAAGCCGTTTCTGGATGCGCTGACGTTGCATTGCCGTTTTCAATTGCAGGGCAACGCGCCGACGCAGGCGGGCTGGTTCGATCCGGTGCAGATCGAGCAGGTGCTGATCAACCTGGTCAAGAACGCGCACGAATCAGGCAGCGCGCCCGAAGGCGTCACGCTGGCGCTGACCTTGGTGGGCCACGAGCTGCGTATCGAAGTGGCCGATCGCGGACCGGGCATGAGCGAGGCGGTGCTGGCGCAGGCATTGCTGCCGTTCTATTCCACCAAGCGCTCGGGCACGGGGCTTGGCCTGGCGTTGGCGCGCGAGATCAGCGAAGCGCATGGCGGGCGCATTGCGCTGGCCAATCGCGAGGATGGCGGCCTACGCGTAACGTTGATATTGCCGCAGCCGGCGGGCACGGCGTAACGGATGGGTTGGGTTTGTACCCCAACCGACATGTTCTTGCGACTACCCTATACTCCTTGCAAGTCAACTAGGAGGACATGTCATGGGACAGATCTTTGCATTGGTGGTGGTCGTCGTGGCGATCATCGTGATCGCCAAGCTGGTGCGTATCGTTCCGCAGGGTTACGAATGGACCGTCGAGCGCTTCGGCCGCTACACGCGCACGCTTACGCCGGGGCTGCATTTCCTGATTCCCTTCATCTACGAGATCGGCCGCAAGATGAACATGATGGAACAGGTGCTGGACGTGCCGAGCCAGGACGTCATCACCAAGGACAACGCCGTGGTGCGGGTGGATGGCGTGGTGTTCTACCAGGTGCTGGATGCGGCCAAGGCGGCGTATGAAGTGGCGAACCTGGAACAGGCCGCGCTTGCGCTGGTGATGACCAATATCCGTACCGTGCTCGGTTCGATGGACCTGGACGAATCGCTGAGCCAGCGCGATGCGATCAACGCCAAGCTGCTCAAGGTGGTGGACGAAGCCACGCATCCGTGGGGCGTGAAGGTCAACCGCATCGAGATCAAGGACATCGCCCCGCCGCGCGACCTGGTCGATTCGATGGCGCGGCAGATGAAGGCCGAGCGCGAAAAGCGCGCCAATATTCTGGAAGCCGAAGGTTTCCGCCAGGCCGCGGTGTTGAAGGCCGATGGCGAGAAGCAGTCGGCGATCCTTGCTGCCGAAGGCAAGAAAGAAGCCGCCTTCCGCGAAGCCGAAGCGCGCATCCGCCTGGCCGAAGCCGAAGCGCAAGCCACCAAGCTGGTGTCCGATGCGATCGCCAGCGGCAACGTCAACGCGCTCAACTACTTCGTCGCCAACAAATACGTGGAGGCGCTGAAGGAAATGGCTCATTCGCCGAACCAGAAAATGCTGCTGATGCCGGTGGAAGCCACGGGCATCATCGGCTCGATGGCTGGCATTGCTGAGCTGGCGAAGGAAGCGCTGGGCCAGCAACCGGCACGAGTCGCCGCGCCACCGCGTGGGCCGAACGCGTAAAGGAGTTCTCCCATGAGCGTAGCGGCGCATTACGTATGGTGGATCGTCGCGCTGGTGCTGATCGCCATCGAAGTGGCCATGCCCGGCTATTTCATGTTGTGGATCGGCATCGGTGCGGCCGCGACCGGTCTGCTCGTGCTGGTGATGCCGGGACTGTCGCTGGTGGCGCAGGCGATCGTGTTCGTGGTGCTGGCGTTCGTGTCGTGCGCGGTCTACTGGTATGCGCTGCGCCCGGCGCTGCAGAAAGACGAGCAGGGCGATGGCCGTCTCAACCGGCGCGCGGAGCAGTTGATCGGCGGGCGCTATGTGTTGATCGAAGCCATCGTCAATGGGCGTGGCAAAGCGCAGGTGGGGGACGGGCAGTGGCTGGTTAGTGGCCCGGACTTGCCGGCGGGCAGCACGGTGGAAGTGGTGGCGGTGGAAGGGGCGACGTTGAAGGTAAGGCCTGGGTGAGCATCCAAACCACCGGGAACCTCGCTTCGAATGGTCACTCATGTTGGGGTTCGCTGCGCTCAGCCCAACCTACTGAAGCGCTCCCGTAGGTTGGGCTGA
>CBJMMB010000048.1:0-26353 GCA_966430775.1 uncultured Dyella sp. | reverse complement strand
TGATCGCCACGGAAAGCAAGATACAAGGTTGGGTTAGCGCAGCGTAACCCAACGTCTTCGAGACAAGATTCGTTGGGTTACGCCGCGCTAACCCAACCTACAAGCGCCGCGTCAAATATCGTCCAACGCATTGATGTAATCGCGCCAGGCAACGCATTCATCCGGCGCGCCAGCTTGATGCATTACAGGTGCAACCTGTCCGCGAAAAAACGCAATACGCTTGCGCCCCTCATACAGGTTCAAACGCCGCACCGGCGTCAGCGCATCGATGCGCCCGCACAGCGACGCCATCCACGCATCGCGTTCGTTGCCGCGCGCCGCAAATTCATCGACCACCAGCAACACCGGCGCACCCGGATGATCGCGGCGCAAGGCGGTTTCATCCATGCCCCACAACGCTACCTGCGGCGCGCGGCCGTATTTCACGTTGAGCGGATGATCAAGCGTATAGATCGGGCGCATGCCGTCGAATTGGAAGTCGAGTTCCGCCGCCATCATGAAGTTGTCCGCCACCAGCAAGGCCGGCTGCGCGGCGAGCTGGGCCTTGGCGATATCGGCGCTTTCCTTCCAGCCCACGAACGCCATCGGCACTACACGCGCCATGCTCGGCCACTGCTCCACACGCGGATACAGCGCAAACAATCCCACCAATTGCACGATCAGCGCGAGCGCCGCACCCCACGTCGCCAGCACACGCCACACACGCACGCCATCGGTTTGCAACAGCGCAGGCAAGGCCGCCAGCAACGGCAGATAGCCCGGCAGCGGCCAGTGCAGCCGGAAGCGCTGGTTGTCGGCGAACAATCCCGCGGCGAAGTACACGACGATAAACGTCAACGACAGCACGGCGATCACATCCCAGGGACCCTGCGCGCGCCGGCGCCAGCATTGCCAAGCCGCCCATAGCAGGCAGAGATAGAGCAACGGGGTGCAGGTGATCGCCTGCTCCAACGGCTGCACCAATGCGTCGGCATGGAAGCGCCACGGATTGCGTTCGATCAACTGGAACGCGACGCCCGCGCCATGCTGCTGCCAATTGGAAACCACCAGCGGTATCAGTCCCAACGCGGCGATCGCCATCGCCAGCCAGAAACCAGGACGCCGCCACTGCAAACGACCGCGTGGCGTAAGCAGCAACAACAGCACACCGGCGAGCATGAACATCGCGGCGCGGTAATGGCTCAGCCAGCAACACGCGAGCGCGATGCCGAGCAACAGCCAATCGCGCTGACGGCTTTCATCCATCGCGCGCAGCAGCGCGAACATGGCGAGCGCACCGGCAATGGTCAGCGGTACATCCGGCATCGCCATCACGCCCAGGGTGCCGGCCAACGGCAGGCACAGGCACAGCAGCCCGGCCTGCCAGCCGGTACGCGCATCGAAAGCGCGGCGGCCGAACCCGACCAGCAACCATGGCAGCGCGCTGCCCAGCAGCAGGAACGGCCAGCGCATGCCGAACAAGCCGTGCCCCGCCACCCGTTCGCCCAGCCAGATCAACCACGCGGTGAGCGGTGGCAGGTCGCTGTAGCCCCAGGCCGGATGGCGGCTTTCCTGCCAATAAAACGCTTCGTCGCCGAACGGCTGCACGCTCAGGACCAGCGCCAGCTTCACCGCCAACAGACACAGGAATGCTGTGACGAACGCCGCTCGCCAGCGCGCAAGGCTGGCGACTACACTGGCATCGCCCTCCCCATCTGTCCTCGGCTTCCAGGAATCCATGTCAGCCATCACTCCGCTTCGTGATGAAAACCTGCAAAAGCGTCTCCATGCCGCCATTGCCCAGGTCAACAAGGTGCTGCTCGGCAAGGCGCGTCAGGTCAAGCTGGCCTTCACCTGCCTGATCGCAGGCGGCCATCTGCTGCTGGAAGACGTACCCGGTGTCGGCAAGACCACGTTGGCGCATGCGCTGGCGGCGAGTTTCGCGCTGGACTTCCAGCGCGTGCAGTTCACCAGCGACCTGCTGCCGTCGGACATTATCGGGGTCAGCATGTACGAGCGCGAGACCGGCCAGTTCCGCTTTCACCCTGGCCCGGTGTTCGCCGGCTTGTTGCTGGCCGACGAAATCAATCGCGCCACACCGAAAACACAAAGCGCGCTGCTGGAAGCGATGGCCGAACGGCAGGTCACCGTGGACGGCCAGACGCACGCCCTGCCCGATCCGTTCTTCGTGGTCGCCACGCAGAATCCATTGGATCTCGCCGGCACCTTCCCGTTGCCTGATTCGCAACTCGATCGCTTCATGCTGCGCGTATCGCTCGATTACCCCGACGCCAGCGCCGAGCGCGAGCTGCTGATCGGCACCGATCGGCGCGACCTGCTCACGCACCTTACGCCGCAACTGGAAGCGGCAAGCCTGATCGCGTTGAACCAGCAGACGCGCAGCATCACCGCCAGCCCGGCGCTGCTCGATTATCTGCAGGCCTTGCTGGCGGCCAGCCGCCGGCATCCGGACATCCGCGTGGGACTGTCGCCGCGCGCCGGTCTTTCCCTGCTGGCCGCGGCGCGCGCCTGGGCCATGCTCAGCGATCGCGGCCACGTGTTGCCGGAAGATCTGCAAGCGCTGTTCGTGCCGCTCGCCGCGCATCGCCTGGTGGCGTCGCGCGGCGCAAGTGGCGACACCCTGGCGCGCACGCTGTTGAGTGAAGTCGCGGTCGACTGACATCCATGTCGCTGAGAACGCAGTGGCAACGCCTGCAGCTATGGGCCGAACGGCGGTTGCCGGCGCTCACGCGCCATCGTCGCCAGGAAGAACTGCCGATCGAGCTGCATCGGCGGCGCATCTACATCGTGCCCACCGGTTTCGGTGTCGCGTTCACTCTGCTGTTGCTGGTGATGATGGTCGGCAGCTTGAACTATTCGAACAACGCCGGCTTGATGCTCACCTGCCTGCTCGGCGCCGCCACCTCGATCAGCATGCTGGTGGCGTTCCGCACCTTGAACGGCCTGCGCATTCGCGGCATACGCGCCGGCCACGCGATGGCCGGACAACCGATCGACGTCACCTTTGATTTCGAAGCCCGGCGTCTGCGCCAGGCGGTGCGGCTGGATATCGCCGAAGTCACGCAGACGTTCGACGTCAATGGCCGCACCGATGTCACCGTGAGCATGCCCACGGAACATCGCGGTTGGTTGGCGTTACCGCGCTTGCGCGTATGGACGACCTGGCCGATGGGTTTGTTTCGCGCGTGGAGCTGGGTCAATCCGCACTACGCCGTGCTGGTGTGGCCGCGACCGGAAATCGCCGGACCAGGCCCGACCCTGCCGCTGGAAGACCATCGCCGGCAGCGCCTGCATCGCGGCGAAGACCTCGCCTCGCTGCGCGATTACCGCAGCGGCGATTCCATGCGCCATATCGCCTGGAAGGCCAGCGCGCGCCACGAAAACCTATTGGTGAAGGATTACGAGCAGCCCGAAGCGATGCGCGAATGGCGTCTGGATTGGCGCCATCTGCGCGGTCTCGATAACGAAGCGCGCATCGCACGGCTCGCCCGCTGGCTGGGCGAAGCGCTAGCGCAAGGGCGGCAATGGAGCCTGTGGCTGCCCAGCGAAGCGATCGGCATCGGCGGCGGACCGTCGCACTACGCGCGTTGCATGAGCGCACTGGCGCTGCTGCCATGATCGGTTTCTGGCGAAGGGCGCATACGCATCTGCGCATCGGCGAGCGCACCTTCGATCTGCTCTGCCTGACCGCCGCGTTCGTGCTGGCCGTGCATGCGGATCATCTGCCGATCTGGTTGACCGGCGCACTGTTCGTGGCGCTCGGTTTGCGCTGGTGGCAACGGAAATATCGTCCCGGCCGCGTGCCGGCGTGGCTGAAAGTGCCGATGCTGGTGATCCTGGTCGGCGCGGTGGTGCTCGACTACGGCAACCTGTTCGGGCGCGAACCCGGGTCGGCGCTCGCCACCGGACTGTTGGTACTGAAGCTCAGCGAAAGCGAAGCACCGCGTGATGCGCGTGTGGCCGCCGCGTTTGCCTGTTTCCTGTTGATGGCCGCGTTGCTGTTTGGGCAAAGCATGGTCGCCACTTTCGTGGTCGCGCTCGGTCTGCTGCCCGCCTTGACCACCTGGCGTTCGCTGGAACCCACGCAGGCATCGCCCAGCCTGCCGCGCCAGTTGCTGCCGGCCTTCGGACTATTGGCCGCGTCGCTACCGTTGGCGCTGACTGCATTCGTACTGGTACCGCGACTGAGCACGCCACTGTGGGGCACGTCGAACCAGCAAGCGGCGAAAACCGGGCTCAGCGATCACATGTCGCCCAGCGATTTCACCGAGTTGCTCACCGACGACAGCGCCGCCATGCGCGTCAGTTTCGACGGCCCGCCGCCGGAGCAAGGGCAGCGTTATTTCCGCGCGTTCGTGATGTGGGATTACGACGGCAAGGATTGGAAACGGGTCGATCGCCCGCCGACCACCATTCCGATCGAAGCCCACGCCACCATCGACTACCGCATCAGCCTGGAGCCCACGCACCAGCACGTGCTGCCTACGCTGGACGTTCCGCTGGGCGCGCCGGCCGGTGCGCAACCGCGCGCCGATGGCGAAGTGTTCGCCGACAAGCCGGTCGATGACGTGCGGGATTACACGCTGCGCTCCGCCGTGCGCTATCGCTTCGAGCCCACGCTCGATATCGCCACGCGCATGCGCGCCTTGCAGTTGCCCGACGGCTTCGATCCGCGCACGCACGCGCTCGCCGCGCAGTGGCGGCAGGTGTACGGCCATAACGACGGCCGCATCGTGCAGGCGGCCTTGAACCTGTTCCATGACGGCGGCTTCAGCTACACCTTGCTGCCCGCGCCGCTGGGGCGCGATGCGATCGACGATTTCCTGTTCAATACGCGCGAAGGTTTTTGCGAGCATTACTCGTCGGCGTTCACCGTGCTGATGCGCGCCGCCGGCATTCCCGCGCGCGTGGTCACCGGGTTCCAGGGCGGCTTCTGGAACAAGCTCGGCCAGTACCTGCTGATCCGCAACGCCGATGCACATGCCTGGAGCGAAGTGTGGCTGGAAGGCCGCGGCTGGGTGCGCGTGGACCCCACCGGCGCGGTGCGCCCGCAACGTATCACGCAGGGCGCCGCCAGCGCCGCCGGCGGGCAGTTGCCCTGGTACCAGTCCGGCGTGCTCGAATCGATGCGCAACCAGTGGGACATCGTCAACCGATGGTGGAACCAGAGCGTTATCGGTTTCGACGCACTACGCCAGCGCGGACTGCTGACGCCGTTCGGTATCCGCGACGTCGACACCGGCATGCTGATGAAGCTGCTGACGGCCAGCGTGGCGGTGTTCGGCGCCGCCGGTTTGTGCTGGGCGTTGTGGCGTCGACCGGAAAGTGATCCGGCCCTCGCGGCCATGCGCTCCCTGGAACGCAAGCTTGCCCACGCGGGGGTCGTGCGCCGCCGCAGCGAAGGGCCGCAGCATTACCTTCGCCGCGCCGCCCGCGCACTGCCCGGCCAACGTGCGGAACTGGACCATTTGATGAGGTGCTATATCGAGCTGCGCTACGCCACTGTCGAACCCACCACTGAATCCCTGCGCAGCTTCAGGCAGGCGGTACGGAATTTCCAACCGCGCCGCGTGGTCTAAGCCCAGCGCAACGATGTAGCATGCATCCGCCCAAGATGGAGAAACACGTCATGTCTCCCCTGTATCGAATTCTCAGCCTCGCAGCACTCTCCACCCTGTTGGCCGCGTGCGCCACGGTGCCGCAGCCGCTGCAGGGCAACTTCGCCCCGATCACCACCTCCAGCGTGCAGCAAGGCAGCACTGCCGACGGCACGCAGGTGCGCTGGGGTGGCGACATCATCAGCACCGAGCCGGGCCAGCAGTCCACCTGCTTCTACGTGATGGCCCGCCCGCTGGATAGCCAGGCTCGCCCGATCGGCGACAACAGCAACGCCAACACGCAGGGCCGCTTCGTCGCCTGCCGCGACGGCTTCTACGATCCGGAAGTGTTCAAGCCCGGCCGCGAAATCACCGTCACCGGCGCCGTGCAAGGCGTCGTGAAACGCAAGGTCGGCGATTACGACTACGCCTATCCGCGCGTGGAAGCCAACGTGGTGTACCTGTGGCCGAAGCGCCCGATCGTAGTGGGCTACCCGTACGGCCCGGGCTGGTACGACCCGTTCTGGGGCCCGTACTGGGGTCCGGGTTGGGGTTGGGGCGGCTGGGGCCCGTATTGGGGCGGTTGGTATGCGCCGCCGCCGCGGGTGATCGTGGTACGTCACCGCTGATCGATCGCTCAACGAAAAACGCCGGCCTTGGGCCGGCGTTTTTTTATATGCGCGTGCGGTGATTCAACCCGGCGGCCAGTGCATGCGCCGGCCGGCCAGCAGATGCACGTGCAGATGGAACACGGTCTGGCCACCGTGCTCATTACAGTTGATGACGGTGCGGTAGCCATCCTTGTCCAGGCCCTCGCGCTTGGCGTACGCAGCGGCGGCGAGCACCAGCTTGCCGATCAATTCCGCATCGGCAGGCGTGGCATCGTTCAAGGTGGCAAGCGCGCGCTTGGGTACGAACAGCACATGCACCGGCGCCTGCGGATTGAGATCCTTGAACGCCAGTACGTCATCGTCTTCATAGACGATGTCGGCGGGAATCTCGCGCCGGACGATCTTGCCGAAGATGGTGTCAGCCATGCGTGCTGCTCCGTCAGTAATGTAAGCCATTCAATCCACGGATTGCCGGCTGCCGAAGGCATGCGCCAGCGTGCCGCGATCCACGTATTCCAATTCGCCGCCGAGCGGCACGCCGTGCGCCAGCCGCGTGGGACGAATGCCGGCGGCGCGCGCGAGCTGGGCCAGGTAGTGCGCGGTGGCTTCGCCTTCCACCGTGGGGTTGGTGGCCAGGATCAGCTCTTCCACTTCGCCTTCGGCCAGGCGTTCGCTGAGCAAGCCCAGGCCCAGTTCTTCCGGACCCAATCCATCCAGCGGTGACAGCCGCCCCATCAGCACGAAGTACTGGCCGCGATAACCGGTGGCCTGCTCGATCGCGGCCAGGTCGGTCGGCGATTCCACCACGCACAGCACGTGTCGGTCGCGGCTGCTGCTGGCGCAAATCGCGCACACCGGCGTTTCGCTGAAATTGCGGCAGCGCGTGCAATGGCCGATCTTCTGCATCGCCTGCTGCATGATCGCGGCGAGTTTCATGCCGCGTTCGCGCTCGCGTTCCAGCAGATGGAACGCCATGCGCTGCGCGCTCTTGCCGCCGACGCCGGGCAGGCAGCGCAGCGCTTCGATAAGTTCGTTGAGAAGAGGCGAGCTGCTCATGGGCTTTTACTCCCCCTGCCCCAATAGGAAGAGGGAGTGCACGGTCAGAACGGCATCTTGAACCCGGGCGGCAGGTTCATGCCGGCGGTGAGGCCGCCCAGCTTGTTCTTGCTCGCTTCGGCCACTTTGTTCACCGCATCGTTGATCGCGGCGGCGACCAGGTCTTCGGCCATTTCCGGATCGTCGGCGAACAGCTTGCGATCGATCTGCACGCGGCGCACTTCATGCGCGCCCGTCATCAGCACGCTAACCAGGCCGCCACCGGCGCTGCCGGTCACTTCCAGCTTGGCGATTTCTTCCTGCGCGCGCTTCATGTCTTCCTGCATGCGCTGCGCCTGCTGCATCAGCTGGCCAAGTTGTCCTCTCATGACATGTACTCCGAAAAATCAGGAATTGATGGGTTTGATGGATTGCGGCACCACGCGTGCGCCGAATTCGCGCTTCAGCGCCTGCACCAGCGGATCGCCTTCGATCGATGCCTCAGCCGCCGACTGCGCCGCACTGCGCGCCTCGGCCGCGCGCGCCGCCGGCGTATGCGCAGCGCCGTGGCTGTCCTCGACGAAACGCAGGCGGATCGGCTCGCCCAGCGCTTCGCTCAGGCGATCGGCGATCTGGCTGACGATCGGCTCCACCGCCAGGTGCATGTGGGTGGGCTGCAGCGCCAGCACCAGCGTCTGCCCTTCCCGCCCGCGCAAGGCGGAGTTCTGCGCCAGCTGGCCCAGCGGGCCGCGCAGTTCGGCGCGTTGGATCAGCGCTTCCCAATCGGGCAGGCCACCGGGCGTGGTCATGCGTGGAGCCGGTGGCGCAACCGTAGCAGTTGGAGGAGCGGCATACGGAGCGGGCGCAGGCCGCGCAGCCGGTGCCGGTGCGGCGGCCGGAACAGGTGAAGCAGCGGCCGGACGCGGCGGTGCGGCACGCTGCCCACCGCCGGGCGCTGCCGGCGCTGCATCGTCGCCGGGGCGAAACGCCAGCATGCGCAGCAAGGCCATTTCGAAGCCGGTGCGCGTATCGGGTGCCAGCGCCAGGTCGCGTCGGCCGCTGGTGGCGATCTGGTAGTAGAGCTGCACGTCTTCGGGTGCCATGCGCTCGGCCAGGCCGGCGAGCGCCGGGGCGTCGCCTTCGTTCGGATCCGGGCGATAACCGGGCACCAGTTGCACCAGTTGGATGCGATGCAGCGCCGCGGCGAGATCATCCAGCACGCTGCCGAAATCCGGCGAGTACGAGGCGATGCGCGCGCATTCGGCCATCAAGGTCTGTCCGTCCCCCGCCGCCAATGCGTCCAGCAGGCCAAGCACCTGACCGCGCTCGACGCTGCCCAGCATGGCGCGCACCTCGTCCGCCTTGAGCGAACCGCCGCCGTAGGCGATCGCCTGGTCCAGCAGCGACAGGCCATCGCGCAGCGAACCGTCGGCCGCGCGCGCGAGCTCGACGATGGCCGGGTCTTCATATTCGATGTGTTCGGCGCCGAGGATATGACGCATCTGCCCGGCGATCTGATCCGGCAGCAGGCGCTTCAGGTTGAAGCGCAGGCAACGCGACAGCACCGTCACCGGCAGCTTCTGCGGATCGGTGGTGGCGAGCAGGAACTTCACGTGCGGCGGCGGCTCTTCCAGGGTCTTCAGCAAGGCGTTGAAGGCCGGCTTGGAGAGCATGTGCACTTCGTCCACCAGGTAGACCTTGAAGCGCCCGCGCGCCGGCGCGTACTGCGCGTTCTCGATCACCTCGCGCACGTCGTCCACGCCGGTGTTGCTGGCCGCATCGATTTCCAGGAGGTCCACGAAGCGGCCGGCGTCGACCGCCGTGCACACCGCGCATTCACCGCAGGGATCGGCCGATTCGCCACGCTCGCAATTCAGCGACTTGGCGAAGATGCGCGCGATGGTGGTCTTGCCGACGCCGCGCGTACCGGTGAAGAGATAGGCATGATGCATGCGCCCGCTGTCGAGCGCGTTGGTGAGGGCACGTACGACATGCTCCTGACCGACGAGTTCGGCGAACTTGCGGGGGCGCCATTTGCGCGCGAGTACCTGATAGGACATGCAGGGGATGCTCTGATCAATTCTGCGTGGGTGTCACCGGCTCTGTCCGTTCGCAGGCCACAGGACCATCGGCGAAGGCAGACTGGCTGTCTGTCGAAACGATGGACCGAAGGCATGCGGACGGACAGAGCCGGCCCCAACGAATCCATTATAACGACGGGTGATGTCCAGAAGGCTCGCAGGCTGTGCCGCGCAACTTGAAAAGACGGCCAGTCTTTCCTGCGCCGCGCAACACAGCCTGCGAGCCTTCTGGACATCATGCCACCTACGCAGAATTGATCAGAGCATCCCTAACGCTATGTGGGCCTAAAGACCGATTGTGCCAAGTCCACCGTGGCAAGTCATGCAACGCCACCGAAACGCTCAAAAGGCGGCGGCCCCGCCAGCCACACCCCGGCACCCGAATCATCCGCTACCGTTGCTTCCTTCCGGACCTGGCGGGGTTTGCGAACTATCGTCGCGGGGGGACCGACGGGGCCACCATAGGGTGGGCGTCGAAGCCCTGAAACTGGCGATTCAATGGCCAGTTTCAATAAAAACTGGCGGAGAGAGAGGGATTCGAACCCTCGATACGGGGATAAGCCGTATACACACTTTCCAGGCGTGCTCCTTCAACCACTCGGACATCTCTCCGCACGCTACAACCACTTTGCTAGTGGATGGCCAGCAAAGAAGCGGAAGAATAGCCGCTGGCCGGATTGCAGACAAGATGCATGGGGCCGCCTGACTCCCAGGACTGGCGTAGGTTGGGGTGCAAACCCCAACACCCGGAACGCTCCGGCATGGCGACGTTGGGGTTTGCGCCCCCAACCTACCCGGCGTTCGGCCCCGGCGGCAACGGCGCCGCCAACTCTACGCGCTCGCCCGCGCGCGCAATGCGATACCCGCGCGCCGCCAGCGCCTCGCCATCCGCCTTGCTGCCGTAGTGATACAGCACCAATCGGGCGCGCAGCCCTTCTTCGTACTCACGCTCGATATCGTCGATACCCGTGTGCGAAGGATTCCCCACCAAGCCGCAATCGTGCGCGATCCATTCCTGCCCGCCCACGTACTGCGCCAATACTTCAGGAATCGGCCGCGTGTCGCCGGTGAACGCGAAGCTGCCTTGCAGTGCCACACCGAATGACGTGCCCGGACGATGATGCCGCGTCGCGAACACATCGAACCACCAGCCATCCAACCAGAAACCGCGCGAACACGGCACCAGCCGGAATGCCTCCCAATAATTCACGCCGCCTTCGGCCAGCACGCCGGGGTAGTCGGCCACCCGCGTCTGCAACCATGGCACCAGCGCCGCATGCGCGAACACGCGGGTTTTTCCGCGCCGGGCTTCATTGAACCACACGCGGGTGAACAGGCGTTCCAGCCCACCGACGTGATCCATGTGCGTGTGCGTGATGTAGATATTGCGCGGCGGCTCGCCGTACGCAGCGTAGTAGCGATCCAAGGTGTCCGGGCCGCAATCGATCAACAGCATCGGCGTGCCGTCGCGCTCCAGTACCGCGGACGACGAACCCAATTCCACCGCGTGCGCGGCGCCGGTGCCGAGAAAATGCAGATGCCAATTCATGCGTTCAGTGTCCGCTCGTAACCGTGCATCAGCGGTGTCCAGATCGTTTGATCGAACACCGGCTCGCCCTGCGCCGCCGCGCCTATCTTGAACAGCGACCGGCGCAGCCGCTGCAGGTTGGCCATGCGCCAGCTCGACGCCGGCGCACGCATGCGGCCGCGATCGAAATCCACCAGATAAAGCCCCGATGGCGCAACCAGCACATTGTGCGCGTTGAGGTCGGCATGCCATACGCCGGCACGATGAAACCGTGCCACCAGTGCGCCTACCTCGCCGGCCATTTCCGCATCCAGACGGTTTTGCACTACGCATTGCGCCAACGTCTGCGTTTCCAGCAGACGCTGCATGATGAGATCCGCCCGGTAATAAAGCCCGCTGCGGCGATAGCATGCAGCCACCACCTGCGGCACCGGCAGATGCAACCGGGCCATGGCCTGCAACAAGTGGAATTCGCGAAAGCTGCGCGTGCGATCCGCCCCGGTCCACAGGTATCGATCGCCCATCAGCGCCGCTACCATGCCGCCGCGGCGGTAGTGCCGCAGCACGCATTCGCCGGCGGGCGTGCGGATCACCGCCACCCCACCGCGCCCACCGGATTGCGTGCTGAGCGCCCCCTGCTGCCGCCAATGCTCGACGTCGAACCAGGCGCCGTCGACTTGTGGCGACACGGTGGCGTCGAACAGAATCGCACCCTTGGCGTCTTGGCGCAGTTGCTCGTGCATCGGTGCTGCGGCTCGGTCTCTCATTGCCCGGCGATTCTACATGTCCCATCCCGCTTCCATCTGCCTGCTGCGCACCTCGGCCATTGGCGATGTCACCCACGTAGTGCCTCTGATCCACACGCTGCAGCGCGCCTGGCCGCAGACGGCGCTGACCTGGATCGTCGGCAAGCTGGAACACAAGCTGGTCGGCGACCTGCCCGGGGTGGAATTCGTCACCTTCGACAAAGGCGCCGGCTGGGCCGGCATGCGCGAGGTGCACGCCGCGCTGCGTGGGCGGCGTTTCGACGCGCTATTGCAGATGCAGGTGGCCTTGCGCTCGAACCTGCTGAGCCTGGGCATCAAGGCCGAGCGCCGCATCGGTTACGACCCGGCGCGTTCCAAGGATCTGCATGGCCTGGTGATCAACGAACGCATCCCGGCCCGCAGCGGCGAACACGTGCTGCAGGCGATCGGCAGCTTCTGCGAGCCGCTCGGCCTGAAACAGACCGAGGTGCGCTGGGATATTCCGATTCCCGACGAAGCCCATGCATGGGCAGCCGAACAATGGCCGAACGACCGTCCCGTGCTGCTGGTCAGCCCCACCTCGAGCCATGCCTTGCGCAACTGGCGCGCGGAACGCTACGCCGCGGTGATGGATCACGCCACCGCATGCGGCTGGCGCGTGGTGCTGATCGGCGGCCCTTCGCCGGCCGAACGCAGCATGGCCGATGCGATCTTTGCGCTCTGCAAACACGCTCCGCTCGACCTCACCGGCAAAGACACGCTGAAGAAACTGATGGCGATGTTCTGCCGCGCGCAATTGCTGCTCACACCCGACTCGGGACCGATGCACATGGCCAATACCGTGGGCCTGAAAGTGCTCGGCCTGCACGCCGCCAGCAACCCCGCCCGCTCCGGCCCCTATTCCGACCGCCGCTGGTGCGTCGACAAATACGACGCTGCCTCGCGCCGCTATTTCGACAAGCCGGCAAGCGAGATTCCATGGGGCACGAAGATCGAAAAGCCGGGTGTGATGGATCTGATCGAAGTCGACGACGTCATCGAACGCTTCGAGGCTGCCGCAGCTTCGTTGTAGGTTGGGTTATTAACCCAACATCGCGATGTCTGTCAGACCACGATGTTGGGTTACAACCCAACCCTACAACACCTCATTTTTTTATTGAGTCGTTTCCGGCACATCCGGCAACTGCGGCGGCGTGGCGGCTTTGCGCTCACGCCTCTTCCAATAACCGCCCTTGGTCCACGCATCGAAACCCCAGCGCAACCATCCGATCAGCGCATTGGCCAGCCACAAGGCCCACGCGAGCATGGCGATCTTGTAGAACCACAGCGACACGGTAAACACGCCGGCCTGCGGCAGCACGTCCTTGGTTTGATCGGCGAACCAATTCAAATCCCACGCCGTGGAACCGTTGCCGGCAACGTGCATATCCGGCAAACCCAGCAGGCCTTTCGGTACGGCCGATACCAGCATCGCCAAGGCCAGCACAGTAACGGCCGCAAGCAGCGCCTGCACCAGATTGAAACGTGCATCTCCGAGCTTGATTACCGTCGCACCATGCCGCGCGCGCAGGCCCAGCAAGATCAGCCAGATCACCACGAATGCATAAGCGCTCCAGGCGAATGCCGAAAAGCCCAGGCCCAGCAGCAGCCACTGGTAGAACCGCAACGGCGTCGGCGCATAACGCGCCAGCAACCATGCCGCCACCAGCAACACGATCAGCTGCGACCAGTACAGTACCGCCGGCCCCACGCGCGGCCCCCATGTCCACAACACCCAGCGATCTTCCGGCAGCCTCAGGTTCAGCCCGATATTCGCCGATGGCGCACCAAGGGCGAATGCAGGCGTGACGACATGCATGCCGATACCGTGCGGTTCGCGCAAACGCAACGTGTAGTGATGTTTACCGGGCAACAGCGGCAGACTGAGCTTGCCATCCTTCACGGCAAGACTGAGCGGCCCATCGTCGCGCGTGGCGCCAAGCAATTCGGTACCGGCCGGCAATACGATGGCATGCTCACCGCCGCGCGTGCTGCGCGCAAGCAGGGTCAGTTCCGTCTCGGCCGCGCGGTCACCCACGCTGCTGCTTGCATTCACACTGTCGAACGCGAGGCTGTCACCGTCGATGGCCTTGGGCCGGCTCACACTCAACTGCAGCGTTTCGTTCGGTAGCGGCTGGAAGCGAAGGCCATCACTGCTGTCGCTGACTGGCACGCCATCGGCCTGGACGTTCCAGAACGGCGCAGCGTGCACTTCCCAAACCTCGGCATGCTCGCCAAGCGGTGGCGCCGCGATCTTCAAATGATCCACGCGATCGAGCCGACTGGTCCACGTGACCACGTTCTCACCGGCATTGAAGGTGACGCCGATGCGCCCATCGCTCACTCGCACCCCATCGCCCAAGGGATGTTCGCCAGGCAGCAAGGGTAATTGAAGGCTGAAGCCACCTTCGCTGGGCGCCACACGCTCCACCGTGTTGACCACCGTCCAATCCACGCCCAGCACGATATCGCGCGTGATGCGCACGTAGGGTGGAAATGCCTGTTGAGGAAGCGATGCCTGCTTGCCGTCAGCGGCCGCGCGAATGCGGTTGAGGGTGATGCTGTCGCCAAGCAGGCGTCCGCCATCGATGCCATCGAGTGACCAGCCTTGTCCGTTGAACGTCATCCATTGCGGGCGCAAGGTAAAGTTCAGCGTGATGTTGTCGGTAGGTTGGGCACGATAGCTCAACTCGATGCGGTGCACGCCGGGCTCCAGCCTGGCCAGTATCTGCGCGTCGCGCTTGCCGAGCGCAGCATTGCCGTGGCCATCCACCGTTACGCCGATAAGCTGCAAGCCCGCGCCGACCTGCGGCAACGGCAATGCAACCGCTGCGCCGACATGCGCTTCCAGTTGCAAGGTGATTTGCTCATCTTTCGCCTGCATGGTGGCCGCGGCGATCACCGCGCAATCGGGTGCGCATTTGGGTGCTTCCAGCAAACGGCTGTGCAATTGCTGCAACAGATCCGGGCTGGGCATCGCCTGGGCATGGGCGGCATGCGGCAGGGCCGCCAACAGCAGGCATGCTGCCGCCGTAGCGCTCACGCGCGGAATGCGCCACGACGTATCGGATGGCTTGATGAAGTTGCGCGCGAAGCGTCCCAGCAGCATCAGCAGCAAGCCCAGCATCGCCACGCGCAGCAGTCGCACAAGCCATGCGGGCGCAATCACCAGCCGCACGCGTTGCTCAGGCGCGACCGGTCCGGACCACCCCAATTGATAGTTGTTGCCGACATCCCAACCGGGCACGCCGGTACCTGCCTGAATGATGCTATGGCTGTCCATCTGGTACAT
Source organism: uncultured Dyella sp. (assembly GCA_966430775.1). Classification (GTDB taxonomy): domain Bacteria; phylum Pseudomonadota; class Gammaproteobacteria; order Xanthomonadales; family Rhodanobacteraceae; genus Dyella_B. Next base: position 11,424 of record CBJMMB010000048.1, on the reverse strand, counting down.
GGCGGAGATGCCCGGCGAGTATCCTCCAACCACTTTGACATTGAGACGAGGTTCGGACACCGAATCGATTCCCGCCGGAGGAGCGGGTGGCGCGGGCGCCGGCGCCGCGCTCATTTCGGCCAGTTCGGGCGCGGGTTGCTGCTTTTTCGCCTTCTGAGCGACTCCGCCATACTCGGCCGCTTGCATGCGCTGCTCCAACGTCATGTAGCCGCCGTTGCCTTCCAACTGCGGATGCAGTGCGTATTCCAGTTGCATCTTTGCAAATGGCAATGTCCACAGCACAGCCAAGGCAAGCGCCAGCGTACTGGCAACCTGCGCGCTCCAGCGCAACCGTCCGGCCGGCAAGGCACGCATCAACAACGCCAATGCCAGCGCCAAACCGAGCGTCCAACGCGGCGCGCCCGCTTCGTGCTGTGAAAGAACCAGGAAAAGCGCCGCAAGCGCAGCCCAGGGCCAACCCAGCAATCGCCCCGCCAACAAGGCGATCAGCGCAACGACGAACAGATCCAGCAGGCTCCATTTGCCTATCCATGAATCGGGCGAACGATCCACACCGCTAGCGCCGATCAAGCGGTAGCCATACGGCAGATGCAACACGGCGTCGATGTTTTCCAGAGGAACGAGCCATCCCGTGCTGGTCAGCGAGCTGCCGCGGTCGGCCACGCGCAAACCTGCCTGCAAATCCAGATTCGCATCACGCAATTCGACGCCCGTCCGTCCCTGTCCGGCGTCGGTCACTAGCAAAGGGTTGCGTCCATGCGACGACGCCTGCAGCAGTTGCCATGGCGCGCCGACATCCAGGCGTTGTGCGCGCTGCAACGTCCCGGTGAGATGGTCACTGATGTTGAAACCGCGGCCATCGAAATCGAGCCATATCTCGCGCTGAAGATGGATCTGGTCGCCCGCTCCGCCTTCGCCACCACGCGCACCCTGCTCGATCACCAGGCCGCTGCCTTGATCGAGCGCGTAGGCCGGCAGCTCACGCCAATCCGCCGGCACGCCCGCTTGCGCGGCATCGGTGGCTCGGCCTTCGACACGCGTGCTGCGTAATCCCGGATCGTCGCTGTAGCTCCACACTTCCTGCTTTGGCCATGGCTCAGCTGGCGAAGTGATGTTCACCGCGTGCAAGGTATCGACCGCGCGGGCGGACAAATGCACGGTCCACTGACCCGGCCGCAATTGCAGGCGCAGCCGGCCGTCGTTTTCCCACTGCGCGGGCAGGTCGCTTTCCAGCGAAGTGGCGATGAAGCCCTTCGGTAACGCGGGCCCCAGTACTTGTTCGCGCGCGCTGCCCGTTACGTTCAGTTGCAATTGCGTGTCCAGCAACGCAGGCACGCCATCGGTCAGATGACGATAGACACGCACCGAAAGCGCATCCGCCTGGCGCTGCGCTGCCGCGGCTTCGCCAAGCGTGAGTTGATCGCCGTTGCGCTCGATGCGATCGACCGCGCCGCCGTCCACGTTCAACGAAACCAGGCCGATCGACAGCGGTACGCGCAGACGTGCGGGACGCGCCTCCCACGGCAGGTTTCCCTGGATGGCATATTCGCCTGCATCCAGTCGCAGCGCCGGCTGCCCATCGCGATCCAGCACCGGCCACGGTTTGTTGTTCACCGTTACCTGCTGTGGCCAGCTGTGCTCATCACCCGGAAGGCTCACCCAGCTCGCAGCGTCCACGCGCACATCGAGCTTGAAACGGCCGCCGTTCTTGGCCGCGTCGATGCTCAGGCGGCCCGGCCAGATGCACTGGTAACTGTCGGCATCCGGACTGCTGGTGGCCAGAAAGGGGCAGTCGTGCTCGGGAACATCGTGCAGGACCCAGCCCTGCCAATCGCGCAATGCAGGAGGAACGTCCTGCGCCAGCAAGGGTGAAACCACGAACAGCAGTCCCAGCAAACCCTTCCATCGGCGCATACGGTGAACTCCCCTGTGATGTTTCACCTAGCATATTCGACGCGGCATCGTTGGGTTACGCTGCGCTAACCCAACCTACGTTGGAAGTCGCGGCGAAGAGTTACTTCGCCCGATAATCCTGATACGACTTCTCTTCCACCAACTGCGAACCGAGCTTCAAATTGATCTCGCGCTTCACCGCTGCGCGCTCGTCGTTCTTGAAATACACCGAGCGGGCCAGTTCGATGAACTCCGCGTCGAATGCCTGAGCTTTTTCTTTCAGGCGGATGCGGTCTTCGATATCCCACAGCGCCTCGTTCACGGCGAGCAGATGCGCGCGTTCCTTGCTGATGTCGGTTTGCGAGGCGTGGTCGTTGGCCCAGGTGGCGTTGAGCAGGTTGAGCTCGTTGTGCACGTTGACCAGCTTGGCCGGATCGGAAATCTGGCGCGCCTTGATCTCCAGGATGGTGATCTTGTCGATCAGTTCGCCGAAGGAAACCGGTACCTGGATCAGGCTCATGCAAAACCTCGCGCAGAAAAGGCCGGCGTGCGCCGGGAAATGGCGCCTATGATAACGCCATCGCCTACGGCCGTGCTTTCGCCGCAAGCCGCGCGAGCAACGCCTGCTGGAAACTCGCCGGCAACTCGGCCTTGACCGGCACGCTCCACCAATGCGGTTGGGCGAATGCCCAGCATTTCACCGCATCCTTTTCGGTCATCAGCACGGGCAGCTCGTCGCGAAACGTAAGGTCGGCCGGCATGAAGGCATGGTGGTCCGGGAACGGATGCGGAATCACTTCCAGCCCCTGTTCGGCCAGGCTCGCAAAGAAGCGCTGCGGATGGCCGATGGCCGCCACCGCATGCACGCGCCGGCCGGCAAAATGGGCGATGGGCAGTTCGCGCTCATCCACCAGCGCACGCACCGAACCGCCATGCAGGCGCATGGGCACTTCGCCGTCACGTGCATCGCCGCCGTTGCAGATACGAAAATCCACCTGCGCCAGGCGGTGCATGGGTTCGCGCAACGGTCCGGCCGGCAACAGGCGCGCGTTGCCGAAACGCCGTGCGCCGTCGATCACGCAGATCTCGATATCGCGCGCCAGGCGATAGTGCTGCAGGCCGTCGTCGGCGATCACCACGTCGCACCCGGCATCGAGCAGCAACTGCGCCGCGGCGGGGCGATCCTGGCCAATCGCCACCGGCACACCGCTGGCGCGTATCACGCAAGGTTCGTCGCCGGCTTCGACGGGATCGGGCGATTCGCCGAGCAGCATCGGTTCGCGGCTGGTTCCGCCGTAGCCGCGACTTACCACGCCGGGACGATAACCATGCGCGCGCAGTGTGTCTGCCAACGCCAAGGTGAGCGGCGTTTTCCCCGTGCCGCCTGCGGTGAGATTGCCGACCACGATCACCGGACACGCCAGCCGCACCGTGCGCAGCCAGCCGAGCCGATACAGCGTGCGGCGTACCGCCACCACAACGCCGTAAAGTTTCGACAGCGGATAACACCACCACGGCAGTGGTTTTCCCTCGTACCAACCTGCCTGGAGCGTGTCAGCCAGGCGCATCGTCAGTCGGCGGCAATCACGGTGGGACGTTCGTTGAACTGCATGCGATGTAGCGCTGCGTAATGACCGCCCAGCGCCATCAGCTCGGCATGCGTGCCGCGTTCGATGATGCGACCCTGATCCATTACCGCGATCTGGTCGGCGTGTTCGATGGTGGACAGGCGATGGGCGATCACCAGCGTGGTGCGATCGCGCATCAGGCGCTGCAGCGCCTGCTGGATCAGGCGTTCGGATTCGGTATCCAGCGCACTGGTCGCTTCATCCAGCACCAGGATCGGCGCGTTCTTGAGAATCGCGCGGGCGATCGCGATGCGCTGGCGCTGGCCGCCGGAAAGCATGCTGCCGCCCTCGCCGATGGGACTGTGGATGCCTTGCGGCAGGCGCTGGATGAACTCCATCGCATTGGCCGCTTCGGCGGCGGCGATGATGTCCTGTTCGCTGGCGCCGGCCAACTCGCCATAAGCGATGTTCTCGGCGACCGTACCATCGAACAGCACGACGCTTTGCCCCACCCAGGCGATCTGCTTGCGTAGCGAGGACAGCGTGTAGTTCTCGTAGTTCTCACCATCGAGCAGGATGCGTCCGCTCGTTGGCGCATTGAAACGCGGCAGCAGGCTGACCAGGCTGCTCTTGCCGCTGCCGGAACGGCCCACCAACGCAGTGACCGTACCGGGCATGCAGTGCAGGCTCACACCGGCGAGCGCTTCGAATTCGCCATTGGAATAAACCAGGCGTACGTCTTCGAAACGAAGATCGCCGTTGGTACGTTGCAGAACCTTGCTGCCATGATCCACTTCCGGCGGCAGGTCCAGTACCGCGAACAGATTCTCCGCGGCCGCAATGCCGGTCTGCAGGGTGGATTGCACGTTGGTCAATCGCTTGAGCGACGAAAGCATGCCGCCCATGGCCGTGAGCACCGCGATGAACACACCCGGCGAGATGTGATCGATCTGCGAGGGACGCGAAGCCAGGAACACCATGCCCGCCAGCGCCAGCGAAGCCACCGTCTGGATGGACGAGCCTGAAAGCGCACTAGTCGCCACAATCTTGAGATTGAGATAACGGGCGCGATCGGAAACCTGCTTGAAGCGCGCGTCCGCTTGCTCCTGCCCCCCGTAAATGCGCACTTCGCGATGCGCCCGCACGGTTTCATCCACGGTGCCGGTGACCGATCCCATCATGCCCTGGATACGCCGGCTCACGACGCGATACCGACGACTTACCGCCGAAGCGATCAGGATGATGGCGGGCACCAGGATCAACAACGCTGTGGTGAGATACAGACTCTTGTAGAGCATCACGATGAACATGCCGAGCACGGTGATGCTCTCAGTCACCGATACCTTCAGCGCATCTGTCGCCGCGCCGGCGATTTGTTCACTGGTGTAAGTGATGCGCGAGATCTGATGGCCTGAATGCTCTTTGCCAAAAAAAGCAGCAGGCAAGCGCAGATAGGCCGCAAACACGTCACGTTGCATGCGCTGCACCACGTGGCGCGAGATGTAGCCCATGCCATAGTTACTGACCAGGATGGCCACGCCACGTACCAGGAAGATGCCGATGATCCAGATCGGCATCCAGCGAATGAGATACGGGTCTTTCTGTTGCAGCAGCTTGTCCATGATCGGCTGCAGCTTGCTGGTGAAAAAGGCCAGGGCCCCGCCATCCACCGCAAAGCCAATGACCGATACCAGGATCACCGGCCAGTAGCGGCCCGAATAGCCGAGCAGGCGTTTGTACGTGCGCCGGCTTTCCGCGTCCCACAGCGCAACCTTCTTTTTGCCTTCGCTCATTTGCCCGTTTCCGCCTGCGAGGGCGTCGTGGCGATGGAAAGATGAGTAAAGCCCAGCTGGCCCAGCGCGTCCATCGCCGTCACCACGTTCTGGTGCGCCGTCATGGCATCGGCGCGGATGGTGACGGTCTGGTTGCGGTCGTCGCCGGCCACGTGCGCGATGGCCTGTTTCACCGCATCCACGCTGCTGCCGGCGACTTCGTCGCTGCCGACGTAGAAGTGGCCGTCGCGATCCACCATCACGGTGATCGCCGGTGGCTGCATGTCGCGATCTTCCGCGCTGGCTTGCGGCAGGTTCACTTTCAGGCGCGAGTGCTGCACGAAGGTGGTGGTGAGCACGAAGAACATCAACAAGGTCAGCAGCACGTCGATCAGCGAGACCACGTTGATCTCGAAATCGTCGTTGCGACGGTCGCTACCGATACGCATGGCTTAGACCGAGGCCTTGTCGCCGGACAGCGGCGCGCGGCGCGTACGTGGCGCGGCCGGTTGCGTGGAAAGCGTCAGATCGTCCAGCAGCAGCGTGGCCTGCTTTTCCATCTCCACCACGTAGCCGGCCACCTTGGAACGGAAATAGCGATGCAGCACGTACGCCGGAATCGCCACCGTAAGGCCGGCCGCGGTGCAGATCAGCGCCTCGCCGATGCCACCGGCCATCTTGGTGGGATCGGCCATGCCGCCGACCATCACCTGCATGAACATGCGGATCAGGCCGATCACGGTGCCGAACAGGCCCAGCAGCGGGCCGATCAGCGCGATGGTGCCGAGCGTGTTGAGGTAGCGCTCCATGCGATGCACGACGTGGCGGCCGGTGTCCTCGATGCGTTCCTTGATCAGCTCGCGCGAGTGCTGGCGCACGGCCAAGGCGGCGGCCAGCAGTTCGCCCAGCGGCGAGCCGGTAGCGAGCTTTTCCAGATGCGCCGGATCGAGCTGATCGGAGCGCGCCCATTCGCGCACTTCCTGCGACAACCCCGGCGGCAGCACCGAATTGCGCCGCAAGGTCCACCACCGCTCCAGCACGATCGCCAACGCCACCGCCGAGCAGATCAGGATGGGCGCCATGGCCCAGCCGCCTGCCATCAGAATCTGACCCAAATCACCCACAACGAACTCCCGGCCCTGGCCGTCTGCGGAAGCGGCCATCATAACAGTCTCCTTAGGGATGCTCTGAGTAATTCCGCACAGGCAGCATGGCGCCCAGAAGGCCCGCAGGGCGTACCGTGCGGCTTTCGGCAATTCACTCCCGCCAGTAGCGCCGCTGCAACAAGCGCCATCGCGCGCCCACGTACGCCGGCGCGGTGGCGGGGAAATCAAGCTGAACGGCGCCGTCCACCGCGGTATTCAACACCGCTACGCCCGCCGCGGCATAACGCTGCACGACCTCTGCCCGCGGATGGCCAAAACGGTTGCGCCAGCCGGCAGAAACCACCGCGAGTTCAGGTTGGACGGCGTTAATGAACTCCGCGCTGGACGAACTTTTGCTGCCGTGATGCGGCACCTGCAGGATTGGCCGCGGGCCGGGCTCCAGCGCGGCGGCCACCTGCGGTTCGGTACCCATTGCGATGTCGCCCGTCAGCAACAGACGCCCCGCCCGCCCTTCTACCAGCAGTACGCAGGAAAGATCGTTGGCCTTGGTTTTCGTCGACGCGGCGGCGGGGCTCAGCACGCGAAAGCGTACGCCGTCCCATTCCCATTGCTGCCCGACCAAGCATTGCGCCATCGGCAGACGCATGCGCGCCGGTTCGCCCGAGTAGCGCTGCGCCATCGGAAACGCTGCCGCCACGGCGAGCGCGCCGCCGGCGTGATCGTTGTCGGCGTGGCTGATCATCAGCATGTCCAGCCGGTCGATGCCAAGCGCATGCAGCGACGGAATCACCACCGCGGTGCCCAGATCGAATTGCGACGGATAGCGCGCGCCCGCGTCATAGACCAGGGCATGCCCATGCGTGCGCACCACCACCGAAAGCCCCTGCCCCACATCCAGCACCCACGCCTGGAACGCACCGGCCTCCGGCAGAGGCCGCGCCGGCCACAGCAAAGGCAAAAACAGGCATGCGCCGAACGCACGCATCGGCATGCCGCGCGGCATGAACAGCCAGATCGCGCCCAAGGTGGCCAGCAACAACGCCCACGGCGTCACCGCCGGCAAATACCACTGCGCGCCCGGCCAGGTCGCGGTCTGCTCCAGCAACCACCATTGCGCATGCGTCAACCATTCGGCCACGCGCAGCACCGGCGTCGCCAACGGTGGACACAGCATCAACAGCAACATGCCGAGCAATGCGCACGGCACGATCACGAAGCTGACGAACGGCACCGCAACCAGGTTGGACAACGCCCCGACCAGTGACGCTTCGCCGAAAAACCACAGCGTCAGCGGCAGCAGCGCAATCGTCATCACCAATTGCCCCAGCGTCAGTTCGCGCAGGAAGGCGCGCACCCCGCGTCCTTTCGCTTCCATGCACAGAATCAGGAACGCCACGCCGACGAAGGACAACCAGAAACCCGCCTCCAGCACCGCCGTGGGATTCACCAGCAGAATGGCGATCATCGCGACGGCCAGTGCGTGCCCGGAACCGGCCGCGCGTCGGCTGCAGCGCGCCAGCGCGAAGGCGGCGATCATGATCATCGTGCGCACCGTAGGCATGCCCAGACCGGCCAGCGCGCCATACGCGGATGCGGAGGCCAAGGCGAACAATGCCTGCGCCTGTGCGTGCGGACAGCGCAAGGCAAACGCAGGCCAGAGCCAGTAGATCGCCGTGCACAGCCACGCACCGAAAACCGCCGCCACACCCACGTGGAAACCCGAAATGGCGAGCAGATGCGAAATGCCGTTTGCGCGCGCGACATTCCAATCGTGCTGATCCAATCCGCGCGTATCGCCCACGGTGAAAGCGCGCAGCAAGGCGGCATCGTGCGGATCGTGCACACGTGCCTGGATGCCTTCGGCGAGCGAGCCACGCAAGCGATCCAGACAGAATGTGCTTACGCTCAAACGTTGGTTGCCTGGACCACTGCGCACATAACCCACGGCCGCGATATCGCGTGCCAGCGCGCTGCGTTCGCTGTCCGCGCCACCGGGATTGACCATGCCGCGTGGCCGGCGCAGGCGCAGCCGCAATTGCCATTGCGAGCAGGGTTCGGGATCCGCCGTCGGCGTGTCGTACCAACTGATGCGCGCAAGCCCGCTCCAGGGCACGGCTTGTCCATCGCGCGTGGCCTGCTCGATGCGAAACAGCACGCTGGTTGCATCTGCCCTGGTTTGCGCCAATCCGACGACGCGGCCGGTAACCTGGAAATCCTGGCCTTCCCAATCTTTAGGCAGGCGCGATTCCATCGCCACACTGCCGCGCCATGCGGCCCAGGCGAAGCCGAGCAATACGATGGCGAGGCAACGGGTGCGCGGGAAAAACCATGCGACAGCCAAGGCGCACGCCGCGATCGTTCCCATCAGCCAGCGCGGCGGCAACGACGGCAGCCATTGCACTGCGGATATGCCGATCAACAGTGCCAGCGCGCACGCTATGGCGCCTGGATGCGTCAACTGCTTCACCATACCTGCGACGCTAGCGCAGGTGCATGAGCAGGTTTGTAAGGGGCTAGCTCAACGCAGTGACAGACTGGCGCCTTGAACTCGACGTAGGTTGGGCTGAGCCCCGGACTTGATCCGGGGCGAACCCCAACGTCGGGACATGCATGGCAATGTTGGGTTTTCGGCTGCGCCTCAACCCAACCTACGATCACGCTTTTTCGCGCAGCTCGCCGTTGTGCAGTTCGAGTGTGCGATCCATGCGCGCTGCCAAGCGGCTGTCGTGCGTCACCAGGATAAAGCTGGTGCCGATCTCGCGATTCAATTCCAGCATCAGCTCGTACACGTGGGCGGCGTTGTCTTCGTCGAGATTGCCGGTGGGCTCGTCGCCCAGCACGCAGGAAGGGCGCGTCACCAATGCGCGCGCCACCGCACAACGCTGGCGCTCGCCGCCGGAAAGTTCGGAAGGCTTGTGTTCCAGGCGCTTGCCCAGGCCGACGCGTTCAAGCAAGGCCGCCGCCTGTTTCTGCGCCTCAGGAATGCCCACGCCGCGGATAAGCAAGGGCATGCACACGTTTTCCAGCGCGGTGAATTCCGGCAGCAGGTGATGGAACTGGTAAATGAAACCGAGCGAGCGGTTGCGCACGCGGCCGCGTTCGGCATCAGAGAGCTTGGAAAGCGTTTGGCCTTCCACCTCCACTTCGCCGCCGGTGAGCGTATCCAGGCCGCCGATGATGTGCAGCAGCGTGCTCTTGCCGGAACCGGAGGCGCCGACGATCGCCAGCGTTTCGCTGCGCTTGAGCGTAAAGCTCACATTGGTCAGCACCGGGGTGCGCAGGTCGCCTTCCTCGTAGGTTTTGGCGACGTGGCTGGCGCGCAGCACGACGGGGTTGGCAGCATTCGTCATCGGATTACTCATAGCGCAGCGCCTGGGCCGGTTGCGTACGCGAGGCGCGCCACGCGGGGTACAGCGTCGCCAGCAAGGAGAACAGGAGGGTCACCAGTGACACCGACACTACGTCGTGCCAATCGAGGCGGCTGGGCACTTCGCTGATGTAATAGACGTCCGGCGAGAGAAAGGTGACGCCGGTAACGTGCTCGATCCATTTCACGATGCCGGGCAACCGCCACGACAGCAGCGAACCCAGGCCGACGCCGAAGCCAATACCGACAAACCCCACCAGCACGCCCTGCACCATGAACATGCCCATGATGCTGCGCGGCGTGGAACCCAAGGTGCGCAGGATGGCGATATCCGCCTGCTTGTCGGTGACCAGCATCATCAGCATGGAAATCAGGTTGATCACCGCCACCAGGATGATCAGCGAGAGGATGATGAACATTACTTTCTTCTCCATCGAAATCGCTGAGAAGAAGTTCGCGTGGCTGTCCATCCAAGTGGTGACGCTGTAGATCTGCCCGAGCGTATCGGCCAGTTCGCGTGCAACAGGGGCGGCGTTGTAGAGATCATCCAATTTCAAACGAATGCCGGTAGGGCCGTCGATGCTCTTCAGCTTCTCGGCGTCGCTGATGTTGATCAAGCCAAGGCCGGAGTCGAATTCCTCCATGCCCATTTCGAAAATGCCGCTGACCTTGAATCCGCGAATACGCGGCACCGCACCCATCGGCGTGGCACGCAATTCCGGTACCACCATGGTGACCTTGTCGCCGACATTTACGCCAAGCTGCAAGGCGAGATCCTTGCCGAGCACGATGTTCCAGCTATCGGGCGTCAGCGAATCGAACGAACCGGCCACCATGTGCTGATTGATGTCCGAAACGTTGGGCTCCTGCGCAGGATCGATTCCGCGCACCATCGCGCCACCGGAGCGCTGCGCCTGCAGGAACGACTGGATCTCCACATACGGAGCCGCGCCACGCACATGCGGATTGGCCTTCACCTGTTGCAAGGCGTATTGCCAGTTCTGCACCGTCTCGCCCGGCAGGCCGGACACCGTGGCATCCGAAATGGCGCCGAGGATGCGCGAACGCAGCTGGTAGTCGAAGCCGTTCATCACCGACATCACCGTGATCAGCGCCATCACGCTGATGGTGATGCACACGATGGACACCGTGGAGATAAAGGAGATGAACTGATTGCGCCGCTTGGCGCGGACGTAGCGCAGGCCGATGAAAAGCTCGAGCGGTCGGAACATGGGGGCTTCGCTTCAGGGACGTGGGCGGCTTGCCTTGAGGAATCCATAAGACCGTGCCGCGCGCGCAGAGTGCCCGAAGTGGGCGTGGCGGGCAATGGCGGGGCATCCCAATCTACGGTTCTTCCGCCACCACGGCCAAGCGCATGCGCAAGCGCCGCCGGATATCGGCATCGGTGTTGTCCGGCATCAGCCACAGCGTGAGCTTGCCGTAGCGCCCGCTGGCCAGGCGCAGCAGCACCAGCTGACCCACAATGCGAAACGACAGCAGCGCCGCCGCATCGTCCGCGCCATCCAGGCCGCGCAACGTCCAGCCGCTGCGACTGGCCCAGCCCACCGCGTAGATCGGCAGCTGCAGGCGGCGGATCGCCTGGCTGCAAACGGCGACCAAAACCGACGCCAGTACGACACGCATAAGCACCGGCCCGCCCGAAGCCATGACCGCAACCACGGTCAGGCAGGTGACGGCGACGAACAGGCGCGGCACCC
>CBJMMB010000047.1:0-26402 GCA_966430775.1 uncultured Dyella sp. | reverse complement strand
TGAGCGGGAATCGATGCAGGTTACCGCGTTGCATGGGGAGACGGTTGATACAGCCGCGCCGTAGTACGACGAATCTCAACAGCGCGAATGATGACTCCCTCCCCTGCACGCAGGGGAGGGCTGGGGTGGGGTTGCCCGAGCTTGCCGCATTGCTGAAATATCTCGCGAGGTTGCTTCACCCCACCCTGGCCCTCCCCTACTACACGTAGGGGAGGGAACACATTCCGGCACATCGAGGTTCGGCCAAAGGGGGAACGCTCGATGCGATAGGTTTTCCTCATACTTGCGTGCAAGGGGCTGGTGGCGATGCCGCCGTGGGTGCTTCTGGTTTCGATGCTGGTGGTCGCGGGGATGTTAGTGGTTGCGGGGGTGTCAATCGCCTTGGCGGTGCAAATTACCGGGCACAAGGATATTCTCATCGGCCCTTTTAACCGCAGACAACTATAACCATCTGCGAACCCGCGACATATAGTCTGCATATTCCCTTGGAAAACGCCGTGCCAATGCCTGCTCTTCGGCTTGAATTTGCACCCGATCCAGATAGACGGCAAACAGAAGTACGCCGAAAAATCCAATCCAGCTGGCCAGATATAACGCCAACGCAAAAAGCTGCATGATGCGCCCCAGGTACATGGGGTTGCGGCTCCATCGGTAGGCTCCCGTTTTTACCATGGCCGCCGCGGCGCCAGGAGTCATCGGATTCACCGTCGTTTTCAAACGTGAAAAAAGTCGTTTCGAACTGACGTCGATCACCGTGCCTGCCGAGACCAGCAGCAGCGCTGCGAACGAAACAAGCCCATTCGCCGGCCAAAGAGGCTCAACAAATCGAGAGCCTCCGACCATCAAAGTGACAAGCGTTACCGCAATGAGCGGCGGCGGAATTCTCACGAGCGGGCGCCTTCCTGCTGCACGTTATGCAAGCCAACTCTGTTCCTGCCCTGGTTTGCTGAGGAGCAAGCTGTGGCAAGACCGAACGCAAGCGGCCATGGATGGCTCAATTGAGTGGCCCCATCATTGCACGTGCGTATTAGAAAACACTCAACGCCTTCGCCATCTCAGTGGTACCGTTCCAGCCCATTCCCTGATACAGCGGCCTACCCTTCTCCGTAGCATGCAAAATCGCATAGCCAACCCCACGCCTGGCAAACTCCGCTTCCGCCAGCGTCATCAGCTCGCGCGCCAGTCCGCGATGCCTGTACTCGGGTTCGACAAAGACGTTCAGCACATACCCCCGCTTGTCCTGCGTCGGATGCGCGGGGTGCGGCGGCCAATCGATAAGCATCAGCCCGATACCCGCTACGGCCGCACCATCGTCCATCATCACGAAGCCGAAATAGGATCCATCCAGCAGTCGCGGCCTGACCCATTCCCGGAAATACTCGGTCATCGGCATCAACACTTCATCGCGCCCGCCCGCATCGCGAAACATGGCTTCGCGATGCCGGCAAACGAGCTCAAGATCGTTGGCGTGAAGTGTTCGAATATCCATGACTGTCTCGAAGTAACGACGTCTGTAAAGCTCGCCTTACGGCCCCGTTGCCGTCAAGCCATACTTGCCGGCTCGCGCTTCGATGCCCGGGTCGATCGCACGCGCGGCAACCAGGTCGGCGTTGCCCGCGTCGGCCTGGCCGCTACGAATTTTCGCCAAGCCGAGGCCATAGCGCGACCAGGCGGAGCGCGGCAGGTGCGCGACGGCTTGCTCGTAGTCCTTGATCGAATCGGCGTAACGTCCAAGCCGCAATTCCACCAGGCCAAGGCTGTCGAGATAGGCTGGATTTTCGCCGTCGCGCTTGATCGCCTTGCGGCAATCATGCAAGGCATCATCGAGCAGCTGGTTGCTCAAGGCACGCGCCCAGCAACGCTCATTGAGGGCATCCCCGAGCTTGGCATCGTTGGCATCCACATGCAGACGGATCCAATCGTCCAGCAGCGGCAACGCTGCAGCGGGTTGATCGAGCTGGATGTACAGGGTGGCAATCAAACGTGCCTGCGGTGACCCTGCAGGCGCCAATACGCTTGCCGCTGCCACATCGGCCGCTGCACTCGTGCGGTCTTTATGCATGAGATGAAGCCTGGCGCGCAGCAGCAAGGCTTCAAGGTTCTTCGGGTCAAGGGTCAAGGATTTGCTGAGGTCAGTAAGCGCCGCATCGGACTGCTTGTCCGTCCAAAGCGCTCTTGCACGAGCCACGTAGTAATCGGCCCGATCGGGCGCCATGCGGACTGCCTCGTTCAGATCGTTGATGGCGGCCTTCGGTTCGCCGCGTGACAGATCGGCTTCGCCGCGCAGCGCGTAATCGGCGGCGCTAGTAAGCGCTTCATCATGCTTGTTCGCAGCAGTGTCGGCGCCGGATTTGTCGCTATCGCTCGGCGCAGTAGCGAAGGCAAACACGCGTCCGCCGTTATAGGTGAAAAAGGCCCTACGCTGGCTGTTGGCAATAAACATGCGATGGGCAAGGAGGTAATCCAGGCCTAGCAGCATGTCGGTTCTGCCGTCGCCCATGGTTCCATCGATAACCTGCATCTGGCTGTGTTGAACGGTTTCCGTTCCGACCGAGAATGTATCGACCGGCGCAATCCATGTCTTGATCAGCTTGGAGCCAACGCCGTGGGTGGCGAAGCTTTTCTTCACGTCAGGCGCGTTGAGGTCAATGCCGGCTCGTTCGGCGGCCTCGCGGGTCAGCAAGGTTGCGTAGGATCCCGAATCGAGCAGCGCCCTCATCTCCTTGCCGTTTACCGTCACTTTGATGAAGGTGCGTCGATCGGTCTTGTTCGCCACTGATTCGATATCGGCCATGAAGAAATCGCGGCCCTCGGACCAATACGCCAGCCCGTGTTTATCGCAACCCTCTACCCGGAAGAGCGTGAATTTTCCATGCGCCATATCGATTTCCAGATCGTCCGCGTCCAGCAGGTTGGCGCCCAGCATTGCATAGCCTGCGTCACTACCGCCGACGATGAAATCGACATTCTTGAGGGTTGTGCCGAGGATGCCGAATTCCTTCACATGCGCATATCCGACTCTCGCAGAGCCTCCGATCCCGTCCATGCGAAACCCGACCGGCAAATCGCGCGGCTTGAGCCCCAACGTCGAGGCGGCCGCATTCGACATGAAACTGAAAAAAGCCCCCGTATCCAGGGCAAATCGCGTGTCGCTCCCGTTGATCTTTACCGTGGTGATGGCGCGGCCGCCTTCCACTTCCACCGGCAAGGTGCCATAGCTTTCCAGTTGGCAATTGGCGGCCCAGGTCGGCGTTGCAAGCAGCACGCCAGGGAGCAGGCAGGACAACCGCAACATCGTCTTCGCCACGCCGTTTACCGCGATCCGTATCGCATCGAACATAGTTTTCCCTAAGAGATATGAAACCGATCCTTCAAAGCTACCGCAGTCGATGAGCGGCCAAGCACCACATGTGATGCAGCTTCGTTTATTCCGTCAATAACTCAATGGCACGACCGATGAAATCGGCGCTGCCCGCCGGTGCTTTAAAAGCGCTTGGTGAATCCAAAGCTCAGCGCATTGTCATTCAACCGGCTACCGAAGAGCCCCTGGTAATCCATATACAGGCTCCACGATGCACCGGCTTGAGCCGTCACGCGCGCACTGGCCATGCCCATGCCCCTCCCCTGTGCCGTTCCCGGCAGTTCGAACATGGTACCGTCCTGGGCGGTAACCTGCACGACCGGCATCGTTGCGCGGTGGGTGTTGTAGCGGTAACCCAGGCTTACCTCGGGCACGTAGGTCACGCCCTGGGCCACGAAGCTGTGCTCGATCGCCATGACTGCATAGGGCTGCAGGCTGTTGTAGCGGCTGCGCTTGCCGTCGATCGGGAAACTCGATGCGTCGGGCTGGGTGCTGTCGAGCGCTTCGTGGAAACCGTCCAGCGTTTGCCGCTGATAGAGCACGCCCGCCTTCGGGGTGAACCTCCATTGCGCCAGCTGCAGGGGCCATGCCGCCTGCCACGCAGCGGACAGCATGTTGCCATGTGGCGTGGACGTCGCCGTGCCGATGCCGGTAATGCGGTTGAAGTGGTAATCGCTATGCATGGTGTCGACCACCGCCGACAACACCAACGGGCCTGCGTCGGCATAGGCATAGATGCCGCCATGCACGTTGTCGACGCGGCTGTTGCCACCGAGCCTGTCATTGCCGTTTACCCGTCCCACGCCAGCTTGCAGACCGATATGCACGACATCGCCGATAGCATGATCGGCACCGCCCAACAAACCAAACGCAGTGCTGTCGGAGCCATTGGAGCCATCGAGCGACATGGCCGAACCGGTGTATTGCGCCCACGCGCCGTTGCCGCACGAGCTGGTGACGTTTTGCATGCTGGGTGCATGATCGGCGCCGCATTGCGTACGGCGGGACGTCAAGGCAACGTCCAGTATCGATCCCACGTCCTGCTGGCCGGCGAGGTTGACGCTGCGCATCAGGTTACCGAACAGGGTGCTGTCGAGCGGCGTCTCCGCTCGGCTGGTCAATACCAGATCGGCTTGCGTCGAGCTGTAGCTGATCTGCGAGTTGACCGCCCCCGGCACGGTACCGTTGACCGTGCTGAACGTGCCGCTGAGCGATCCGGCCTGTACCAGCGGGAATGTGCTGGTGTGATACGTGCCCGGCGCGAAGATCAAGTCGAGCGTGCCGGCAAGACTTGCATGACCGCTGACTTTCAGCAACGAAGATTGTGTCGGCGTCACGTCGAACTGCAGCGTGCCGTCGGCATTCTGCGTGTAATTGCCCTGGATGGTGAGCGTGCCCACCGAACCGCCCGGCCAGAGGAGACCGTCGCTGATGACGTCGCCGATGACGGTGCCATGACCGCGCAGCGTGCCGCCGTTTTGTACGTCCACGGCACCCTGGATGGATGCCGTGGCGGTATCGCTGTCGCCCACTTCGAGCGTACCGCCGCTGACGGTAGTGCCGCCGGTGTAGGTATTGGCGGCATCGAGTATCAACATGCCCGCGCCGGTCTTGGTCAGGCTGCCGCTGCCGCTGATGATTCCGCGATAGGTGCTATCGCTCGATTGATTGAATATCAAGGACGCATTATCGGTGATATTGCCTTGCAGGGCACCGGTTGTGAGCTGCAGTGAACCGGCACTGATGGTGATGCCTCCGGTATAGGCATCGATACCACTCAATATCAGTGTCCCGCTGCCGTTCTTGATCAGCTGGCCGCCGCCGGAAATCAGGCCACTGAAGCTGCCATCGCTTGCCTGCGCAAATACCAGCGTTGCATTGTCGACAATATTGCCGTGGAGGCTGGCTGCATCGCCTTGCAATATGCCGGCATCGATGACGGTACCGCCGTTGTAGGTATTGGCTCCATTGAGCGACAAGGTGCCCGCGCCAGTCTTGACCAGACTGCCGCTGCCGCTGATGACGCCGTCATAGGCGCCATCGCCGGCCTGGTCGAATATCAGCGTTCCGTTGTCAACGACATTGCCTTGGATGCTCGTTGTGTTGCCTTCAAGCGTGCCGCTGGTGATCGTGGTGCCACCGCTATAGGTATTCGTTCCGGTGAGCGCCAGCACACCGGTGCCCGTCACGATCAAGCTGCCGGTGCCGCTGATGATCCCGCCGTATGTGCCGGTGGCGGTTCCTTGGTAACTTTCATCGAACATCAGGACAGCGTTGTCGATGATATTTCCTTGCAGGCTTCTGGAGTTTCCTTGCAATTGGCCGGCGCTGATCGTGGTACCGCCGCTATAAACGTTCGCACCGGTAAGTATCAATGTGCCTGCGCCGGTTTTGGTCAGACTCCCCGTGCCGCTGATTACTCCGTTATAGGCGCCGTTACCTGCCTGATCGAACACCAGCGCCGCGTTGTCGGTGATAGTGCCTTGAAGGCTGTTGGTATCGCCTTGCAGGGTGCCGGCATTGAGGGTGGTACCGCCGGTATAGGTATTGGTTCCACTCAGTATCAGGGTGCCGTTGCCGTTCTTGATCAATTGGCCGCTGCCGGAAATGGCGCCGCTGAAACTGCCGTTGCCTGCCTGCGCAAACACCAGCGTGGCGTTGTTGGTGATATCACCCTGCAGGCTGGCCGTATCGCCCTGCAGGATACCGGCGGCAATGACGGTGCCACCGCTATACGTATTGGTGCCGGTGAGTACCAGGGTACCTGCGCCGCTCTTGAGCAAACCGCCGCTACCGGTAAGTGCTTGCGTCACAGTGAACGTGTTGGCCGCATTGTCGATATCGAAGCCGCCCCCTGGATTGCCCCAGATGATCGTGCGTGCGGTCTGCGTGAAGCCGGTGCCGGTGATTTCCAGCGTGCCGCCTTCGAAATCCAGCGGGTTGGTGCTGGCGCCTAGATTCGCATCCGAGGACACCGACAAATAGCCACCGCTCAGCGTGGTCGTGCCGGTATAGAGATTGGCGCCGCCGAGCACCAGCGTGCCGCCGTCAGTCTTGTTCAAGCCATCGGTACCAGCCAACACGTTGTCGATGATGGCGGTGTCACCGCTGCTGACGCGCAGTACGGGCGCAACGCCGCTTTGTCCAACCAGATCAATCGCGCCACCCGTGAGGTGATAACCGTCACTGACGAACTGCATGCCGGTGGCGCCGACCTGGCCGTTGGTGTCGTCCACCATGACCGTTCCTGCCGCACCGCCGAAGATCGCAAAACCCGGTTGCGGCGCCATCGGCCCAACGAACTGGCCGCTGGTATCGGACCAGGTATTGGACGATGTGCTCCAGGTACCGCTGCCGCCACCCATCTGGCTCGGACCGGCAAGCCCGTTGGCATCCCATTCGTCCAAAGTGAGTCCCTGCGTGTCGACCAGGTTGATCTGCTTGTTGGCGGTGAGAATCTGCAGCGACATTCCACTTGGCGGCGCAAAACCGCCGCCGGTGATGGAAAGCGCGCCGCCCCAGGTAACCAGGTTGTACAAACCCGGCCCCATGCTGCCGAGATTGTTGACGCGGAGCGTGGAAGAGCCGATCGAAAGATTGCCGTTCACCACCACGTGATCGCTCTGGCCCGGCGTGCTGAAGTTAGGGCCAGGCGAGCCGAAGTCGTAGTTCAGTTGGGAACCGCTGCCGATGGTTAGATCACCATCGATGGTCAATGTGCCGACGGCAAGCGTATTGCCTGGCGTAAGCGCTGCGCTGTTGGAAAGTGTGGCGCTGCCCTGGATGGTACCGAAGCCGCCGAGCGTGCCGCCGTTGACGCTGACGTCCCCAGCCACCGTCGCCGTAACATGCGCGCTGTCTCCAACGATCAATGTCGCGCCGGATGCCACCGAGGTAAGACCGGTCGAGGTGTTGACGCCGTTGAGGGTCAATGCACCCGTGCCGTCCACCGTCAACGTTCCGCCACCGGAGATCACGCCGCCATAGCTGCCGCTGCTGGTTTGATTGAACACCAGCACGGTGTTGTCGCGGATATTGCCCTGCAGGCTGCCGGTATCGCCTTGCAGCGTACCTGCGTTGACCGTCGTGCCGCCGGTGTAGGCATTGGTGCCACTGAGTATGAGTGTGCCCGTGCCCGTCTTGACCAGCACGCCGTTGCCGGTCACGTTGCCCGTAATGGTAAGGCTGGCATCCGTCTGCCATGTCCCGCCGACGCCGTTGGTCAGCACGACGTTGCGCGCAGTGGTGAAGGTCGCGGTGTTTTCCAGCGTGCCGCCATCGAGTATCAGCGAACCGCTGCTGTTGCCGAGGTTGGCGTCGGACGAAACCACGAGCTTGCCGCCGTTGATGGTCGTACCGCCGACATAGGCATTGCTGCCGGAGAATGTCTGCGTGCCGCCGTTGAGCGTAACGCCGCCGTTGCCACTGATGCCGCCGCTGAAATTGTCGTTGGCGGCGTTGTCGATCACCAGCGTATGCGAGCCAAGCGTCACCGCGCCGCTGCCGGAAAGGCCGGCGATGGTCGCCGTGCTGCCGCTGATGCCGCTGATATCGAGCGTGGCGCCATCGGAAATTTCCGCGCCTTGCAGATTGCCGTTGCCGGTCAGCGCTACCGTGCCCAGGTTAAGGGCGAATGTTCCGCTGTAAGTGGACAGGTCACCGGAAAGCGTCAGCGATCCAGCGCCATCCTTGATCAATTGGCCGGCGCCGCTGATCGCACTGGCGAAGAGGCCTGTGGTGGCCTGGTTGAAATCCACCGTTGGCGTGCCGATGCCGTTGCCTACGAACGTCAAGCTGCCACGGAACGCACTGCTATTACCGGTCAGCTCACCTTGTTCGATGAACCAGCCGATGCCGGCGTTGCCCGTGCCGGTCAAGGTCCAGTTGCTGTTGCCGGTCTTGGTGTTGGTGGCAAAGCCAACGATCAATCCGGCATTGAGCGAACCGTTGACGTCGCCGGCCAGCGTGAATATGTCGCCGCCGTTGGTGCTGCCGCTGATGCTCTGGATATTGCCGGTGAAGCTGGCGCCCGCCAGCAGCACTATCTGGTTGCCGCCACCAGAAAACAACACCGAATCGGCCTGCACGTTGCCGTTGTTGCCGCCGGCAACCGTGCCATCGGTAATGACGGTCGTCCCACCCCATCCACGCACACCGACACCCGGTTGGCCATCTTGTGCACTCGGAATGAGAGAGACGGTATTGGCGTTGCCGCCGACGATGGTGCCTGCGTTCTCCAGCGAAGAGCCTGCGCCGACGAGGTTGACGCCCGCGCCGCCACCGCCGTAACCGCCGGGCAGGTTCCCCCCATCCTGGTAAATGCCGGGATTGCCGCCCAGCCCGCCGATGATCGAGCCAGGCGTATTGTTGGTGACGGCGCTGCCAGCGCCGAGCACCAGCAGGCCATCGCCGCCGCCACCACCGCTGCCGGCATAACCGCCATTGCCGCCATTGCCGCCGCTACCACCCAGCATCCTGCCGTTATTGATGAGCGAGACGCCGCCCACACCCGCCGCGATGATCACGCCCGCGCCACCGCCGCCACCGGCGCCCGGATCGCCATTGGTGGCATTGCCATTGGCAATGGCGGCGGTCGCATCGCCACCTCGCCCACCTATGCCGCCGGCGAGGGTGGTGGTGGTTCCCACGATCGGCGCCGAGTTGCCGTCGTTGATATAGACGCCGGCACCGCCGCCGCCACCGCCACCACCAACGATGCTAGCCCCGGACTCCGCCTGGCCTGCGCTACCCGTGCCCCCGGTCACGGATGCGCCGACACCCGTCGACCCGGTCGCCCCCACACCGCCACCCACCCCACCATTGGAGGTGATGTTCGTCGCGCCGACGTTGAAGACACCGTTCGCGCCACTACCGCCGACGCCGGCAGTGGCGGTGTTGCCGGCGCTTTCACTGGTGTTGGGATTCCAGACGATCGCATCGCCGCCGGTGCCGTTGCCGGCGCCGCCGATCGGGCTGCGGCCGGCGCGCCCGCCAATGCCACCCGCGGCACCGCAGCCGGACGGATCGGCGGGTGTGCAAGTCTGGCTCCATGCAGGCGCGCCGATCCACGCCAACGCCAAGGCGGTAATCGCCAAGGCAAGCGGATGGCGGCGTGGCGAGCGTTTTATGACCGTGCCGGAAGAGCGGCTCCGCGCGCGAGTGAGTTCGCCGGTCACCTGCACCACGGCCAGTGACCGATTCCAAACGAGTCGATAGACACGGTTCATGCGCTTTTCCCCTGTCATGCGCCGTGTCGCAGGAGCGGGATACGATCGCGGCGTGAAGCGGCGGTTGAATCCCGCCGATGAAAACCCCTGTGCGCGATGTCCTTGCGTGTAAACCTTCACCAGCGCATGCGGGCCACTTGTCATGCGGGGCCATGCGCTGGCGATATCCTGACGGATGTTTGATAGCGCATCAATCACTTTTCAATAAAAGTGCCTCGGAAGCCTCAACGATGGCGCCAGGCTCTGCCAGACCACGCGATAGCGCGACTCAAACCACCTTTACGCCGTGAATATTGGTTTGCGGGTTGAGCCAGAACGCATCGTTTTCGAAGCGCCGAAACACATCCGGCGGCAGCACCGTCGCCCGCTCCTGTGCGACAACTCGTTGGCCTATCGCATGCAGGCCCGGCGTGCCCGCACGCAGGTCGAACGCGCTGGCATCAAAATCCACATGCTCGAAATCGTGCTTATACAGCGGCTCTCCGATGAATTCATAAACGGCCGCCATCGCTTTCGCCGGATCGCTCACCAACGTTTCGTATTGCAACAGCATCAAGTGTTGGGCGTGCTCGCCGTAGAACGCTTCCTTCAAGGCGTTGTAGGCATACCCCACCATGCCCTCCCCGTTGGCCACGCCTTCGGCACGACTGTAAACGGTGCCACCGGTTTGAAAGCTGAAAATGGAGGATGGCCGCAGCGCATTGCTCCGAATGACGCGCTCCAGGCTGTCGATCACCCATGACATGTGGCGCACGCATGCGATCACTTTCACGCTGGGGAAAAGCTCGCACAGCATGGGTAGCTTCGCGCACCAGGTGCGACTGGTATCGAAAACCACCTTGGCCTTGAACTCCTCGCCGTAGTAATTTTCGAACAGACCGCGCAATACCCGCTGGCGCTGCTCATCGGTGATGAACGTCGAAAACTCATTGCGGTCGCTCATCTCACCCAGCATGACATTGGCCATGCCCGCCAGCGGACCACTCATGTTTGCGTAAAAATGCGGGTTCTGGCGCAACAACGCTGCCAGCAAGGTGGAGCCGGATCGCGGTAAGCCCGATATGAAATGAATGGTACGCACGCGCTATCCCTTTTGTTCGAATGGATAACAATCGCAGTTGTTTAGAGCGTTGCCACGGCAACTCAGCGGACGCGCGTGAAGTGGTTCGTGCGCATGACGGGCAAGCCATTCTTCCCCGGATAAACGGCGGTCTCGACCATTTCGCGACCATCCGGCAAGACCGAGTAGATCCGGGTCGAGACAAGCACGCCATCTTCCTGCAACGCCATGACCAGCACATTGGGCGCCGGCAGTTTCAACGCTGCGCCGTTCGCCTCGGGACTGTCCTTGACGGGAAAAAGCGTTCCGTCGAGCGCCGCCGTGCCCGCGGAATGAACCTCGTTGCCTGGTGCATAAACGATATCGACGTGCGTGGTCCACTTGTTGTCGCCCGCGTCGCCGAACGTGAACCTCACGCTTTTCGGCCGCTGGTCGGGCGGCAAAGGCATGCGCGAGGTGTCCAATGACCAGGTACCGATCAGCGGAGAAGCCGCTGTTTGTGTGGCGCGAGTATCTGCCGACGATCCCGGCGCGGCGGCGGCGGTGAGCGAGAACGTCAGCGCGGCGACAGACGACAGCAACACGGCTTTCGACGGGAACGTCATTTCCTCTCTCCATGTAAGGGACGCGGGCGAAGTTATACCTCAGGCAGGCGTGTTTATGCCCGGCCCAAGCATAGCCCCCCGCACGCTTGGTGTTTCGCTATCGGGAATCCCGGGAGTTGGGTTTCAGTGCAAAGCGCGCGATCACCGCCGCCGCGATGGTGATCGGCCACACGAGGAGACTACCTTCGGGCCCTGCACTGCCGCCCGTCAGCCAAGCCGGCCCGTGCAGGCTTGAGTGCATCAGCACATCCGACGCCGACATCCCGCTGTCCGGAACGCCAAAGACAAAGGTCTGCGCAAAATCCCAGGCGGCGTGAAACCCCCATGCAAACCACAACGCTCCGCTGCGCCTGAAACTGTAAGCCAATACCAGGCTGATCGCGCCGGCCTGAAGGAGGGCGGCGGGCGTCTCGGTCGCATGGGACAAGTGCAAGGCCGCGAACGCAGCGCTGGTGATGATTGCGGCAGGCCAGAAGGAGATTGCCCGGCTGAGCTGCACTAAGGCATAACCCCGCACGAATCCCTCTTCCGCGATCGCGGTCAGGGAAAAGACCAGGGCGTAACCGAGACCGCGCAAAATGGCTTGCATCGGGGGCAAGGATGGAGAGCCAAACGAGAAAACCCCCAAGAACTCCAGCGTCAAGAGCAGAACAGTCACGAAGCCCGCGCCAGCGACCAGCCCGATGGCCAGCTGCCGCAGGCGATCGGATCGTCCCCAACCGAAATAAGTGGCCGGCTCCCGCGTCAACCGGATCATGACGGCGGTGGGAATCACGACCATCAAGATCGCCTCCAATACTTGGGCGATCAACAGAATCCGCACATTCAAACCGGTATCGAAATCGAGGCTGAGCTTCAACACATGCTTGAAAAAGAAGATCGCCGCCGCCGCAAGGCCAATGGCGATGCCAAGAAAACCGAACAATCGCAATAGCGCCGTAATCCTGGCTTTGCGTGTCGCCGCCCTGTCCAGCGGATTGTCATGGACGCCTACCGAAACCATCCCGTCTTGCATGCGGACCTTCCTGTAAATTGAAAAACAACGTGTGTGAGCTGGTTCGAGACATCGACTGCATGGTTCCTCGACCGTTGGTCTTGAACATGCAGCTACGAGGCATCGTCCAGCTCCTTGAGGGATAGAAGATGCTTGTCGTGGCGAAATGGTTTAGTCGGGACGAATCAATGAAATTCTTCCGCCTGCTTCTTGTTGGCTTTCAGTGTGTTGCGCCGGCGGGGGAGTCTCTTTCAATGCTGCAAAAAAGCCTAACGTGCGGCGGTTGTTGTCGAATTCGGCGGACCGACCCGATAGCAACGCGCGGTTAGCGCGATCAGCATCGATATGACCAACATGATCAACGCGGTACCGATAAAGCCGCGCTCATCATGCCGCGGCGATTGATCCACCATCGTAAAGAGATTGAAGGCGCAATTGCTCGCCGTATGAAAAAGCAAGGCGATCAGGATGCTTCTGCCATTGCTCATATAAGCCCAGACAATCGCGATACGCAGCGCAATGGTGAAAACGATAAAGGCCCAGAAAGGCATGAACGACTGCGTCAGCCCGGCGACAAAAAACAGCGGGATATGCCAGCAACCCCAGATTCCTCCTAGCAGCACCGCGGCCGGAAGCAGGCTGTACCGCTGCTGCAGACGATCGATCGCATACGACCAGCCGAATTCCTCGTTGACCGAACCACCGAACAAGAACAGTTCCACGTACAACAGGGGAAGCTGGCTCAGGGGTACCTGGATAGTGAACGGCGGACCGCCGTGGCTGGCCAGCCATGTCATCGAGAGGCCAGCCGCCACAGGCACCAGCAACATGGCGGCGAGGAAATAAATAACCCCCATGCGATAACGCAGGCTTTTCCCCGCGAATTCACGCACCGCCGACCAGCCGCCATCGCGGTATACCGCCAGAAAGGCGCCTATAAAAGGCCCAAAGGAACCCGCGAACAAACACGCCAATTGCGCGCCCTTCCCTAGTGACAGGACGCCATGGCTTGCCAGCACCGGGAAAAGCCAGAAAACCCATGCAATGCCGAATGCAAGCCCAAAGTAGAACCACGCCGAGGTACGGAAAGACGAATGCATGGAAGCGCCCTCTTTGCGTTGCGCCTTTGGCACGGCGGCTTTCCGGCAACACTTCACTCCAGAGCTATTCGATGGGCAAATGCCGGAAGGCACCCTTCCTTGCGACAGGTGCTCTCATTTGTTCGCCACATTATTAATACGGGATGATGTCCACATAAGCACCGTCGCCCCGGCGAACGCCGGGGCCTAGTGACTTTGAGGGTCTAAAAAGTCGCTGGGTCCCGGCGTTCGCCGGGACGACGGCTCAAGATATTTCGCATTATTCGGATGAAGGCGAGCCTGGACGAGTGCGATTGGCGTTAACCCGGCGCTTCGGACATGTTGGGTTACGCTGCGCCAACAACCTACGCGACTACGGCAATTCACTTCAATGCGTGGAGACGGACAAAAAACATCACTTCCAACCAGACCAAGAATCCAAAGCCCGCCAAAAAAGTCATCAGGAGCACAGTGCCAGCCAAACGAAAGATGCCAGCGAGAATAATATTTCTGCGCTTTCTTGCGCCCTCGAGCGGTGAAAATTCATCCCGCGGAATGTGCTTATTCATTTATTTTTTGGCGTCATCGCATAAACCCACAATCAATTTCTAACCATGCTCGATACACACGAAGCTTCAAATGCCTATTTTGGAAAGCGAGCATTGCGAAGCTCCGCTGAATAAAAAAAGTCGCGTTCACTGGTCCCGAAGACGCTCCATCGCAACAGAAGACACCTGGAACCCGAGCTTTGCAAAGAACCCGATCGCCCCTTCCCGGCCCGCACGCAGCACCCACGTGATGCGAGGGTCGTCGCCTGTAATGTGCTTGACCAATGAACGGCCAACCCCTTGCAACCGATGCTCCTGCGATACGACCACCATGGAGAGGTAGCCGTTGGAGATACCGTCCGTAATCGCCCGGGCGAAGCCAACGATCTTGTTATCTGCAACAGCGACGGCTGTTCGCTGCGAATGGGCCAGGAGCTGCGCAAATGCTTCCGCGCTCCCTACCCGATGCTCCCATCCGTTGGCGCAAAGGAACTGCCGCACCGATTCGACTTCCTGTATTTGTATGTCGCGAATGAGCATGGGTTTTGAAGCCGAATAACTACGGTTCATGCCGATGTCCGGTGGCACCCGCCAGTACGTGTGCTGCCCGGTGGAGCAAAAAAGAAAACCGGAAAATCCCACCCTTCCCACTTCACTATCTTAGAACACCGGGGGCTTGCCGCAATCCCCTGGTCTTGTTGCTCAATCGCCGCCCAAACCATCGAACCTGCGGAATGGAGGGTAGCGAGATGAAATTGCCGTTTTCGAATTGCGAAGCGCATGTGGGCTTCAAACAGGCGCAGCGGATCGAAATAGCTCAACCGCCGGCGGGAGCGCGGCCATGACCGGGCATGCCGTGGTGATCGCGGGCGCGGGGCCGACCGGACTGATGCTGGCGGGTGAGCTGGCGTTGGCTGGCGTCGACGTTGCCGTGGTCGAGCGACGTATCAACCAGGACCTCGCCGGATCGCGCGCTGGCGGCCTGCACGCACGCACCATTGAGGTGCTCGATCAGCGCGGTATCGCCGAGCGGTTTCTGTCGGAGGGACAGATCGCTCAGGTCGCCGGGTTTGCCGGGACATCGTTGGACATCAGCGATTTCCCTACCCGGCATAATTACGGCCTTGGGCTGTGGCAGAAGCATATCGAGCGGCTGTTGGCCGAATGGATCGGTGAGCTGGGTGCAGTGATCCATCGCGGACGCGAGGTGGTCGGCTTGACGCAGGATGACCTCGGTGTCGATATCGCGCTGTCCAACGGTGAATCGCTGCGTGCGGAATATCTGGTCGGTTGCGATGGCGGACGCAGCGTGGTCCGCAAGGCGGCCGGCATCGATTTTCCTGGCTGGGACCCGACCACCAGCGCCCTGATCGCTGAAGTGGAAGTGGCCCAACAACCGGAATGGGGCGTTCACCGCAATGCCTTCGGCATTCATTCCTTCGGCCGGGCGGAGTACGAAGTCCGCGATGGCAAAGTGGTCTACCTGGATCGCGGACCGGTCAGAATCATGGTGACCGAAGAGCATGTCGGGTCGGCGACCGAACCTACCCTGGATGATCTGTGCAAGGCGCTCGATGCCGCCTGCGGGACCGACTACGGCGTGCATAGTCCCAACTGGATTTCCCGATTCACCGACGCGACGCGGCAAGCTGCAACCTATCGCAACAAACGGATCCTGTTGGCCGGTGACGCTGCCCATGTGCATGCCCCGGACGGTGGACAAGGTCTGCAAATCGGCATGCAGGATGCTGTGAACCTGGGATGGAAACTGGCCCAGGTGATCAAGCGGATCTCGCCGGAGAGCCTGCTGGATACCTATCACGCCGAACGCCATCCGGTTGCCGCACGTGTATTGCGCAATACGATGGCGTCGGTCGCGCTGCGTCGTCCGGACGAGCGCACGACAGCGTTGCGTGAGAGCATGGCCGAGCTTCTGGCCATGGACGAACCGCGCAAACGATACGCCGGCATGCTGTCGGGCCTGGATGTCCACTACGACTTCGGCGATGGACATCCGCTGCTCGGACGGCGCATGCCCGATCTCGACCTGGTCACTGCCAAGGGTCCGCTACGCGTCTTCACGCTGCTGCATGAAGCAAAACCTGTGCTGCTCAATCTCGGCGAGCCAGGTGATTTCGACATTGCAGCTTGGGCGGATCGGGTTAAGTTGGTTGACGCGGAATACGCGGGAAAGTGGGAGCTTCCAGTGCTTGGTACCATCGCCGCACCCACTGCTGTGCTGATCCGGCCCGATGGATATGTGGCTTGGGTGGGAGAAGGTGCGGACCTTGGGCTTGCCGATGCGCTCACCCTATGGTTTGGGCCACGGGCTGATATTGCGTGATAGCGCATCGAGCTTGCTGGATGGCAGTGTGCATACACTGCAAATTACGCCTGAAAGCTCGTCCAACTATCGAATTGCACGTAACTCGCCTCGAAGGCTATTCATTGATTGCCTGGTGCCCATAACTGAAGACTCGGGTTATCTCCCATCCCTTGGTAGAATGGTGCCAGACGATCAAAAATTTAGCCTTGCCGAAGCACTTGCCGGATTCAATATCGCAAAAGGTGTGATGTCCCTCTTCGATGGCGCCATACCCTTCGATAGGGAAAACCTGCAAGCTCCCTTCTGTAAGCACACGGCGAAATTTGCCACACACGTTTTCGCGAGTTTTCTCGATATAGTCTTGCCGCGTCCAGGTAACACCACCCTTGTCGTGGTAAAACTCTACGTTTGCGTTCAAATAACTTGCATGTTTCTTTAGTTGATCGGGAAGACTGCAGTTATTGAATGTGCCAAAAAACTCTGCATCCAGTCTCGATATGGTGCCCAACAACAAGGCTTCAGGAGTCGAATTTTCCGAGTTTGGCGCTCCAGGTGTCGCCGCATCTGCGCCAGATACGGCAAACACAAAGAAAATACCTGCCCAAAAGACATTCCTACGCACGTTCACCTCCACCTCCTTCGCCCGCTATAAGGTCAGGAAGCATGACAAACCCGTCTTCCTGAAAACGCAACCGTGGATCTATCGGCATATAACCGTTCATGACACCCATTATGGCTCTCGCAACGCACGAACAATCGCGATGCCGAGAAAAAGGCCAACTTGTGCGATCAGCACCACACCCCAGCCGCCTTTGAAAAGAAAGGCAACAACAAGAGAGATCGCCAGCGAAAGTGCAGCCCAAAGTACGCCACGATGATTGCCGCCTTGTTCGGCTTCATAGGCACCGAGGACGTAATACGTGTAAGCGCAAACCAGCATCAGCAGGATCGGTGATTTCAGAAAATCCAAAGCAGCTCCCTTTGGCTTCAGCTCGCCAAGTCATGCATTTCGGCGTCTATTGTTCAAGATTCCATGCCAGATAGCGGCGGTTGATCGCGTGTACGGATCGCAAGCAAATTTTCGGCAGGTGAAGCTGGTCGTAGAGTACCGCGTACCGCCTTCGGTTCTTGGGTGTTGCGGTGACTATATGGTGGATCATGTTCCATTTGATGCTGTCCTGGCCGCCTTCCAGGCCACCTACCCTTTCCTTTCCGAATAGCGCCCTGCGAGCATATCGAAACAGGCTCAGAGGGGTGGATATATCCAGCAGGATGACACCCGTCGCGCGCAGGAAACGCTGCGGCATGCACACGGAATAATTGCCGTCCATGACCCAGTTGTCGCCCATGATGGCCTCGTCGTGCAAGGCGATAAATTCATCGATGGGACGTGGAATCCAATCTGTTTGCGGCAGGTGGAAAAGTTGATCGAGGTGGACGGCGCTCAATCCACGCTTGCGTGCGATCGCATTCGCAAGAGTGGACTTACCGCTATTGGACGGGCCGAGGATGCAGATGCGGTCTCCCAGTTCTTGCAACTGCATGCGGGCTTGCCTTTGGCAGAGAATATCAACGGGTTCATCCAAAGCTCGTCATTCCGGCGAACGCCGGAATCCAGTTTGAAACGTTGTGCGAAGCACTCAAATCAATAATGAGTCCTTTGGACGCATATTTTTAGACTGGATTCCGGCGTTCGCCGGAATGACGTCTCTGGGAAATTCAGCAGCGTGGAATCCAGAAAGCTCCACCCTATTCCCCCGGATGATAAACCCGCTCCACATGCCCCTTCAGCTCCTCCGGCCAAAAATAAACCTGCCGCAGGTTCCCGGTGGTATAGCGCTCGGCTTCGTCGTTGAAATGCGGCGAATCCGTATGCCCGCTTTCGCCGCCGGCAGTGATGGCGCGCGCATGCACCTTGTCGCCGAATTCGACCACCGCCACGAAGCTGTTGCCGCTGGTGCCGTAGTAACGCCTGGTGCCGGGCCAGCGGTGTGCGCCGAAGGAGGCCAGCGAACCCCAGCGCGATGAGGTGAAAGGCACCGGAATGCTGGGCTTGGCGTCGTTGAAGGGTTGCACGATGTCGCTGGTAATCCGTTGGAAGCGGTTCACTTCGCCCCACGGAATGCCCCAGCTGCCGAAATCCTTTTCCAGGCGGTCGGAAGCTTCGGCCAGCGCCTGCAAGCGTGCTTTCGCACCAGCCTTCTCGGCCATCAGGTCGTACATCGACAGGCCTTCGGCGTTATCGGCCTTGTCCATCGTGTCCCACAGCGTATCGCCCCAGAACACCGCCAAGGTGGTGGGCATGGAGGCGATGCCCCAGCGATAGTCCCAGTTGCGCAGCATGGCGATCTGCCCGGCGAGTTTCTGCTTGAGCGGATCGCTGGCCGGCAGCGCGTCGTAATCGTGCAGGAGGATGGGAATCTGGCGCGCGAATTCCGGCAGATACGAATCGAACGCCGTGGTGATCAACGATTCCAGCGTAAAGCCCTGCTTGCCGGTCAGCAGCATGGTGGCGTGAATGCCGCGCGGGTTTTCGCCGACCGTATCCATATAGCGCGGAAAATCCTCGCGCTTGGGGCTATAAGCGCCGGCGGCAGAGTACGGCCAGTCGTTGGTGTTCATGATCCAGCCGTTGGGCGGATTCAAAAGATGCGGCAATTCGCCAAGCGCATGCAGGCCTTTCCAGTCAGTGCCCGGATCGCTGCCATCGACTGGCTTGGTGTAATCGAAACGGTTGTCGCGCTTGGGAATGAATTGCGGATGCAGATAGGCGATCTCGCCCTTGTCGTCCGCAAAGATGGTGTTGTTGGATGAATTGGCCTGCAATTCGGCCACCTTCATATAGCTGGCGTAATCGCTGGCCTTGGTGCGCAGCCAGCTTTGCTCCAGCGCTTGCAAGGGCTTGTTCATCAGCGCCATGGCGATCCACTTGCCATCCTTCTCCCGCACGATCGGGCCGTGATGCGTGGCGTATACCGTGAACGTGCGTTGCGCCATGGAACCGTCGCCCTTGCGATAAGACAAGGTGAGCTGGCGCACGGACACGGGGCGCAACTCGCTACCATAGCGATAGAGCAGCTTGCCGTCCTTGTGCACGATGCTTTCGGCGAATTCGTCGACCGCATCGGCAGTGGTGGAGGTATGCATCCAGCCGATATGCGGATTGAAACCCTGATAGATGAAGAACTGGCCCCAGGTCACCGCACCATAGGCGTCTAGCCCCGCGTCACTGGACATCTGCAATTCGGAGCGGAAATAGAACGAGGTGTGCGGGTTGATCAGCAGCAAGGCATGGCCGTTGATGGTGAGCTTGGGCGCGATCGCGATGCCGTTCGAACCGGACGGTTCGGCCCAGCTCGATGGTGTTTCGGTCATCGCGACGGGCTCGCCATTCTGGCCATAAAACGCCTGCAGCGGCTTGAGCGATGCGCGTTCGATATCACCACCGATGCTGCCCTCGCTGAAGCTCAGCGCCATCCACGGCTCGAAGTGCTTGATCACGCGCGGATGCGTCTGTGGATGCGTGGCGAGGTAATCGTTCAAGCCATCGGCCCACGCGTTCATCAACGCCTGCAGCCACGCGGGACTCTTGGCGTATTGGCGCTGCAGTTCGACCGAGTCGATGAAAAGCCGCTGACGCAGATCGCTCCAGATCGCGGACTCGCCTTCGGCTTCGGCCAAGCGTCCGAGCGAGTTGAGATAGTTGGTCTCGACGCGATTGAAATCGTCCTCGGCCTGCGCGTAGGCCATGCCGAATACGGCATCGGCGTCGGTCTTGCCATGCACGTGGGCGATGCCCCAGTCATCGCGCGTGATGGTCACGGCCTGGGCTTCGCGATACCAGCGTGCCGCGTCATCGGCGTGGGCGGCAAAAGGAAGGATCAGCGCAAGCGCGATGGAGAAGGCGTGCCGTTGCGCGCGTGTGGCGGTGCGGTCGGTTCGCATGGTGCCCCGTATCGGTGTCGAGCGATCGGGGCATGGTAGCGAGTGCATGCGCAGACGGTAAGTTGACCTTTGGGCTATGCGTAGGTTGGGGTGCAAACCCCAACACCCATCGCGAGTGTTGGGGTTGGCACCCTGATACATCCCCGCATTTTTGCTCTGCGCTTTTTCTCCGAAAAAACGAAGGCCTTCATGCTACGAGCCGCTAAAAATAGGCCAAAACGTCATTCCGGCGAAGGCCGGAATCTATGCTTCGTGCTGGCGATAGATTCCGGCCTTCGCCGGAATGACGGTGAGGAAATATGAGCATTCGGGCACAGGCCAGCTAACTTGCTCATTCCGCTCAACATATCAGGCCAAAATTGCGGGGACATTTCAGGGTTGGCACCCCAACCTACGAAATGTCGATCAATGCGCCGGCATGCGCTCGAACACGGGGATGCCATCCGGAATCAGGTGGAACGCCTGCCTGTCGCAGGTGAAGATGGCCATTTGCGGCGTGCCGAACAGGCTGGGGTCGTCCAGCGTACCCGCCTTCAGCACCACCGCGGCGAACTCCGGGCGACGGCCGACAATGTGCGTACCGCATTCGGCGCAGAATTCGCGCGTGACGGGTTTTTCCAGGTCTGAGCGAGTAAACGCCTTGGGCGTGCCCTTGGTATAGCGGAAGCCGGCGGCCGGCATCAGTAGGAACATGTGCGGCGCACCACCGCTGATGTACTGGCATTCGCGGCAATGGCACTGCCCTTTCATCATCGGCTCGCCTTCGGCCACGTAACGCAGCGAACCGCAGTAGCATCCACCTTCGAACGTCATGACCTTCCCCTCGACTGTTTGGATGGCGGCAAGCTTAGCGCGAGCTCCCGGCCGCTTCACCTGCACCGCCGGATACGCGCTCCACGCGCCGGCGTTCGCGCTGCATCATCCCGGCCCGCTCGATCAGGTGATGGAAGGATTCGCTGGAATCAGGATCGCTGGTGGCCTCGCCGACGCTGAAGCGGATCTTGCAAGGATGGTCCGCGGCATTGAACGCCTCCACCGCCTCGCCGATGCGCATCAGCGCGATCACGCCGCCGGTACTTTCATCATTGGTGATTACCACGAATTCGTCGCTTTCGGTGCGCGCGACGATATCCGCCGGTTCGAAACTCGCCTTGAGCATGCGCGCCATCTCCCGCATGCACAAGGCCGCTGCACCGTGCGCCGCGCTTTCGTCGAGTTCGCTGACGCTTTCCATATTGAACACCAGCAGGGTGATCGTGGTGCGGCTCCGCCGCGCCTCGAGAAACGCCTGCTCGCCGAGCACTTCGAAGCCGCGGTAGTTGAGTACGCCGGTCGCCTCGTCCAGCAACGAAAGCTCGTGCAGGTTGCGCTCCAGCGCATTGATGCGCCGGCCCATCAGCGAAACCAGCGCGCCCAGTGCGATGGCCAACACGGCAATGGTCAGGCCCATCGCGACCGCCGGCGACAGCCATCCCACGCGCGCCAGGGCAGTACCGCCCAGCATCAGCACGAATGGCAACAACAAGGCGAGCGGTAATGCCTGGCGGACCATGCGGCTGCCGAGTCCCGTGCCCGTCAGCACCGGAAAATAGCCCAGCTGCATGCGCCACCCGATCAGCGCGAACGCCATCAGCAGCATGCATGCAAGGGTTTGCGGCGAGGTGCGCGTGGACATGTTCTGCCCAAACAGTTGCACCGCATCGAAACAGTAGCCGGAAAAAATGATCAACGCATGCAGGCTGAGCAGCAGCGCCAGCACCGCCACCACCATGCCGACGCGAGGATGCTGCACCGTCGCAAGCGACAACCCCAGCGCCATCAGCACGAAATAGATGGCCGTCTGCACCGACATCAAGCCTGGCTCATTGCTGGTGATATCGACCGCGAACAGCGTGTCGAAACCGGTCAGGCGCCCGCTGGCATGCTCATACAGCGCCACCATCGCAAGCAGCGCCAGCAGCAGTGCTGCCGCCCGTGCGGCCCACGTGCGCAACGGCGACGATCCGGTGGAGAGCAAGGCCAGCCCTGCCGCACTCAGCAGTGCGCTCAAGGCGGTGTCGAATTTCATCAGGGACCAGCCGGCCGGATACCAGGCACGCATGCCCTTGACGAGCCAGGCCAG
The DNA here is from genome assembly GCA_966430775.1 of uncultured Dyella sp. GTDB lineage: Bacteria > Pseudomonadota > Gammaproteobacteria > Xanthomonadales > Rhodanobacteraceae > Dyella_B. Next base: position 4,135 of record CBJMMB010000047.1, on the reverse strand, counting down.
CAGGATGAGCACCGCGATCAGTGCACTTATCGCCACGCACACGACTTGCACGACCGCCACGCGTTTCAACAGCGTGGCATCGGACTGGCTCGTTGGCAAAACGATCGAGTCGGTTTTCATGGAAGAGCGGGACAGGCGGTGGGCGGTGATCCATCTGGACGCTCGAGCGGGCACGATCTGGTGGAGCTTGTTTCTTATGGCCAGGGTCGTTGGGGCAGCATACACCTGTGGATTGACGGGTGTGTTGTGGGCGGTATGGCGGGGCTGGCGGTGTGAACGTTGCGTGTATGACCCATGCACGATTTTCAGTGCTACCGGTTCGTCATTCCAGCGAAAGCTGGAATCCAGTGCCTTTCACGCTTTGCAAGTCGCTGGATCCCAGCTTTCGCTGGGATGACGGCACATTTAGCTTTGCTGCAAGTGGGAAAAGAACTTCACTAAGGTCACGCGTACAACGCCTCCGCGTGATACGCCACATGCTCCCCAATAAAACTCGCCACGAAGTAGTAGCTATGGTCGTACCCCGCACGCATGCGCACCTCGAGCGGATAGCCGACCGCATTGGCGGCTTCCTTCAACAGTTCCGGCTTGAGTTGCGTCTGCAGGAATTCATCGGCATCGCCCTGCTCGATCAACAGCGGGATTTTCTCGTTGGCCATTTTCACCAGCTCGGTGGTGTCGTAGGCGCGCCAGGTTTCGCGGTCGCTGCCCAGATACGTCGAAAACGCCTTCTCACCCCACGGTACGCGCGATGGCGCCACGATGGGTGAGAACGCCGATACGCTGCAATAGCGGCCGGGATTTTTCAGCGCGACGGTCAAGGCGCCGTGGCCGCCCATCGAATGGCCGCTGATCGAGCGTTTGTTGGTAACGGGAAAATGCTGCTCGATCAGCGCCGGCAGTTCGTGCGCCACGTAGTCGTACATGCGGTAGTGCTGCGACCATGGCGTCACGGTCGCATTGAGATAGAACCCAGCACCCTGCCCCAGGTCGTAGGCGGCATCGTCGGCCACGTGTTCGCCGCGCGGGCTGGTATCGCACACCACTAACGCAATGCCGTGCTCGGCGGCGTAGCGTTGCGCGCCGGCCTTGGTGATGAAGTTCTGCTCGGTGCAGGTAAGGCCGGACAGCCAGTACAGCGCCGGCACGCTTTGGCCTTGCGCTTGCGGCGGCAGGTAGATGGCGAAACGCATCTCGCCATCGACCGCGCGCGAGCGATGTCGATAGACGTCCTGCCAACCGCCGAAACAGGCGCGATGTTCGATGCGTTCGAGCATGACCTAGGTACTCAGAAGTGGATGACGGTGCGGATCGATTTGCCTTCGTGCATCAGGTCGAAGGCTTCGTTGATGCGTTCCAGCGGCAGGCGATGGGTGATGAACGGATCGAGCCGGATCTCGCCGCGCATCGCCTGCTGCACCATGCCCGGCAACTGGCTGCGCCCTTTTACGCCGCCGAATGCGCTGCCGCGCCACACGCGGCCGGTAACCAGTTGGAACGGACGCGTGCGGATTTCCTTGCCGGCGCCGGCCACGCCGATGATCACGCTTTCGCCCCAGCCCTTGTGGCAGCACTCCAGCGCCGCGCGCATCACGTCCACGTTGCCGATGCATTCGAAGCTGTAGTCCACGCCGCCATCGGTGAGTTCCACGATCACGTCCTGGATCGGCTTGTCGTAATCCTTGGGATTGATGCAATCAGTGGCGCCCATCTCGCGCGCCAGCGTGAATTTGTCGGGGTTGAGATCGATGCCGATGATGCGCGCAGCCTTCGCCTGCACCGCGCCCTGGATCACCGCCAGGCCAATACCGCCCAGGCCGAACACCGCCACCGTCGCGCCCGCTTCCACTTTGGCGGTGTTGTGCACGGCGCCGATGCCGGTGGTAACGCCGCAACCGAGCAGGCACACCTTGTCCAGCGGCGCCTGCTGGTCGATTTTCGCCAGCGAGATTTCCGGCACCACCGTGTATTCACTGAAGGTGCTGGTGCCCATGTAGTGGTAGATCGGCTTGCCCTGATAGGAAAAGCGCGTGCTGCCATCGGGCATCAGGCCCTTGCCCTGCGTGGCGCGCACCGCCTGGCACAGGTTGGTCTTGCCGGAAAGGCAGAACTTGCACTTGCCGCATTCGGCGGTGTAAAGCGGAATGACGTGATCGCCGGGTTCGAGCGTGGTCACGCCCTCGCCCACTTCCACCACGATGCCGCCGCCTTCATGGCCGAGCACCGCGGGGAAGATGCCTTCCGGATCGTCGCCGGACAGCGTGAAGGCGTCCGTATGGCACACGCCGGTATGGGTGATCTTCACCAGCACTTCGCCGGCTTGCGGCGGCGCCACATCGATCTCGACGATTTCCAGCGGTTTGCCCGGGGCGAAGGCGACGGCGGCGCGGGATTTCATGGGGTGCTCCTGCAAGCTGGAATGGAAAGGCGCAATTATCGGCCAGGTATGCGGAGGCAGGAATACACAAAACTCCGGTTGCGGTTCGTTATATCGCCGAAGACAAAGTGGCTTTATCGCATCGCGCAACAAGTGGCTATTGGGGGCAAGCCCCTGGCAAGTGCATGATGGCCCAAGGCCCTGTGGAAGCGAGGTCTGGACACCATGACGATACGCCGTATCACTGCCGTGCTGGGATGCTTGCTGTGGATAGGCAGCATGCCGGTCAACGCCATCGCGCAATCGGCCGCAGCCTGGCAGGCGCAACAGGCCGCAGCCGAGGACAAGGCCGACAAACTGCTGCTCGCGGCGAAGCAGCAAAAAGGTCTGCTGGCGCAGTACCGGGCGCTGCTGCAGGGTTTTGCCGACGACGACTCCCCCGCCTTCCGCATGATCTTCGGGCAGTACGTGGCTTGGTACGCAAGCTACATCGGCGACTATCCCGTCGCCATGAAAGCCTTCACGATCAAGCAGACGCTGCAGCCGGGCGACAGCGCATCGCCTCTGGCGCAAGGCGGTTATGTGGCACACCCGGCGCTGGACGCCATTCCTGAGCTGGCAAAGAACTATCAGGTCGTGCTGCTCAACGAAGCCCACAACATCGGCATGACGCGCAGCCTCACCGTCCCCTTGCTGAGCCGGCTGTATGCGCAGGGCTTTCGTTACTTCGCCGCCGAAACGCTGATGGAAAGCGACACCGGCCTGCAGGCGCGCGGTTATCCCACCCACGACAGCGGCTTCTATACCGAAGAGCCCATCTACGGAGAAATGGTGCGCACCGCGTTGAAGCTCGGCTTCAAGGTGATCGCGTACGAAGCGACCTCGAATATGTCCAACCCCGACGCACGCGAAGCCGAACAGGCGCGCCATCTTTACGAACGGGTGTTCGCGAAAGATCCGCACGCGCGGCTGGTGATCAATGCCGGCTTCGATCACATCGTGAAGTCCGGCAGTTATCTCGGCGGAAAATCGATGGCGGAACATCTGGCCAGGCTCACCGGAGCCAGCATGCTTGCCGTCGACCAGACGGCGATGTACCCGCATCCCGGCGGCAATGGCGATCACCCGTATTACACGGCGGTGATGCAGCAGGAGAAGCCGAACGAGCCGATCGTGTTCGTCGATCCGAAAGGCAAACCATGGTCGCTGCGTCCTGCCTACGACATCACGGTGTTTTTTCCGCCGGAAACACTGGAGCGCAAACGTCCCACCTGGCTAAGCCTGTGGGGATTGCGCAAGGCACGCCTGGTGAGCGGGGACGGTTGCCGCGATCACTATCCGTGCCTGATCGAGGCGCGCTACAGCAACGAAGGACCGGACGCGATTGCGGCCGATCGACTGATACTGGATCAAACGCCGATGGCGGTATCCATCTCGGGCCTGGCGGCATACGGCAGCACGCAAGCGGTGCCTTCGGGCGATCTTTATTTGCGGCCCGGCAGTTATGAGCTGAGCTTCACTGCGGAAGGAGACAAGGTGGAGCATCGGGAGACCATCGAGGTGCCGTAAGCCAGAAAGCCTCGTCGCCCCGGCGAACGCCGGGGTCCAGTGACTTTGGGTATCTACAAAAAGTCGCTGGATGATTCGCTTCGCTCACCCCTTCGGGGCCGTCCTTCGGACGTTCTCCGCGCTTCGCGCTACGTCCGGCGTTCGCCGGGATGACGGCTTTACGCAACATCGTTGGGTTACGCTTCGCTA
>CBJMMB010000046.1:0-27467 GCA_966430775.1 uncultured Dyella sp. | reverse complement strand
TGCGCCTGGACGATTGGGAACTGCGCGACGACGTGCAGCAGGCCTGCAAGGCGCTATGGCCGCAGGTCAACACGGAAAACCTGTGGGAGAAGACCGACTACGCCGGCTACAAGCACGAGTTCCTGCGCCTGTTCGGCTTCGACCGCAAGGATGTGGATTACAACGCGGATGTGAATCCGGATGTGAGCTTCGACGTGGTGCAGTTGTAACCGCTCCTGTCTCTTCTCACCTTTGGTCGATAGCGTTGAATCTCAGCTGTGCGAACCGTAGCTCCCTCCCCTGCTTGCAGGGGAGGGTCGGGGTGGGGTTGTCTGGGCTTGCCGCACTATTGAAATGTATCGCGAGGTTGCTTCACCCCACCCTAGCCCTCCCCTGCAAGCAGGGGAGGGGACGCATCCTGGTGAGCTGAAATTCCCAGCCAAAGCATTAGCAGACACCAACAAAAAGGCCGGCATTCGCCGGCCTTTTTTGCCTCACCGCATGATGCCCGTATGCCCCAGCGAGAACCGCCCCGGCTGCGGCCACACCGCCAGGCCATGCGGCTCCATGCCCACCTTGATGATCTTCACCTTGCCGGTCGCGGTATCGAACGCATACACCACGTCATCGAAGCGTCCCGACAACCACAGCCACTTGCCATCGGCCGTGACGTTGCCCATGTCGGGGCTGCCGCCACCCGGAATCGGCCAGTTGGCCACCACCTTGCGCGTGGCGAAGTCGATCACCGACACGCTGCCCGGACCGCCGCGCGGACCATGCACCTTGTTCGAACCACGGTTGGCCACGTACAGCTTGGTGGCGTCGCGGCTGGGATACAGGCCATGCGTGCCGACGCCGGTCTTGATGAAGCCGATCTGCTTGAAGCTGTCGCCATCGATCAGGTACACGCCGTCGGCCATCATGTCGGCGACGTAGAACACCTTGCCGTCCGGCGACACGCGGATGTCCTGCGGCATGCCGCGCTTGTTGAGCAGCAGGTAGCCGAGCACCTTGCGGTTGACCATGTCGATCTTCACCAGCTTGCCGCCGAACTCGCAGGTAAAGATGGCGTACTTGCCGTCGATCGAGAAATCGGCGTGGTTGATGCCCTTGCATTCCGGCGCTGACAGGCGGGACTTCAACGCCATCGTGTGCGGATCGCGGAAATCCAGGCGCGCAAACGCTTCGGCCACGACGATCGCTTCCTTGCCGTCCGGCGTGAAGTACATGTTGTAGGGGTCATCCACCGGATCGGCCTTGCCGGGCTTGCCGGTCTTTGGATCGATCGGGGTAAGGCTGCCGTCGTTGCGGCCTTCGGCGTTGTTGGTCACCCACAGCGTTTTCAGATCCCACGCCGGCACCACGTGCTGCGGGCTGCGGCCGACCGGAAATTTGTCGATCACCTTGAAGGTGGTCGGATCGATCACGTACACGTCGTCGGAACGCAGGTTCGGCACGTAGATGCGCGCCGGATCGTTCGCCACGACCGGGCTGAGCATGTTGTAGCCCGCGTTGCTGTACAGGTTGCTGGGGTTGGTCACCGGCGGCATGCCTGGCACAGTCTGCACCGTTTGCGCCACTGCCGCAGTGGCGGCACACAAACTGGCCAGCACGATGCCGGCACGCAAGGCAAGACGCCCAAAACGATCAGATTTCACGGCAAATTCCCGTATTTGGAGAAAACGTTCGATTCACTTCGATGCTTGCGTCAACGCGCCGCCGTGGCTTGGCGGATGGCGTCGACGGTGCGCGAAACTATAGCATCCACGCCCAGTTGGCCGAGCTCTGCGGTGGAACGCCGCGGGTCGCCGCCGTACACGCCATCGGCCGCACTCGGCTTGGGCGCATTGCGCAATTGATTCTGTCGCACCATCTGCGGTGCGACGGCAAGCTGCAAGGAAGTATCGGCCAAACCGGCATGCGTGCCGATTTCATCGTCGCGGATGCCATGCTGGCGCAGCAGTTGCGCATAGCCGTCGGACGAGGTGGCGTAGTACGCCGCCGGCAGGATCGCGCGCGCCTTGCCGCCGGCCCAGGTCTTGTTGAGATGCGCCACCACTTGCTGCAGATCCTTCTGGTAGCCGCCGTGATCGCCCAGGAAGACGATGTTGCGAAAACCGTGCACGGCGAAACTGTTCGCCGCCGATTCCAGCAGCTTTTCGAACACGTCATCCGGAACGGTGATGGTGCCGGGAAAACGCATGTGCGACGTGGGTGGCGCATAGCCGCCTTCCGGCACGTAGGCCACCACCGGCGCGACCAGCGCATTGCCGAGTTTCTGCGCGATGCGATCGGCAAGGTATTCGGCGCGCACGTTGTGCTTGCCCACGGCGATGTATGGACCGCTCTGCTCGGTGCCGCCGATGGGAATGATGATGGTGGTCTTGCCGGCCTGGATCTGGTCGCGCAGCTCGGTCCAGGTGAGGTTCTGCAGTTGAACGGTTTGCGGTGCTTGGGCGAACGAAACCTGCGCGGCCACGGCAAGCACGACAGCTGCGGCGCATCGGAATAAACGCGTGATCATGGGATGGGGCGCGAAGGAGATGTGAAGAACATGGGCGCTCTATGGTTGCACGCCCGCTGCCGTCTTCGCATCCCTTTCACGCGAATTTGCCGCCTCTATTCACTTTCCTGCGGAATGGCCCGGCGAAAAATTTCTTCCCAATAGGCCATACGTTCCGAATAGGCCTCGCGCACCGATTCGGGCTGGTCGTTCTGCAGGCTGCGCACGTGGGTGATCGGCAGGGTAGCCGAGGCCATCTGCCGCCAGGCGTCCGCGGCGGCTCTCAAGTGGGAATGGGACGACAGCAGCGCGGCGATGACCTGCTGATCCACCATCTGCTGTGCGCTCAATGCCATCAGGCCTTCGAGCGCGATATCGGTGCGCTCGGAAAGGAACGCCACAGCTTCGCCCCAGTTATTGAAGCTGACTTCCATGACGGGCTCCTTGGTTCGGGGAGACGTCTACAGCCTAGGGGTGTGCCGATCAATTCTGTGTAGGCACCGATGGGGTCGTTCACCTGGGGTATCGGGCCTGTATCCCCATCATCCTTGATCGCCCAGTCCACCCGACCGTCATTCCGGCGAAGGCCGGAATCTATCGCCAGGACGAAGCATGGATTCCGGCCTTCGCCCATCGCTGTTCGGGGAAAGTCTCTGCACGTCTTGTAAAAATGGCTAAAACGTTCGTCATCCCAGCGAAAGCTGGGATCCAGCGACTACAGAGCATGAAAGGCACTGGATCCCAGCTTTCGCTGGGATGACGATACGGTAGCGTTGAATTTTCTGGGAAATTGCCGCGCATCGCGCATTTTTTAAGAGTCTCATTTCCCCCGGACAGCAATGGGCCTTCGCCGGAATGACGACCGGGTTTGTTATGTGTCACGGAAGAAAGCACGTTTTCGCAAGCAACAATGCCATCAAACCGTCTCCAGCTGCCGCAACGGCTCCCACTCGTGCTCCGGGTAATAGCGCGCCATCAGCCTCCCCACATAGGCGACCAGATTCGGGCGCCCCACCACGGCATCGCGCAAGGGCGTATCGAAGAACGGCGTGAGCATCGACGCCAGCACGGCGAACGCAAACGCATCCACCGCCGTCATGCGCTCGCCCATCAGGTACGGCTTGTCGCCCAGCAAGGTCGCCACCGCATCGATCGAACGCACGCCCAATGCGGCGATCTCGCCCGCCGAGTGGCGACCGATACCGTGCCCGCGCAGGTCTTCATGCTTGCGCGCCTGCAAGGTGCTGCGCATTTGTTCGCGCTCCGCCTCCGGTGCGCTGTCGGCAAAACGCGCCGGACCCTTGGCGAAATTTTCCGGCACGATCCAGCGGAACCACACCATCGCGAAGTAAAGATGATCCTCCAGCATCCGCTCGATCGCCCAGGCCTGGGCGCGTTGCAATGCATCCAGGCCTTCATCCAGATCCACCCCGTACTTGCGCTCGATGTGCGCGCGGATGAAGGTGGAATCGCAAATGACTTCGCCGGCGTCCTTCAGGTAAGGCACCTTGCCCTTGGGTGCCTGCGGCGGAATGGTGGATTCCGTTGCGTAAGGCAACCCCGCCATTTGCAGTTGCACGTTGCTCTTGATCACGAACGGACTGGTTTCCGGCATGCCGAAGCCGGGGCGGGTAACGTACAGGGTGATGTCGGGCGTGGTCATAATCCTTGAGATCCGCACAGTAAGGAATGCGTAGCCTGCATTCCACCTACTGACAACATCCTGTCAGCAGTCGTCTTCGAACAGCTTTGTCGCGCGGTCGCCCGACCTGCCTGCGTACCAGGCCAGCACTTCCGGCGGCAGCAGATCATCCAGCGCCATGCCGACCGCACGGCAGGCGTCGAGTGTATCGACCAGCACCTTGGCATAGCGCGGGTCGCGCATCTCCGCGGGGACATTCGCCGCTTGCCATTGGAGCATCTCCAGCAAACGCCGGGACCATTCGTACAACGCATCCGCGCGCTCGGCGAAACGCGCGCGCAACCAGCCGCTGAGTGGCGCATGCAAGGTGTAGCCATACCGCTCCGCCACGCGATGGACGAACGGCCCCACTTCCTCGCCGATGCCGCGGAACCATTCGGTATGTCCACCGGCGGCATCCGACACCAGCAAGGGCGCCGTCGCGCGATGCAGCGGCCAGCGCTCGATCAGCAGACGCTCCAGATGCCGCGCATCCCGCAGCCGCCCGGTCTCCACCAACATGCCCTGCTCCAGATCGAACAGCGCGAAAAAGCGCGGATGGAAGGTGCGGAAGCGCTGAACGGGATCTTGCGTGAAACCTACCTTGGTGAGGTCCTCGCCGAGGCTGGGCAGCACGTAGACGAAGGTTCGTCCGCGCTGCCGTACAGGATCGGGCAAAACCCATTCATCCATTTTTATTCGCCCCGCTGTATGCGCCGACCCATGACAGGCCCGCATCGATGTCGACCTGCGCGCGTATTCGCAACACTACGAAAACGAAAGAAACCAAGAGCAAGCTTAGCTTCCACGCAAGCAACTCGACGTGCATGCGCCCGCACGCAATACTGCCCCACGTGCAGTAAGGGGATTTAAACCGTGAATCAGATGACATCCGTAGGCAGCCTCGCCTGCGTGGGTATCGGCATGACGCTGGGCTCGCACATCAGCCCGCGCGCCCGCAGCCATATCGAACAGGCCGACGTGGTGTTCGCCGGCATGTCCGACGGCATCGTCGAGCTGTGGCTGAAAGAGATGAACCAGGACGTCCGCAGCCTGCAACCCTATTACCAGGAGGGCAAGTCGCGGATGAAGACCTACCGCGAGATGGTCGAGGCGATCATGACCGAGGTGCGCGCCGGCAAGCGCGTCTGCGGCGTGTTCTACGGCCACCCCGGCGTCTTCGCCTGGGTGCCGCACAAAGCCATCGCGACGGCGCGCGAAGAAGCCCATCCCGCTCATATGGAGCCGGGCATTTCCTCCGAAGACTGCCTGTACGCCGACCTGGGTATCGATCCCGGCGCGCGCGGCTGCCAGCATTACGAGGCCAGCCAGTTCATGCTTTACCGGCGTTGTATCGATCCAAGTGCCTGGCTGATCCTGTGGCAGATCGGCGTGGCCGGCGACAAATCGCTCAAGCGCTTCTCCACCGGCGCCGCCCATCGCCAGATATTGGTGGACGTACTGGCCCGCGACTATCCACTGGACCACCAAGCCATCATCTACCGCGCCGCCACCCTGCCCTTCCAGAGCCCGCGCATCGAACACTTGCCGCTCGCGGCATTGCCCCAGGCCGAGGTAGGCATGGCCGATACCCTGGCCATTCCACCGGCCCGCGCCTTGGAAGCCGACGCGGAGGTTCGTGCAAAACTGGCGGCGTTGGCCTGATTAGGGCCGATTCGAAGCCAAATTCGTGGCGGGCAGGAAACATTGTCTTCCACCGCTGGCGGACCGCAGCAAGCCCGTTTGCAGCACGATATGATGAGCGCGCCCCGTGCTCCAGGAATGATCACTGCGGGCGATACAGGGGTACCACAGCATTACAGGGGCAGTTTTGATGTTGAATGTCATTCGTTTTTTGGAAAAGATGGGTAGCGAAGCTCAATGGAATGACATTGCCATGAATAAAATGGAACTGGCGCTCGCCGAAACTGATATTGAAGGTCCATTCCGCACGGCCATCTTGAATAAGGATGCTGCGCAGTTGCAGGAACTAATGCAGCAAAAACCACTGATTTGCTACGTAGAACCTGCAGAAGAAGATGAGGAGGAAGGCGAAGACGAACCCGGTGAGAAAGATAATGCTCACCGCTTATCCAATTCCTCATTCGCTTCTCGACCGTAAGTGCAAGCCGTCAGCAGCAGACGCCGAACGTTCCGTGCAGGAACCTTCCTGCTGCTTACCGTGCTTGTGGGCGGGGGCGTGGCTGCAGTCGCCGCGCCCGCCCAACTGAACAACGCGTCACAATTGCTATCTCAAGCGGAAAGCCTGAGAGTTACGGACAACGCGCGCTTCCTCGAGTTACTTCAATATCTCGAAAACCATGCATCCGAATTGTCGGACGCGCAGAAATGGCGCCTGCGTTATTTGCAGGGCTGGGAAGCGACTTATAGCGGCCAAGAAGAAAAGGCGCGCTCGCTGTTGGAGTCCGTGCTCAAGCAAGCATCCGACAACGATCTCAAAATGCGAGCGACGTCCGCCCTGATACACGTTCTCGGCGTCGGGCATCACTATGAAGAAGCCTTCGAGTATCTGGATAAGGCTTTAAACGATCTGCCACAAACACCCGACAAAGAGGCGCGTGGTCGTATTCTGGGTGAAGCTTCGCAACTGCTGAGCGAAGCAGGTCAGTACGATCTGTCCGCAAGCTATGCCAAACAAATCATCGCAGAGTATCCCACGGGCAGACATAACTGCCTCGGGCACATGTACGAACTGCATGCCAAAATTCGAGACGGCCAAGCCAAGATACCCAGCGAACTATTTCAGGAAAGCGTAGCCTCCTGTCTGAAGGTGAATGAAAAACTGGCAGCCGAGATAATACGCAAAGATATGGCTGGTTTAGCCCTGCAACAAGGTAAATCGGACGAAGCTCTTTCACTTCTACAAGCAGACTATGAAGAGGTGAAAAGACTCAATTATCCCCAACTGACCGCAGACGTTGACGTCCTTCTGGCCCAGGCTTACTGGAAAAAGGGGGAGGCGCCCCTGGCTCAAAAATACGCCACGGCCAGTATTGACACTGCCTCCAAAGGCGATCTCATCGAGCCATTGGTCAAAGGTTATCAACTGCTTTATCAGATAGAACGACAGTATGGAAACCTTCGCGAAGCGCTCGCCTATCATGAAAAATACGTAACAGCCGACAAGGAACATCTTGATGACACGCGTGAAAAAGCGCTCGCGTATCAGATCATCAAGCAACAGATCGAAGCCAAGAAAATCGAACTGGACGAACTGAACAAACAAAACCAGATTCTGCAACTGCAACAAGCCCTCGATCACAAGGCGGTCGAAACCAGCCGCCTGTACATCGCCCTGTTGCTCACGGTATTGGCCTCGATCGCCTTCTGGCTCTACCGCCTCAAGCGCTCGCAACTGCGCTTCATGCGTCTGGCGCGCCGCGACGGCCTTACCGGCATCTTCAATCGCCAGCACTTCGTGGAAGAGGCGGAACAGGCGTTGCGTTATGTGGCCAAGTCGCAGCGCGGCGCCAGCCTGATTTTGATCGACCTGGACCACTTCAAGAACATCAACGATACGCACGGCCACATCGCGGGCGACCATGCGTTGCGGCGCGCGGTACTGATCTGCCAGCAGCATCTGCATTCCAGCGACGTGTTCGGCCGTATCGGCGGCGAGGAATTCGGCATCCTGTTGCCGGAGTGCACGCTGATCCAGGCGCTGGAGCGGGCCGAACGCATTCGCATGGCCATTCAGGCGCTGCCGGACGCGGAAACCGAGCACGTGCCGCTTACGGCAAGTTTCGGTGTCGCCTCGACCACACATTACGGCTACGACCTGCGGCGCCTGCTGGTTGCGGCGGACAGCGCGCTGTACCGCGCCAAGCGCGATGGCCGCAACCGTGTGGTGGTCAGCATGGACAATCACGCGTCCTCATCAGCGGCCGGCGATACGCGCGCGCAGCGCGACAAGCTCAACGATGCGTCTCCTTACATGGATGCGTCGAATAACGAAGGGTAAAAAACCGAACCGGCCAAGCGACCGGTTCGGTTTTTGCCCTTCCCTACAGATGCGAAGCGACATTGCCCACGTTGAAGCTGCCGAAGCCGGTGGTGTAATCCCAGCCTGCCGCGGCGGTTTCGCCGTTGTTGTTGCCCGACGTTACGTCGTGGAAATCGGTGGAATAGTTTGATGCCGCATCCGAATAAAGCAGCGGCGCGGCAAAGCCCGGATTGCTGCCCTTGGCCTGCACAATAAGCGCCCACGCGCCCACGAACAGCGGTGACGCAAGGCTGGTGCCGCCGATCTGCTGGGTCGCGCCATCGACGATCACCAGCGATCCGGTGGACGGATCGGCGTCGAACGCGATATCCGGCACGCCGCGGAATTGCGAACTGCCGTTCTGTCCAACGCCCTGCTGCCAACTCGGGATCGACTCGATGGTGCTTGGACTGCCGCCGGTGCCGCTCCAGACCGTTTCGTCGCTCCAGCTGGTGGTGGTGTTGGTGTACAGCGTCGTGCCGCCCACGGCGACGACATACGGCGAACTCGCCGGATAGCTCGGCGTGGTGCCGCCATCTCCGCATTCATCGGCGCCCGAATCGCCGGAAGATACCGAGAAGGTCTGGCCTTGCGCTTCGGCCTGCTGGAAGATCTGATCGTCCGTCGACGTCGGCGCATTCGTCTCGCATTCGCCCAAGGACACGTTGATCACCGGCACGGCGTTGGCCGAAACCACCGCGTTGTAGTCCGTGGTGAGATCCGCATCGCTGAGCGATGCCGCGTCATACAGCACCAGCTGCTGCACGCCGCCGGTGATGCCGACGATGTCCTGCGTATCCAGATCCCACTCGCCGTCGCCGCTGGTATCGCTGCTGCCGCTGCCCACCACCTGCACGTTGATGCTCGACAGGCCGTTATTGCTGGCGAATTGCTGCAGATCGTTCTGCACGTTGGTCATGTCGCCTTCGGTGATCACGCCCACCGAAACGGATGTGGCCGCCGTCAGATTGCTGGCGCCATAAATGGCATTGAAGTCGGTGGGATTGTGCGCCACCGCCGAACCGCTGGCATAAGGATGCACCGCATGGAGATTGGCGCGCTGGACGAAGGTGTGCGCGATATGCACGTTCTGCATGCCCAGCACATCGAGTACGGTGTTGCGCAAGGACACAGGAATCTTTACCTCGCTGGTGTTGGCATAGGCCTCGCGTCCATCATGCGTATGCACGTGCACGAACGTAGTGTTGAACGCCGCCTGCGCGGTATCGGCGCGACCGTAAGCCTCCACCAGCAGACGATTGGGCGCGATGCTTACTTTGCTGAAGCCCGCCTTGGTCAGGTATTGCGCGACTGCTTTCGCCTGCGCCTCGGTCGGCGCATAACGCGCCTTGAATTGTTCCGGCGTCAGCGGTTTGTGGCCGGGTTTGGCCAGATACGCATCCAGTTCGGCCTTGTTGCGCAATTTCAGCGACACCACGATATGCATGGGCGTCGAAAAGGCCAACGGCCCGACTACAGTGTCGCCCTTATGCAGCGCCGTCGCATGCTTGACGCTCACCATCGCATCCATGTTGCTCTGCGCGGCAAACACCGATGCAGCACCGGCCAGGCTCAAAGCAACCACCAGCGATTTGATCCGAAGACTTGCCATGTTTTCCTCCCACAGGAAATTTGGACGAACGAACCTTATGGAGTTTCAAAAACTCCATGCGTGTCATGTCGAAATCGACTCCCCGAGCCTCGGCGAAGCACTGACCCCCTGCGTTCCCCATGCAGGCCATGCCGATACAGCGCTCAAGCGGCGTATAGCTGTTTCGATGCCGCCGCGGAAATCGTTCGCCGATATCCCCACGACGAACGGGCCGGACAATAGGTCGCGGAAACAAGCAACGTCAATCGATGCGAAGCATGCTTCACCATACGGATTAACCAGGGTTCATGAGTGTGCACGTGAAGATGCATCACGCATGGCGATTCACGAACATCAATCGCGCGTGCACATCTGCGGGCACTGCGAGTCATCACCGCAAGACTGCAGACAGCGTTCGGCACGCAAGCCGCATCGCGCTGCGCGCGAACGCCGTTTCGATGGCATCAACGCTCCGTCAAATCCGCGGAAGCAATGCAGCGCTATCGCTCGAACGGGGATATCGGCCACACCGCACGAAAGGCTTTCGCAAGCATCGCCTTCACGTCACGACTCATGCGGCAACGTGCGACGCAGCACGACGACAAGCGGACTTACCTGTTAGTCACGCGTCACCGTAACGATGCGGCATTACTTGCCACTTTCCTGCCCCTTGCTCAGATCGATCATCGGAATGGACCCTGCTCCCACCACTTGCGGAAGAATGCCGTTCCAGTGCTGCAAGCCGTAGAAGCGCGAGTATTCGGGATTGCTCTTCAGCGCCTGGCCTACCGTTTCGATCGCTTTGGCCTGAGCCTGCGCCTGCAACACGGTGGCCTGGGCTTCGCCGTTGGCGCGTTCCACTGCGGCGCTGGCCTCGGCATGCGCAGTCACCGTTTTCTGCTCGCCTTCGTAGCGTTTTTGCGCCACCGTATTTTCTGCCTGCACGGCCAGATTCTTGGCGCGCACCGCCTCTTCGATCGACTGGCCGAAGATCGGCGAGTAATGAATGCCGATCAGCTGCACATCGATCACGTCCACATTGAACAGGCGCTGCAATGCGTCGCTGATGTCCTTGCGCATCTGCGCAGTGATCTGCGCGCGCTGGTCGGAAATGGTCAACGTGTTGTACTGGGCGAAAGCGGCCAATGCGCGATCGCGCACCACCGGCAGGATGGTGGTTTCGACATCCATCGAACCGGCCCGCCCAATGTGATACAGCAGGTTCATCACCGCCGAACTGGGGATCTGGTAGATCAGGCTGAGGTCGATGGTCACTTTCTGGTTGTCGTTGGTATAGACGTCCAAGCCATTGAGCGTATACACCGAGCGACTGGTCTGCAGGCGATCCACCGTTTCGAAGAACGGCACTTTGAAATGCACGCCGGTGGTCAATGGCACGCTGTTCATCGGCGTACCGCCCAGCCATCGCGTTCCCGCCTCTTCGCTGGGCGATACCACAAAGACGCTGTTGAGTAGCAGCACGACGACAATGAGGCCAACGATCAGCCCGCCGCCCACACGAAAACGACCGAGCAACGAACGTGGATCCCTGGGCGGCAAGTTCAGCATGGAAAACCCCTTTCCTGACGGTGGCGGCATCTTGCCGGAAGGCCGCCGCATTAGCGAGTGACCGCACAGTGGGTGCGGCAGCAAGGTGACAACAGTCTGCACGATCGTCCTTACCCATTGCGTCAGGTGACGCAGCGAGTCACGTGCGCCGCATCACCAGGCAAGCCCTTCGCAAGCTCCGCGTAACCGAAACGCCACGCCGCCGCTTCAGGCAAAACAACCACTTCCGGACACTATCGCCACCGCCTCTTCGCTCGCTCGGACCGCTCACCCACCGGCCTATGCAAATTTCATATTGGCGCAGTTCCTGCTTGCCGATTCTTGAAGACCGCACCCTGCGAGTCGAGCACAAAACAGACGCTCAGGAGGGGGCGGTGGGAAGGCGCAAAGACGGCGGTATCGAGATGGTCTCCAAACTGCCCTGGCAGTCCGGCATTGTGCTTGGCGTTGCAGGCTACGCCGCCATGCGCTACGGGCTGGGCTGGTTCATGACCACCTTCGGCGGCCCGGTCGGCCAGACCTTGGGAACCTCGCTCGCCGATGGCGCCTATGCTCCCGTTGCGTGGCTGCTGCTGATTGCCTGCTGGCTTGTCGCGCTCATCTCCTATCTCGATAGCCGACGACGCCAGCGGCTGCTGGCCTCGCAAACCGGCCTGCGCAGCTTGAGCTCGATGGACTGGCGCGAATTCGAAATGCTGGTCGGCGAGGCGTTCCGCCGCCAGGGCTACAAGGTGCGCGAAATCGGGCTGGGCGGCGCGGACGGCGGCATCGACCTGATCCTGCAAAAGGATGGCGCGACCGTGCTGGTGCAATGCAAGCAATGGCGCACCAAGCTGGTGGATGTACGGTTGGTGCGGGAAATGTACGGCCTGCTGATGCATCACCGCGCCGATGCGGTGAAGATCGTCGCCATTGGCCACTACACCGACGACGCGCAACGCTTCGTGCAGGGCAAGCCGATCGAGCTGATTTCCGGCGATGCCTTGATGGCCATGGTGCGGGAATGCCAGGCCGCCGCGCAGCAGCACAAGCAGGCTTGAGCCGTTACGTCCTGAACAATGCCGCCTGCCCGCGCAATGCGCCGGCCTGGTCGACCAGTTGCCAGACGATCCCGTCGTTGATCCAGAACGTACGCGCCGACTTGCTGATGCGCAGTCCGCGATAGCCGCTCGCAAAACCCTGCTTGCTGACCTGCTCCAGAAACTCCCTTCTGCCCTGCACCTGCTGCGGTGGCGCCGACAAGCGGGAAGGAAGCTGCATCAATTCATCCCAGGCATATTCAAAACAGCGCTGCGCGGAAACGTTACCGTAAATGAATACAGGATCCGCGCGCGTGTCGTGCGCCAGCAATCCGAACGGCGCCTCTTCGTAAAGCCAGCGTGCCGCCTGCTCATCCGTCAACGCCGGATCGACCAGCGGCTGCTTGAGCCAGTGGGAATAGCTGTCTGCGAGCAGGCGATAGAGCGTGGAGGCTGCGGCGGGGATATCCATGGCATTCGTGTAATCAGTGATGAAGGGTTGCATGAAGCCGCCATTGCTCGCGCTACAGATTCTTCAAGCGAGGATTGGGGCCTACGATCTGCTGACTGTCTATCGGCACCTCGACCAGCATGGACGGACGATCTTGCCGATAAGCCTCGCGCATGATGTCAGGAAGATTACTCAAGTCCGGTGACAGCCGCACGCTCAGCCAGCCACATGCGCGGGCCATCGCTCCAAAGTCCATGCGCTCCAGTTCACCGTGATACCGGCGTGCGGGTGTATCCGGCAGCACCTTGGAAAGCCCCTGCTCCACGATCCCGTAGCTGGCGTTGTCCAGCACGAACAAGGTGATGCCGAGTTGCCGGGCCTCCATCAGGCATCCGCCATAGAGCCGGAAGCAACCGTCGCCGGAAAACACGAAAACATGTTTGCCGGGCGACGCGATTTTTGCGCCAAGGCCAAGGCCGTAGGCGCCGCCCATGGCGGAGCCGCGATACAGGGAGTACATCTTTGCGTACGGATGCGGACGCTGGGTGACGTATTGACGATCCTTGTAAGCCAGGCAGACGTCGTCAAAGCCGACGCTGTCGGGCTGCCACAGACTATCGAGCTTTTCATAGAACGCCACGATGTCCACGGCGTTATCGTTTGCGCGCTCAAAGGCGTGTGTATTGAGATTCGAATAAAGCGGCGCGTCCTCGTTGCAGACCTGCGGATGCGCCTGGCACCAGAGAATGGTTTCCCGAAGTATCTCCTCGACATCACCGACCGTTTGCTGGAATTCGCCCACCACCTGATGGCGGAAACTGCCATGCGCACTGCCATACAGGTGGGCGTTGGCCGTGATGTTCCAGACCAGGCCCGCCTTGGCAGGAGAAAAATTGGTGGTGTATTCGTCTGCACAGAAGCCGATGGTTATGAGCAGGTCGTGCTCGTTCAAATCATCCCAAAGCTCGGCCGCACGGTCGTTGCCGCCAAAACCCAGATAGCCGTAACCATAAGGATTGTCTCGGGATACCGCATTGGCGCCATTGATGCTCCACAGGATGGGCGCCTTGAGCACCTCACAAAGCCGCGTGGTCAGATAAGGCAGATCCGGATAACGCGCCGCCTCATCGCCCGCCATGACGACGATGCGGCCCTTCCGTCGCTGTGAAAGATGGCGCCGGAGAAACGCGGACGGACTTTCATGCTCAACAGTATTCCGCGGGCTGACGCTTATGCCGGTATCGAATGCCGCAGATGTCATTTCCGACAAGGCATCCGGCGGAAGCACGAGCGCTACGGGCTTCGATTGATTCAGCTGCTCCCACGCCGCCGCAAGCTGTTCGTCCAGTGATTCGATGTCATCCAGCACAAACGTGCCTTGCGGCAGCTCGGCCATAAGCTGTCCGATCATGTTGCTGCCCGATTCGGTGGTGTCCTGCAACGGCGATTGAAACGCCATGTTCGATGGCGTTGCGGCGATCAGATAGACGGCCGGAATATTGTGCAGCTTCGCATCGCTCAGGCCGCACAGCAGAAGCTTGCTGGCGGCGCCGGTCGTAGCGGCGGCTGCGGCGATTTCACCGGTCGCAAGATAGTGCCCAAGCGGTACAAAGCCCGCCACGTATTCGCCGACCGTAAAGAATTCCAGCTCCCCGCTGCGAGCATGGTGTGGAACGTAAGGATCCATATGCTTCAGCAGATGAACCAGGCCGCCGCCCGTTACGCCGGCGCAAACGCTGATGCCCCATTCCCGCAAGGCATCGAGCAAGCGCTCGTAGCCGATCCGTGGTTCGACGATAACCATGAAAAACCCCCTGCTATTTTCCTTCGTAGTACAAGCAATAACTCGCTGCCCAAGCGTCATGACGAGCTCGGGAATGATGTCGATGGCTCAAAGCAAACCCATGCAATCAAAGTTTGCGTCAGATTCGAAACGCGCATCCGCTCGGCTTCTGCAGCGAGTGCATGCGCCTGCTTTCAAACAACCTTGGTGATCGATGCTACGAACGGTTAAGTACGATAAATAGGAACTGCCGCACAAAAAGGCCGGATTTTCCGTTTTTGTGCATACCTTGCCGAAAACGTGCAGCAGCGTGAACGTTGCGCTCAAACATGATGAAAGCGTGAATGACCGTTTTAAGACAAGGTCAACTTACGCAAGCTGCGCGCTGCGATGCGCGAGTTCGCGCAAGCGGCTTTTCAGTGTGCCCAGATCACTGTGCCGCATATCTTCGCGCACTTCGCTCGGCGACATCCCCAAGGCCAATCGAAATGCATCGGTCATATGACTATGGCTGCTGAAACCCATGTCGCAGGCCAGCGTCGCCAGATCTCGTTCGCCATCGCCAAGCCGCCCTAGCGCCGAGCCAAGACGTTGCTGCATGCGAAATTGCCGCAACGATTGCCCAGTGCAGGCACGAAAAATCCGGCACAGATGGAAAGGCGAGCACCCGATCATGCCAGCCAATTCGTTCATGCCGAGATTTTCGCCGGCGTGGCCGATGATGGCCTCTTCCACGCGTATCACCTGTTGGCGCATCCTCGCTTCGTGCGCAGTTCGCGCACAGGATTCATGTGCCTGCATAAGACAGCCGAGCGTATCGGCGAGCAGCTCTTCCGCGTCCTGGATATCGCCGCCGCGCAGCAAGCCACGCAACATTTCGACATGCGTTTTCTGGAACGTGAGGTCATGGCCGAACGCGCGGCAGGCTTGACGGGGATCGGGGCGAATTTCCAGCAGGTCCAGGCCTTCATCGCTGATCCACACATCGGTGCAGCAATCGCAGCTTTCCGCATCGGGATGGGTGATGCGATAGTCGACACCCTTGCTTACAAACACGGCCTGCCCCGGCCTGGCGAACCAGCTTGCGCTGCCGACGTGCAGCATGAACGAGCCGCAGCGGGTAAAGATGAAGCGTGCAGACTGATCGCCGATCACAGCGCCGCAATCCACGCGCGGACGCTTGCAAACGTGGCTGACCACTTTGAAGTGCGGCGAGCACAGCACTGTCTGCATGATCGACATACACGTGACTCTTGCATCCCCGGTGCGGTGCCGATCATACGCCTTCCCTGGACTTGCGACGTGTTTTCCACGCGAAGCACGTTTCCGGAAGCGATTCATCTACGGTATGGGCGCACACACCGGCACGTTTGTGGAAGCGCGCCACGCAAACCTGCGCAAGGCTTGCAGCTCCCCGAGAGGCTCCGGCCTCCCCCACCGCTGTATAGCACTTCACGCCAGATGGAGGGATCTATGCGCAAGACACTCTACACATGCCTGGCCGCCTGCTGCACGCTGGCCGTCGTTTCCGCCGCCCAGGCCTGGCCCGATCGCGACGACTCCCCGGTGTATCCGAAATGGTCGCACCCGTTCGATCGCACCATCAACGGCTGGGCCAATCTGTCGATGCAATGGCTGTATGCGCAACCCTATGCGCAGAACCCCTATTTCGATCCCACCGGCCAGTATTGCGCCGTGGGCCAACAGGGACCGGTGTGGTACGTGGCGCCGATTTTCGCGATGAATCCCGGCAGCTACACCCGCACCTGCACCATCCCGCACGGCAAGGCCATCCTGCTCCAGGTCGCCTGGGTCGCCGATACCTGGCCATGCCCGAATCCGAATTTCGGCCCCGCGCCCGGGCAATCGCTTTACGATTTCCTGTATCAAGACAGCGGCACGTACATGATGATGATGGACGTCAGCGTAACCCTCGACGGCAAGCCGATCCACGACGTGCTGAAATACCACTACATCTCCGACAGCCTCAACTCGGTTAAGGGCGATCCCAGCCTGCAATCCACCTTCGATTCGTGCATTACCGGCGCATACCAGCCGGTCGTCACCAACGGTTATTTCCTGATGTTCAAGCCGCTGTCGCCGGGGATGCATACGATCGTACGCACGGCGACCAACAATATGGGGATGAGCAATACGTTTACTTATTATTTGACGATCAAGTAGGTCGGCTTTTATTTCTTATCGACCAACTTGGCCCACCGTCATTTCGGCGAAAGCCGGAATCAAAATCGAATACGCATTCGAAAGAAACAAAGCTGCTTGCCGTACTTCGCACAACGTATTCAGAGCGATTCCGGCGTTTCCGAAATGGCGGCGAACAGGACTTGTCGACGTTGAAAGCGGCAGTGATGCAGGAAGCATGCGCCTCCATAGATCTCACTCGATCACATGTGGCACGAACCGCGATGTGTCCCGTGTAATGAGTGTGGCGTCCTCGCGAATACCCATACCTGCAGGCTCATCACCTACAACCCAGCTCCCAATCAGGGGATAGCCACCATCGAAGCGCGGAAGTGGATGGAAAGCCTGGCGAATCATCGGACACTGCGTATACCGCCCCGGTGAACTAATGCGCCCGCCATCAGGCAATGCAATCTGCACGTTCGCCCCCTCGCGCGAGAACAAGGGCTTTCTCACCCATCTCGGCGGCAATGGTTCACAAGGTGCATCGTCGAAGAACGCTGGCAGCAAATGTGGATGCCCGCAGTGGCGCTCCCATAACAATGGCATGATGCCTTTGTTGCTCAACACAGCTTTCCATGGTGGCTCGATCAATTGCAAGCCCGAGCGCGGCAAATAGGCCCCGTATTGATCGGCAAACATGTACTCCAACGGATAAAGCTTGAACAGCGTACCGATGACCTTATTTTGCAGATCAGTGAAGCGCCCCTGACGCGTAAGGCCAATATCCTCGATCGCAATCATTTCCCCATGCACGCCGGCCTGGGTCGCACAATCACGTAGATATTCGATCGTGCCCTGGTCTTCCAGACTGCTGCGCACGGCTGTGAAATAAAACGGTCGGCGGAGCGATTTGCCGATGGTGGCGAAGGCAAGAATCAGCAGTTCCTGCAGTTGGTTGTATTGATCCGTTTGCTGAGGCAACGCACCACGTTGCTGTTGCTCCTCCAACCATATCCACTGAAAGAACGCAGCCTCGTAGATGGACGTTGGTGTGTCGTAATTGAGTTCGTAGAGCTTGACTGGGCCGGTGCCGTCATAGACCAAGTCCATGCGACCATACAGATGCGGCTCCCGGTGACGCCACGACTCGGCGATCCAATTCCAATAAGGCTCGGGAATCGCGAGTTTCGTCATCAAAGCTTCGCTTGAAACGATCTCACCTACCAGGGACATCGCCATTTGATGCAACTCGCCTGTGGGCGCCTCGATGTCGCGCTCGATCTGCCGTAGCGTAAATGCGTAATACGCCGACTCGTCCCAATAAAGCTCGCCATTCACGGAATGGAATTGAAAACCGTAACGCGCGGCGGTCACCCGCCAATCGGGGCGTGGGTCAATGGCAACGCGTCTCACGACTCAATCCTGCCTGGCTTATTCGCCACCACCATGGCCACCCTCGCCGCCTTCACCTCCGTGACCGAAACCGCCCCGCCCGATCGTGTCGCCTTCGCCGACCGCTTCCGAGGATGAAGTGGAGCGCCAGCCTCCAGCGCCGCCCGCGTAGATATGGCCATAGTGCGGCGAATAATCCGTATCGTCGCGCTTGCGGAATATGGGACCGGCCGGATAATAGGTGGTGTTGCCGCCATGGATAACACGTCCGATCAGAAATCCGTTCATGGCCGGACTCCAGACTGGACCACCTCCAGTGGCCATATTTTCCTGGCAGGCATCTTCGCTGTAATCCTGTGCGCATTGCTCGTGCGTGGCATAGTGCGGTGCAACTTTGGGCGCTTCCGCCGCGGCTTGTGTAAACGCCGCTTCGCAACTGGCTTCCGGCACACCCGCTTCGGTGCAATTGCCCAGCATGGTGAACGACTGTTGGCTCTTTTGCGCGTTATCGCACGCTGTAATGAACAGCGGTGCCAATCCCATGACGACGAGCGATACCTTCCTGGAACGTTTCATGCCATTCCCCCAAATCGGCATTCGAGACGAAAATCAGACAATGCTTCAACCAGCAGACTCAACCATCCGAAGCCGCCTGGCATCCGGTTGTTCCAAAGCCGATCAACGCGCCAGCGATGGATACAATCGCCATCGCTACAAACCAAATGGAAAGAATCGACCATGGAACGCGGATCAGCGCAGGGATCAACGCAAAAAAGGCCAGCACAAAGGGCGTTCCTTTGGCGTTATCGCTCATCAAAAAACGTATAGCGCCCACTAGCAGACATGAAAAACCGATGAGGGTGCACAGTAGATTGATCGCCGACATTTCTCCGTAATTGGACAGATGAAAGAAAAACGGCAATCGATAAGATGTCCCGGCAAGCGACATCAACCCCATGCACGCCACTATCACGCGCGCCAATTTCGAACGACTCATCATCCCCCCCGCACAAGTTCAATGCCCTTCCGGGCGCTTCCTTGCGAGCGATGGTAATTCAAAAAAGCAAACCCTGGGCAACACCCGCAGCGGACGCGCATGCATAATTGCATACACCCCGTTTCCCAGGTGGAGTCCCCCATGTTCCAAGCCCAAAACTTGCTGCAAGCCTTCGAGCGCGTCACCGATTACTGGTCTCCGAAAGTGGTCGGCCGCGTCAATGAC
This sequence comes from uncultured Dyella sp., assembly GCA_966430775.1. GTDB lineage: Bacteria > Pseudomonadota > Gammaproteobacteria > Xanthomonadales > Rhodanobacteraceae > Dyella_B. Next base: position 8,129 of record CBJMMB010000046.1, on the reverse strand, counting down.
CAGTTGCTCAAGGTGGCGAAGCTCAAAGGCCACCTGGTATGGCATGCGCACGATGCCGAGGACGAGCTGTTCTATGTGGTGAAAGGCTGCATGCGTATCGAGCTGGAGCAGCAGGTGATCGAGCTCAGGGAAGGTGATTTCTTTACCGTGCCGCGCGGCGTTCGGCACAATCCGGTCGCCGAGGAGGAATGCTGGATCGTGTTGATCGAGCCGGCGTCGACCAAGCATACGGGCGATGAAGTGACGCCGCAGACGCGCAGCCTCGACGAACAGCTGGCGTAGCGCGCGTCCGCGGCGTACGCCGGCTCACAACCGTCAACTCACCTGCACTGCGCCGCCACCATTGCGCTTGGCCGTATACATCCGGCCATCCGCAAGAATGCACAAGCTTTCCGGCGTTTGCGCGTCATCCGGAAACACGGCCAGGCCGATGCTGGCGCCGATCTGCATGGTCTGGCCTGCCACGGTCAGCGGGGCCTCCAGTAACTGGCGCAGCGCGCTGGCGACGCCGGCGGCTTCGTGCCGTGTGATGGGGCCTTCAAGCACCACCGAGAATTCGTCGCCGCCGGTACGCGCCAGGGTGTCGACCCGACGCAGGCGCCCGATGAACAGATCCGCCACCTGCTGCAGCACTTCGTCGCCCACGTGATGACCCATGGTGTCGTTCACCTGCTTGAAGCCGTCCAGGTCGATGGCCAGCATGGCCATGCAGGCGTTGCGTTGGCGCGCGCGTTCCACCGCGCGGCTGATGCGATCCTGAAACAGGCGGCGATTGGGCAAGCCGGTCAGCGCATCGTGCTGGGCCAGATGCTGGTTGCGCGTCAACTGGCCTTCCAGCAGCAGCAGGATCATGCCCACGGCCACCAGGTATTTGGGCAGGTTCCATACTTCGGCGCCCACTTGCACCGTCGGCCAGAACACGTCGAAGGCCATGCCTAATGGAAACACCAGCGACCACGCCAGCAGTCCCAGCAAGGTCACCACGAATCCACCCGTCTTGCGCTGGTCCGAAAACGCGAACTGCAGGCCACAGGTGAAATAGGCCACGAACAGCGGCAGCACCACCATCAGGTCCGGGCCATGCTTGGAGAACTGCCAGCCCAGCAAGGCCACGGCGAGCGCCGCGTTGAGTATCACGGCGATCCACCGGCTGGCCGGGCGTTCGGCGCGCGGCGTCACCATGACGATGGTCAAGGGCACCAGGGCGAACAGATTGGCCGCCGACACCATCAACGGCCGCGGCGGTGGCGTAGGTAGCGAGGCCAGCGCGATATAGAGCGTGTAGACCAGCGCGAGCGCGCCATACAGCACGCGGCTGCCCCACTGCGCAGGCCGGGCGTCCAGCGAACAGCAGAAAAGCGCCGCGCACCACACCAGGGAGGCTGTGCCCAGCATGTCGGCCAGCACGCCGCCGATACCGGGAAGCTCGAGAAACGAATAAGCGGCAAAGTGCACTTCGATGCAGATCCAGCCGACCAGCCATAAACGAGTGGTCATGTTGCCGGCTGGACGCGACACGGTCACGAATGCATAGATCAGCAATCCAACCGCCAGCAAATCAGGGAGTTCTTTCCAGGACATTCATTAACCCCACGCTTGCGGGGAACCTCATACGAAATGCATCGCACCACGACGCAGGTTTGGCGACGTCCCTATCCAGCCATGCATGGCCATGTTCATGCGATGAGCGACATCCTCATGCTTGATACCCGTAGTGAGATCGGCATACATCGCAAGATCTTTAGCGCCGGATGATCATCCAACCCGCGTGATCGGGCCGGAAGCATGGCGACTTCAGACTATTGAGCGAGCGCAAGATGACTCTGATGCGTCACTTGCATGAACAGATTCGAACGCGCCCGGCATGCACGGGTTTCCCCTGGCCCCCATTTACGCATGCATTTTTCCGTTGTTCCTTGCGCATCGCAACAGCTGAAAAAGTCGGATTATTTAATCGTTCCAAATTTCCGTTTTGCACTGCAATGCAATAAATGGCTGCATGCCTGTCAATTCATACACTTATTCATCACATAGCTGAATTTAGATCGTGACAAGTTTTGATTGACAGTGCTTTTCTTCTGGCTTATTGCTTACGCCGCTTTTCATCAAGGTGAGGATGGAACGACCCATCCTCGCCGCTGACGGCGGAGGTCTTTTCGAAGAACGTGGCGGAGGCCAACGCAGCGCCTCCAGCCATACCGGCAGTAGCTGCACATTCCTGAAAAACGAAAAAGGGATGGCCATGGCGTCCATGGCCTTGGGTGGGTTCGTGCGCCTTAAAAACAGCGCGCGGGCTTCTGACATGCCAGCCAACCAGGCAGGGGATATCGTAGATGCATTGCAAACGTATGCTTTCGGCAGCCATCGCCGCCACGTTGATGTTGAGCGCCCACGCATGGTCGCAAGACACCGCCAACGCGAATCAGGCGCAGCCAAACGCTTCCACGCAAGACGCCAAGCGCAACAACAACGGCAAGCAGGCCCAGACACTGACGGCAGTGACCGTCACCGGTTACCGCGCCAGCCTGGAGAAATCGCTGGACATCAAGCGCAACGCCGACTCCATCGTCGACGCCATCACGGCCGAAGACGTCGGCAAATTTCCCGACAACAACGTGGCCGAATCGCTTTCGCACCTGCCGGGCATCACCGTGGACCGCACCTTCGGCGAAGGCGAGCGCGTGAGCATACTAGGCACCGATCCGGCGTTGAATCGCCTGCTGCTCAACGGACAGACGCTGGCTTCCAGCAACTGGGCCGGCGACCCGGATAACCCGGACAGCCGCTCGTTCGATTACACCATGCTGTCGCCGCAGATCATCGGCACCGCGGAGGTCTACAAAACGCCGCAAGCGCGCATCGACGAAGGCAGCATCGGCGGTACGGTGATCGTGAATACGCGCCGTCCGCTGGACCTGAAAGCGAACACGCTCACCGGCACGGTGAGCTACGGCTACAACAGCAATGCCGAACGCGGCAAGCCGAATGCATCGGTGCTTTACAGCTGGAAGAACGCCGATGACACCTTCGGCATACTCGGCAGCTTGATGCACGACGATCGCATCGTCGATCGCTACGGCACGGAAATCTTTGGCTATCAAGAGTTCAACGATCCCGCCGACGCCAGCGCGCGTCCCGGCGGCAACCATTATTTTCCGCCCAGCCAGGTCTCGCCCGATGCGCACGGCATGTATCCCACCTCGGCGAACACCGCCTGGTTCCAGCAGCAGCGCAAGCGCAATGGCGTGCAGACCGGCATCGAGTGGAAACCGAACAAGAACTTCGATTTGAACTTCACCGGCCTGTATTCGCAGGACAACCTCAACAACTACAACCAGAGCCGCTACGCCTACTGGGGCGACAACGCACAGGACGCGCTTGCCATCGGTCCCGATAACGGCCTGGCCACCAGCGGCAGCTATGGGCCCGGCGCGCCCACGCATCTGGACGGCTATTACCGCAACACCAAGATCAAGACCGAGAGCTTTCACCTGCGCGCGGACTGGTACGGCGAAGGCTGGGATGCATCCGGGCAGATCGGCTATACCCAATCGCGCGGCGGCTCCGATGGCATCTACTTTCTTTCGTTCAAGACGCTTGCACCCTACAACTGGACACTCAACGGCCACGGTCCGCTGATCAACTACGACGTTCCCGGCACCGATGCCGCGGCCGCCAACCTGGATGCGGATGGTCTCAATTACGCGCCTACCTACGATCGCGAACGCTATGCGCAATTCGACTTCAGCCATGACCTGAATCTCGGCCCGTTCACGCAGATCCAGGCCGGCGTGAAAGCCACCAATCATGCGAACGGCCAGAACGACTACAACTCCAACCTGCCATCGATCCAGGATCCCAACTCCGCCGATCCATTGACGCTGGCGCAATTCGCCGGCGGCAGCACGCCGGGCAATTTCCTGTCCGGCCTGCCCTCCACGCCGACCATGCGCGACTGGACCACGATCAGCTCCGGCGCCATTCAAAGCTATGTAAACAGCTTGCCAGGCGCGAACGATCTGTCCTTCGTGCCATCCGGCAGCTACAGCATCCAGGAACACACGCGCGCCGCGTACGTGCAGGGCAATTTCTCCGGCGATACCTATCGCGGCAACGTCGGCGTGCGTTACGTCTACACACGCGACACAGTGGACGGCTACACCTACCTGGGCAGCGGCAATCAATACGCGCCGTTGAGCGTGGCCCACAGCTATCACGATTGGTTGCCGTCCTTCAATTTCGCCTACAACATCACGGATGACCTGTTGTGGCGCTTCGCCGCGGCGAAGGTGATTGCGCGTCCACGCTTCCAGAACATGACGCCCTATGTGGCCACGCAGGATATTTCGTTGACCGCATCCGGCGGCAATCCGGACTTGAAGCCTTACAAGTCGACCAACTTCGACAGCTCGCTGGAGTATTACTTCACGCCCAAGAGCATCCTTTCGGCCGAACTGTTCTTCCGCAAGATTTCCCAGTACATCCTTTATCAAACCGTGCTGGAGCCGCTCTACAACAACACCCTGCACGAAACCTCGCTCTACCAGACCACGTTGCCGATCAACGCCTCCAACGCCAAGGTGAAAGGCCTGTCGCTGACCTACCAGGGCGATATCTGGGGTGGCTTTGGCCTGTACGCCAACTACACCTATTCGCAAGCCGATACGGTCAACGGCTACAACCTGCCGTACAACTCGAGGAACGCCTACAACCTAACGCCCTACTACGAGCAAGGCCCCTGGACCATCCGCGTCAACCTCGGCTGGCGGTCGCCTTATTTCACGCAGATCGGCTCGATCGGCGCCAAGCAGATGGCCGATGCCTATACCGAGCTGGATGCATCTGTGGCGTATCAGATCAACGATCATCTGCAAGTGGCGTTCAATGCCACCAACCTGCTCAACGAGACGTACTACGCGTACGACAACACACCCAATACGCCACTCAATACCTATAAGAACGGACGCTCGTATATGATGAGCCTGAACTTCAAGCTTTGATCTCTTATCGCGTCGAAAGAAAAGCCGGGAGATTTCTCTCCCGGTTTTTTTAACGCTGGAGATATGCCTATCAGTTCGATTCGGTGAACTGAATATACGGCGAGGTACCGCCGACGGCGCTGCAGCTTCCCAGGTTGAGGTTGTTGCTTTCGCCGGTGCTGCCGTCATTGGCGATGCACGACGGCGCCGTGGTGGAGCCGTAGGTGCCGGCCACGCGCACGGTGATCGAGGAGCCGCTGTTGAAATCGGCTTCCGAGCCGCCGGCGTTGCCGACCACGTTGAACTCCGACTGCTTCCAGACCGTGGCAATTTTGAGCACGCTGTCCTTGCCGCTGACGCTATATGCGGTGCTGCCGTTGGTGAAGGTGACCGTATCGTTGCCGCCGGAAGTGGCCGTACCCTGCAGCTTCAGGTTGCCGAGCTGCGTAGCGGGGACGTCGGGTGCAGAGACGTAACTGCTGTTGCGATAGCAGTCGCCCGAACCGTCACTGCCAAAGCCACTCGGGCAACTCGTTCCGCCATAACCGATCAGCCAGTACTGCCAGAACACCGCGGCCGAACCTGAGAATTCGTAATCAGGCGCATACACGGCCTGCTGCCACACGGTGCAGCCCGAATGGCCGTTGCAGGCAGACGTGGTCGAGGTGAACTGCGTATTGATCTGCAGCGAGTATTCGTTCGGACCGAGAATGCCGCCACCACCGTAGGCGGCCACGCCCACACCCTGTTCGGACGTCACGCCGGTCACCGAGGGGAAGCTGCCGATCGTTTTGGAAATAAGGCTCGAGCCGGGCGCCTGCAACACATAGTCGTTGCCGTTACCCGCCGTTTCCGGCTGCAGATGGTTTTGTTTCACTTTGGCCGGCAGCGTATGCGTGTGCTGCGCCGACAACTGCTTACACGCTACCTGCTGCCAGGCATTGCTCGGATAGACGGCCTGGAAGCAACCTGCCGCCGGTGTCGGAACCTGCACGATGTTTTCGCGCCAGACCTGACGCGCCAACTCCCCGATGGGTCCCACCTGTTCGTCGGCCTGCGCCGCAAACGCAGCGGGCACACAGACAGCAGCGACAAGACCGGCCAAGAGCGCAAACTTGAACTTCGATTGCATTTAGTTTCTCCCCAGAAACAAAGTGGCGATTAAGGACGACTTCGGACCATCCGAAAGCCGCGATACAGCACAACCGCAGCATCCATGCGCACAACCACCCCACCCCTTCCCCGAAGAGGCTCTATCAAGACCACGTAAAAGCGAGATTGCGTTGCAGTATTTCCCCGCACTTCATTCAAACGCTCGGCCCGTTGTTTTCCCTACCTGCCGATGCGTAATTCGTACATGAGCATTTGCGTGATGCAAAAACCTTCCGATGTCGCGCACCTGAAAGCGCAACACAAAAATGATTTGACTTGCGATGGCCCCAAAGGACGCACTCACACAGCGTCCGACGCGCAGGAGCATGCAGAGAAAAATGTGTAGGGAACGTGATACGACTTGCACGCAAAACCTTGCGTTGGCGTGCGTGCGCAATCTGCATTTCTGTGCTTCTTTCTCTGCGCGAAAAGTTGGCCCGACAAGACAATTCCTGTCCCTAATTGAATGCCAAGAGCATCACGCTTTCACACGCGATCAGGTGCAGGCGAATAGAGGCGCAGCCGACATCCGACGTCAGTATCGACATGACAATGTTGGGTTTCGCCCCCGACCTACAGTGCAGCGTCGCGCTGCCGTTATTGCTGGTGACGGCGGCCATCTGGACGTGTTAGCAGTGCCCGGGTCTGGCTGCCAGGCAGCGATGTTTGAAGCGCGGTAGGCTGGATGCGCAGGTTGAAATGGGTAACGCGACATGTTTGAAGCATTCAAGAACGGTACGCCGGTAGAGGTTTGGCAGGCACTGGTGCAGGACGCTTATGAACAGACCGGGCGGCGACTCGACGAATCGAGCGAGAGCTACCTGGTATTCGTGTTGTTGCGCTATCAGGCCGATGGCTTGCTGCTGGCGCGTACGCAAGGCATGGACTGGTTATTGGCCATGGATCTTGCCGGCACCGCGCGCGCCGATGCGTTGCGCGACGTGGGCGATCGCTGCCTGCTGGTAGCCGGCATGTTCCCGGGCCTGGCGGAACGGCGCCGGGTGAGCGTGGATTACTTCATCGACATCGGCCGCAGCGCCTACCTGGGCGTCGCCGACGTCACCAGGCAGGCTTATGCGGCGCTGTACGCGCAACTGGCGCGCAGCTATGGCGAACTGGTGCATACCTTGAGCGCCATCCGCGTATCGCAAGCACATCGCGCCATCACCCTGGCGCAGTGACGCGCCAGGCAGACAGGCGTATCTGCGCCAACGCATCCGCGCCACACGGTGTTCACGGTCGGCCAACGGCGTCAGCAGTGCAATGGCTGCGCACTTGCGTAGGAGCCCGCCATGAGCAGCATCATCGATACCCTCAAGAACGAACACGACACCTTGCGTGCCCTGTTCGCCCGGATCAATGCCACCACCGATAGCCAGAAGGAAACGCGCGAGGATTTGCTCAAGCAGATCGAAGAAGCACTGATCCCCCATTCCAAGTGGGAGGAAACCGAGTTCTACCCCGCCTTCAACAAGCGCGCCACGCACGACCAGCAATTGCTCTACGCAACCTCGATGCAGGAACACCGTGTGATCGAAAAAACCGTGCTGCCGGACATCCACGCCGCAGGTTACGGCACCCGCCAGTTCGCCGGTTCCACCAAGGTGCTTTCGGAACTGGTCGAGCATCACGCCGAAGAAGAAGAAACCCAGTTGTTCCCCGCCATCAAGCAATTGTTCAACGCCACCGAGCTGGCGGAAATGGATCATCAATACGCAAAGTGGAAGGAATCCTCGGCGGCCTCGGCGATGAGCGCCTTCGCCAAGCTCAAGACGGCGGCGAGAGCGGCGCTGCATCAGCCGCGTTCGCCTGGGTGAGGGGTACCCGTCGTCCCGGCCAACGCCGGGGCGACGGCGACAGGTCACCCTCCGGAAAAACCCGCCTGCTTCATATAATCCGTCGGCGCCATGCCAAGCACGCGGTGAAACATGCTGCTGAACGCGCTGCAGCTCGCGTAGCCCGCATCCCGCGCTACCGTCTTGATCGCAGCGCCCTGGC
>CBJMMB010000045.1:0-27564 GCA_966430775.1 uncultured Dyella sp. | reverse complement strand
AGCATTCCTATGAGCTGTATGTCTACAAGGGTGGCGCTTTGGCCAAGTACAAGCTTTAGGTTAGGTACTGCTGTCCGGGAAAAAACGAGCCTCTAAAAAATGCGTGACCCGCAGCCTGATTGCCATCATTTTTCAGGAAATTCAACGCTACCGATTCGTCATTCCAGCGAAAGCTGAGGCGCTTCATAACAGCGAAGCTGGTCAATCCAGTGTCTTTCACGCTCTGCAAGTCGCTGGATCCCAGCTTTCGCTGGGATGACGAGATGTTGGCTCAAGGCACCGAATGCCCCTTGCTCGCCGTCCAGATCGCATACCAATCCTCGGCATCGAGCTGTACATCCAGTGCCGCCACTGCATCGCGCAGACCTTCGATGCGTCCCGTTCCGGTGATCGGATAGGGCCTTGACGGATGACGCAGCACCCATGCGAAGGCGAGGGTGGTAAGCGAGATGCCGTGGCGTGCGGCGATGGATGCCATTTCATCGCGCACGCGTCGGGCTTGCTCGTCCTCGCCGGTAAACAGCCGTCCACCTGCCAGCGGCGACCAGATCATCGGGCGTAAACCAAGCTGTTGCGCCTGGTCGAGCGTGCCGTCGTCCAGGGCGTCCATCTGCAGTGGCGACAGTTCCACCTGGTTGGTGGTCAGCGGATGGTGTTGATGCAACAACGCGAACTGGCTGGTGCTGTGGTTGGATACGCCCCAGTGCGCCACCTTGCCTTCGCGGGTGAGCGCGGCAAAGGTTTCCGCGAGCGCGACGGCGTCCATCAGGTAATCGGGGCGATGGATCAGCACCAGGTCGAGCTGCTCGGTGTGCAGGTTGCGCAGCGATTGTTCCACCTGCACTCTGACGTAGGCCGCGCCGGTGTCGTAGTAATTGATGCGGTAGGGCTTCTGCGAGGAACGCAAGCGAATGCCGCACTTGGTCACCAGCTGCATGCGCTTGCGCAAATCCGGCGAGGCTTGCAGCGCTTCCCCGAACAAACCTTCCGCGCGGTAGTCGCCGTAGATGTCCGCGTGATCGAACGTGGTGATGCCCAGCGCCAGCGCCTGTTCGATCCAGCGCACGCGCTCCTGCACACTGAGCTTCCATTCCGTAATGCGCCAGAGGCCGGCGACGATAGGGGACAGTTCAAAACGGTTGGCGTTGATCGGCATGCAGTTTCAGCGCTTGGAAGAAGGAGTTTGCGACGCATCGAGCTGGTCGGCCGACCAGCCGCCGCCCAGGTCGCCGATCAACGATACCGTATCGAGCAACTGTTTTTGCAGGATGCTCAATTGGTTCTGCTGCGCGCTCAGCTGGGTGGCCTGGGCGGAGGCGGCGGTGGTGTAGTCCACGGTGCCGGCCTGGTATTCGTTGAAGGCGATCTGCGCGGCCTGCGTGGCGTCGCGCACCAGCGAATTCTGTACCTGCGACTGCTGCGCCAGGATGCGCAGGCCGGAGAGATCGTCTTCCACGTTCTGCAATGCGCTCAGCACGGTGCCGCGATAGTTGGCCAGCGCCGCTTCGTATGCGGCTTTGGCGGCTTGCACGTCGCCGTGGCGCGCGCCGAAGTCGAACACGGTTTCGCTCGCATCGGCGCCCAGCGACCACACATGATTGGCCACATGCAAAAGACCTGCGAGCGGCGATTGGCTGAAGCCATCGCTCGCCGACAAGGTTAGATTGGGATAGTAGGCCGCGACGGCCACGCCGATCGCGGCATTCTGCGCCGCCATCTGCCGTTCGGCCACGGCGATGTCAGGGCGGCGCTGCAATAGGGTCGATGGCATGCCCGCCGGCATCGTCGGCAGTGCCGGCAGGCTGGTGCTGTGCGGAATATCCAGTTCTTCCGGATTCTTGCCGACCAGCACCGCAATGGCGTGCACGTACTGCGCACGCGCGATACCTAGGGCGATCAGGCTCGATTGTGCGCTTTCCAACTGCGTGCGCGCGGTAAGCACATCCGAAGGCGGCACCGTGCCCGCTTCGCCCTGGTTGGCGACCACGCGCAGGTATTCGGTATACGCATCCACCGTCTTTTGCAGCAAGTCGGTGTCGGCATCGGTCACACGCAACTCGATCAACGCATTGGCCAGCGCAACCTGTTCCGACAACGTAGCGTTGGCGAGCGTCGCTTGGCTGGCCTGCGCGGTCGCCTTGCTTTCCTCGATCGAGCGGCGCACCTTGCCCCATAGATCCGGCGCCCAGCTCACGTCGCCTTCCAGCGAGCCGGACGTACTTATCGCAGGGCGCAAGCTCGTGCCGGCGCTGCTTCCGCTTCCAGTACGCGATTTGCCTGCCGATCCAGTGACGCCGAGCGTGGGAAACAGCGACGCGCGCGCCACCTTCACTTCGGCCTGCGCCTGCTGGTAATTCGCATAAGCTTGCCGCACGGTCTGGTTGGAGACCGACACCATCGGTTCCAGCTCATCGAGCAGCGGATCGTTGAACGTGGTCCACCAATCACCCTTGGGCGCTTCGGCAGCGTCGGGCGCGGCCGCCGTCCAGCCGGGCAGTTCCTTGTATTGGGCAGGCATCGGCACCTGCGGACGGTGATAGTCCGGGCCGACCATGCATCCGCCGAGCAACAACGCCAGCGTGATGGCCAGGGCCGTAGGCAAAGTCTTCGTGTTCATGCACTCACGTCCGATCGGTTCCACGGCAGGGTCTCCGACCAGCGCGCCAGCCGCGCGCGCAGGCGGTCGAGATAGAGATAGATCACCGGTGTCGTGTACAAGGTAAAAACCTGACTGAGAATCAGGCCGCCCATCACGGTGATGCCGAGCGGCTGGCGCAGCGATGCACCCTGGCCGATGCCGATCGCCAACGGCACCGCACCGAGCACGGCGGCGGCGGTGGTCATCATGATCGGGCGCAGGCGCAGCACCGCGGCATCGTGGATGGCGCGCATCGGTTCGTAGCCTTCGTCGCGCTGCAGGTGGATCGCCACGTCGATCATCATGATCGCGTTTTTCTTCACGATGCCGATCAGGAGGATGATGCCGATCATCGCGATGACGGAGAACGGCGTGCCGAAGATCAAGAGCGCCAGCGTCGCACCGATGCCGGCCGACGGCAGCGTGGAAAGAATGGTGATCGGATGCACCGTATTTTCGTACAGGATGCCCAGCACGATGTAGACCGCGCCGAGCGCCGCGAGAATCAACAGCGGCATGGTCGACATCGATTGCGAATACACCTGCGCCGCGCCGGCGGTGGCGCCGTGGATGGATGCGGGCATGCCCATTTCGCGCATGGCCTGCTGGATTGCCGCCAACGCGCTGCCCAGCGAACCGCCCGGCGGCAGGTTGAACGAGATGGTGCCGGCCACCAGGCCATCCTGGTGATTCACCTGCGTGGCGGTGTGGTTGTTGGTGTAACTGAGCATGACCGGGAACGGCACCATGGTTTCCGCCGCAGTGCTGTCCGCGCTGCCGCTGGAGGTGCCGCCCTTGGAATTGGAAATGGCGTTGGTCAGCTGATTGGCCTGCGCATCGGCGTTGCGCGAATTGGTGCTCGCGCTGCCGCTGTTGGAAGCGCTTACCGCCGAGTAGCTGGCTACGCCTTTGACGATGCTGGACGACATCTGCGTCTGCTGCGTACCGGTGGGATTGCCCGCGGCCTTGCTGAAGTACATGCGATCGAGCATCTGCGGGTATTGCCAATATTTCGGCGCGATCTCCATCACCACGTAGTACTGGTTGAGCTGGTTGTAGACGGTGGAAACGGTGCGCTGGCCGAACGCGTCATACAGCACGCTGTCGATCTGGTTCGGCGCAAAGCCGTAGCGCGCCATGGTGGAACGGTCGAAGTTCACGTAGGTCTGCAGGCCGTTCTGCTGCAGATCGGAGTTCACGTCCTGCAGCTGGCTGCGGTATTTGCCAAGCTCCGTCACCAGCTTGGGTATCCAGGTATACAGCGCGTTGGGATCGTCGCTGGTCAGCGTGTACTGGTATTCGGAAGCTGACTGCCGTCCGCCGATATGCAGATCCTGCGCGGCCTGCAAAAACAGCTTCGCGCCGGAGATGGCGTTGAGCCGGGGGCGCAGACGGTCGACCACCTGCGCCGCAGAAAGCTTGCGTTCCGCCAATGGTTTCAATTCCACGAACAGGTTGGCGCTGTTGAGCGCGCGGCCACCGGTGAAGCCGGCCACCGAGGCCACCGCCGGATCCTTCTGCACGATCGATTGCAGTTGCGCCAGCTTCTTTTCCATCGCCTGGAAGGAGATGCTCTGGTCGGCGATGATCTGGCCCATCAGGATGCCGTTGTCCTGCTCCGGAAAGAACGTGGACGGCAGCAGCTTGAACAGGAATACGTTGAGCACCAGGAGTCCGATCAGCGTCAGGCCGACCAGCCACGCGTTGTCGAGCACCGCGGTGAGCGATCGCGAATACGCCTGCTTGAAGCGCTCGAACTGCCGCTCGTACCACACCGCCCAGCGCGCCTTCGAATGCATCGCGGCGCCCGGGCGCAGCAGATAGGCTGCCATGGTCGGCGTGACGGTGAGCGAGATCACCATCGACAGCAGGATGGCGACCGACAGCGTCACCGCGAACTCGTGGAACAGCAGGCCGATGATGCCCGGCATCAGCAGGATCGGCGTGAACACCGCGATCAGCGACAGGCTCATCGAGATCACCGTGAAGCCGACCTCGCCGCTGCCCTTGAGCGCCGCCTCGCGCACGTCCATGCCGTTTTCCACGTGGCGCACGATGTTTTCCAGCACCACTACCGCATCGTCCACCACGAAACCGGTGCCGATGGTGAGCGCCATCAGCGAGAGGTTGTCGAGGCTGTAGCCCATCAGGTACATCGGTCCGAACGTGCCGACGATCGACAGCGGCAGCGCCACCGACGGGATCAGCGTGGCGCGCGGCGATTGCAGGAATACGAACACCACGCCGATCACCAGCAGCACGGCCATGAACAGCGAGCGTTCGGTATCGCCCACCGCCGCGTTGACCGACTGCGAGCGGTCGATCGCCACGCCGATGCGGATGCTGCTGGGCAGGGTCGCTTCCACCGCCGGCAGCACGCTGCGGATCTGCGTCACGGTCTTGACGATGTTGCTGCCGGGCGTGGGGTACACGATCACCAGCACCGCGGGCTTGCCGTTGTACAGGCCCATGTTGCGGAGGTTTTCGGCCGAATCCTGCACGTCGGCCACGTCGCGCAATTGCACCGGCGCACCGCTGCGATAGGCGATGACCAGGTCGCGGTACGGCGCCGCCTTGCTGATCTGGTCGTTGGAGGTGACTTCGTAGCGCAGGCCGTTCTGGTCGATATAACCCTTCGCACTGTTGGCATTGGCCGCGCTGATTGCCGCGCGCACGTCTTCCAGGCCGATGCCGTAGCTGTTCAACTTGTTCGGCTCCAGCTCCACGCGCACGGCGGGCAGGGCGCTGCCGCCCAGCGTGATCTGGCCCACGCCATCGACCTGCGACAGCTGTTGCTGGATCACCGAATTGGCTGAGTCGTAAAGCTGCGCGCGCGTGAGCGTGTCGGAGGTGAGCGCCAGCACCATGATCGGCGAATCGGCCGGGTTGTATTCGCGATAGGTCGGGTTGTTGCGCAAGGTGCTCGGCAGGTCGGCGCGCGACGCCTGGATCGCCGCCTGCACGTCGCGCGCGGCGCCGTTGATGTCGCGGTTGAGCGCAAACTGGATGACGATACGCGCCGAACCGACGGTGCTGGTGGAGGTCATCTCGGTGACGCCGGCGATTGCACCCAGGCGTTTTTCCAGCGGTTCGGCCACGGTGGAGGCCATGATGTCCGGACTCGCACCGGCCATGCTGGCCTGTACCACCACCACCGGATAAGTGATGTTCGGCAGCGGCGCGACCGGCAGATGGAAATACGCGAGCGCACCGGATAGCAGGATGGCGATCGCCAGCAGGGTGGTGGCGACGGGGCGGCGGATGAAGAGGGCGGAGATGTTCATGGCCGCACGCCACGACTATCACGCTGGTAGATCGCCACAAAAAACCGAGTCGTCAATCCGGCGAAGGCCGGAATCCATGCTTCGTACTGGCGATGGATTCCTCGCTCCTCAAAGCCGAGCACATCCCTGTGCTCTCCCCGCGTGCCGGCCTTCGCCGGAATGACGACGGGGCAATCTGAAAAACTTCGTGCAGCGCAGATCGTCTCTTGATTCCGCTGAATCATCGCGCGCAAAAAATGGAGGCACCTCAGCCACGTAGTCATGGCGTACGATCCCCCGCCGCTAGCGACGGCTTGCTATGGAACCGCTGCGCCAGCCGATCGAAGAACAGATAAATCACCGGCGTGGTGAACAAGGTCAGCAACTGGCTCAACGTCAAGCCGCCGATGATCGCCAGGCCCAGCGGCCGGCGCAGTTCCGAACCGGTGCCGGTGCCGAGCAGCATCGGCAGTGCGCCGAGCATCGCCGCCAGGGTGGTCATCAGGATCGGACGGAAACGCAGCAGCGAGGCTTCGAAGATCGCTTCGGCCGGCGGCTTGCCGTGGTCGCGTTCGGCTTCCAGCGCAAAGTCCACGATCATGATCGCGTTCTTCTTCACGATGCCGATCAACAGCACGATGCCGATGATGCCGATGATGTCCAGGTCTGCGCCCGCGATCATCAAGGCCAGCAGTGCGCCGATACCGGCCGAGGGCAACGTCGAGAGAATCGTCACCGGATGGATGAAGCTTTCGTACAACACGCCCAGCACGATGTAGACCGCCACCAGCGCCGCGATCAGCAGATACACCTCGCTGGATAGCGAGTCCTGGAACGCCTGCGCGGCGCCCTGGAACGACGAAGTGATCGACGGCGGCAGCTTCACCGCCTGCTCGGCCTGGTTGATCTCCTGCACCGCCTTGCTCAGCGATGCGCCATTGGCGAGGTTGAAGGAAATGGTCACCGACGGGAACTGCGCCAGATGGCTGATCGCCAGCGGCGACTTGGTCACTTCAATCTTGGCGATGGCTTTCAGCGGCACCTGGCCGCTGCTGGCGGTCTGGCTGGGCAGGTATAGATCGCCCAGCGATTCCAGCGTCGGCAGTTTCTCCGGTTTCGCCACCAGGATCACGCGATACTGGTTCGACTGATTGAAGATGGTCGACACGATGCGCTGGCCGAGCGCGTCATACAGCGCGTTGTCGATGGTCGCGGGCGTGATGCCGAAACGCGCCGCCAATGGACGGTTCACGTTGACGTTGACGCTCAGGCCTTCGTTTTTCAGATCGCTGGTGACGTCGGTGATCGACGTGATCTGTTTCATGCGCGCGACCAGCGCCGGCACGTATTGCTGGAACGCTTGCAGGCTCGGGCCGCGCAGTACGAACTGGTACTGGTTGGGCGAGACGGTGGTGTCGAGCGTGAGATCCTGTTCCGGTTGCAGATACAGCTTGATACCCGGCACGTGCGCGACTTCATCCTGGATGCGTCGCGCGATGTCCGCGGCCGCGTCCGAACGATCGTCGCGCGGCTTCAGATTGATCAGGAAGCGGCCATGGTTGAGCGTGGTGTTGGTGCCGTCGATGCCTACGTAGGACGTGAGATTAGTGACGTCCTGGTCCTTGAGGATGGCCTCGGCCAGCTGCGCCTGGCGATCCACCATGCTGCTGTAGGAGACGGAGTTGTCGGCAATGCTGATGCCTTGCAATACGCCGACGTCCTGCACCGGGAACAGGCCCTTGGGAATCATCACGTACAGGATCACGGTAATGAGCATCGTGATCACGAAGGTGACCAAGGTGGCGGTCTGGTGCGCCATCACGAAACGCAATCCGCGTTCGTACGCGTGCAACAGCTTGTTGAACAGTCCTTCGCTGATACGTTCGAAACGGCTGGGATGGCGCTCGGCCTGCGCGCGTAGGATACGCGCGCACAACATCGGCACCAGGGTGAGCGACACCACGCCGGAGAGCACGATGGTCACCGCCAGCGTCACCGCGAACTCGCTGAACAGACGCCCGATCACGCCACCCATGAAAAGCAGCGGAATCAGCACCGCGATCAGCGATACGGTCAGCGACAGAATGGTGAAGCCGATCTGCCCCGCGCCGATCAATGCCGCATTCAACGGCGTTTCGCCTTCCTCCAGGTAGCGCACGATGTTCTCGATCATCACGATCGAGTCGTCCACTACGAAACCGGTGGCGATGATCAGCGCCATCAGCGAGAGGTTGTCGATGGAGTAGTTGAGCTCGTACATCATCGCCAGCGTGCCGATCAGCGACACCGGCACGGAAATGCTGGGAATGATGGTGGCCGGCAGGTTGCGCAGGAACACGAAGATCACCAGCACCACCAGCACCACCGCCAGGATCAGCTCGAACGCCGCATCGGCGACCGAGGCGCGAATCACGCCGGTGCTGTCGTTGACGATCGCCACCTGCATGCCGGCCGGCAGCGTGGATTCGAGCTGCGGCAGGATGCGCTTGATCTGGTCGACCGTGGCGATCACGTTCGCGCCCGGTTGGCGCTGCACGTTGAGGATGATCGCCGGCGTGTTGTTGTACCAGGCGCCCTGTTCGACGTTCTGCGCCGATTGCGTGACGCGCGCGACGTCGCGCAGGAACACCGGCGCGCCGTTCTGGTAGGAGACCACCGTATCGAGGTAATCCTTCGGATCCTGGATCTGGTCGTTGCCGTTGATGGTGTAGTCGAGCTCAGGGCCGTCGAAATTGCCCTTCGGCTGGCTCACGTTGACGTTGGCCAAGAGCGAGCGCAGATCGTCGATGTTGAGCCCGTAAGAGGCGAGCTTCTGCGGATCGGCTTCCACGCGCACGGCCGGCACGTTGCCGCCGGACGGTGTCACCAGGCCGACGCCCGACACTTCGGAAATCTTGGTGCCGAGGCGGTTGTTCGCCACGTCCTGCAACTGCGTGAGCGACATCGACTTGGACGTGACCGCCAGCGTGAGGATCGGCTGATCGGCCGGATTCACCTTCGCATACGTCGGCGGCGCGGGCAGGCCGCTGGGCAAAAGACTGTTGGCGGCGTTGAGTGCTTCCTGCACGTTCTGCTCGGCCACGTCGAGATTGAGCGACAGATCGAACTGCAAGGTGATGATCGAGGCGCCGGCCGAACTGCTCGAGGTCATCTGCTGCAGACCGGGAATCTGGCCCAGTTGCACTTCCAGCGGCGCGGTCACCGTGGTGGCCATCACGTCCGGACTCGCGCCCGGATAGAAGGTTTGCACCTGGATGGTGGGGTAATCGACGCTGGGCAGGGACGACACGGGCAGAAAACGCATCGCCACCAAACCCACCAGCACCAGCGCGATCATCAGCAACGATGTCGCCACGGGCCTGAGCACGAACAGGCGGGAGATATTCATCGGATCACACGTTGCCGGTCACGACGCGGAGGAGGAGCCGGCGTTCTGGCCGGCGCCGTGCCTTCTTGTTCCGTTGCCATGCGCGGCACCGCTGGACGATGGTGCGGCAGGTGCGCTGCTGGCGCTGGCGGGCCGTGCTTGCGCGACGCGGATCTTGGCGCCATCGCTCAGGCGATCGGTGCCGTCCGTCACCACTGTCTGGCCGGCGGAAAGGCCGGCAAGAATCGCCGTGTATCGACCGTCGCTCGGGCCCGGCGTCACCTTGTGCACCGACACCGTATCGTCCGCATTCTTGAGGAATACGTAATCGCCCGGCGCGCCGGTTTGCACGGCGGGCGTGGGCACCAGCACGGCGTTGTGCAAGGTATCCACCAGCAACTCCACGTTGACGAATTCGTTCGGGTAAAGTTTCTCGTCGTCGTTGGGGAAGTTCGCGCGCAAGGTCACCGTGCCGGTGCTGGTCGCCATCTGGTTGCCGATGGCATACAGCGTGCCGGTGGCGAGCTGCTTGCTGTTGTCGCTGTTATATAAAGTGACCGGCAGCCTGGCGCCGCCGTTGACGCGATCGAGCACCTTGCCCAGCGAATTCTGCGGCACGGTGAATTGCACAGTGGTGGGTTTCATCGTGGTGATCACCACGATGCCGGTGGAACTGGAGGGCGTCACGTAATTGCCCGGATCCACCAGCCGCAGGCCGACGCGGCCATCGACCGGCGCAGTGATGCGGCAATAGGCAAGGTCCAGATCGAATTGCGCGATGTTGGCCCTGTCCGCCTTCACCGCCGCTTCGGATTGCTCGACCAGGAATTTCTGGTCCATGTACTGCTGCTCGGCAATCGACTTCTTCTGGTAGAGCTGCGTGTAGCGCGCCAGATCAGTGCGGGCCTGGTCGAGCGTGGCCTGGTCCTTCGCCAGTTGCGCCTCGGCCTGCTGCTTGCTGATCTGGTACTGGCGCGGATCGATCTGCGCCAGGAACTGGCCTTTCTTCACATCCTGGCCTTCCTGGTAACCCACTTCGGTGAGGTATCCGCTCAACTGCGGCAGCACCGTGACGGTGGCCAGCGGCGTGACTGTGCCGAGCGAATGGAGAATCTCCGGCATGTCGCCCTGGTGCGCGGTGGTCACGCTGACCACTTGCGCCGGAGCGCCGACCCGGGCGGGTTTGCGATTGAGGATGTGGAACGCCACCAGGGCAATCACTGCCACCACGATCGCCACGGCGATCCACAGGCCGCGACGGCGGTGAGCGTATCCGGCTGTTCGCGGGCTGTCCGCACTCATAACCATCTCCAAATACCCGCTCCCGTGTCTACGAGAGCGCTTTCAATGATCGAAACGCATCGCGATCCAGGCGATCGGTGGCCGTCAGCGCGACGGTCGAACCCGTTGTAACGGCCTGTCGCGCTTGTGGTTGACATGTTTCGGCGCGCAGCCCGCAACCATCAACGTATTAGCGGGTTAAAACGGCAGGGCCTTTTGGGTCTGTCGATGGCATCGGCGTTGTGGTAGGGCGCGTCGTGCATGCAGAAGGTGAAGAGCGTGCAACGCTGCGCAGGCCGGCGAGGTTGCCGATGCGATCGAATGGCAGACGCTTGTGCAAGGTTACGCGTTGCCGCTTAGTTGGAACTTAGGCGCGGCGAAAAGATGATTGCGGTTTCAGACTATCTGGCTCGCACCGAACTTTCCCTATCACCTCGCCGTCATTCCGGCGAAAGCCCACTGCTGCCCGGGAAAACTACGGCTCCGCGAAAAGATAAGACGAGCTGTAAGCATGAGCCCCTCTCCCCCGGTCTGATTAGCGTCGAATCTCAGCTAAGAGAGGGCAGATGAAGTTGAGTATCGCGTAATGCTAGTTCGTCGTCCCGACGAAAGCCGGGACCCAGTGTCTTTCCGCTTTAAAGTCGCTGGGCCCCGGCTTTCGCCGGGGCGACGAACATAAGGAGAGGGGTTGGGGTGAGGGTGCGACCAGCGCGCGATAACCGAATCTTGCGCCAGACGTCAGCATCGCGCTTCGCCCGAACCCTCACCCGCCTCTCGGCACCCTCTCCCGGAGGGAGAGGGGCTCACTCAGAAAGTCATTGGCGAGTCACCACATCAAGCGATGACGCAAAAACACGGCCATGCCTTATACACCGGCCAACGGACAGAACTTCCCCGGACAGCAGTGGGCCTTCGCCGGAATGACGGTGTGGTTTTTCTTGGCAATGCGCCAACATGAAACTCTTCGTTTTTTGCGGAAAAGCGCTGAGCAAAACGCGGGGATTTTCGAGGTGCAAGCTCCAGCCCACGCGATCAATCGCCAAGCACGATCTTCTGCCGCCGCCACCACGGCGTCACTTTTTCTTCGCGCACCAGCGTGAACAAACCCGCACCCAGGATCATCACGATGCCGATCAGCATCGGCCAATCGAGCTTATCGCCGAACAGCCAATAACCCAGGCCGATGGCCCAAAACATCTGGCTGTACTGGGTGGGTGCCACGCGGTTGGCCGGTGCGATCAGAGTGGCATACATCAACAGCACGCCGGCCAGTGCGGCAAGCAGGCCGTAGCCGGCGAGCAGGCCCCACTCGTGCAGATTCGGCCAGCGGAAATGCGGCAGCATCATCAGGCCGCCGATGATCAGCGGACCGATCACGCCGGAGCCATACAGGCTGATGCGTTTCTCATGCGGACCGGCCATGCGCAGCGCCACCACGGAGGCCGCGGCGAACAGGCCGCACACCAGCCCCGCCACGTCGCCCGCGCCCAACGCGCGGAAGCCCGGGCGCAACACCACCAGCACGCCGGCGAAACCCACCACCACCGCCGACCAGCGGCGCCAGCCGACATGCTCCTTCAGGAAGATCACCGACAGCACCGTCACGAAGATCGGCATCAGGAAGATCATCGTGAACACCTCGGCCATCGGCAGCAGCGTGAACGCCGTCACCGAGGCGATATTGCCGAAGGCGCCGGCCGCCGCGCGCACCCACCACAAGGAAGGCCGCTGCGCCGTCACCACGTCGCGCCAGCGGTCGCCCTTGTCCTTGCTCATGATGAAGGGCAGGGCCATCAGCCCGAACACCGCCCCAAAGAACACCGATTCATAAGGCGGCACCGAGCCGTGCAATGACTTCACGAAGGCATCGCTGATCGCATAGGCCGCGAAGCTGGCGAAGCCGAGAAGAATACCTTTGATCATGCAAATTCCGGTGCGAAGCGGCTGGGCAGAACGTTGTGCGTGGGCGGATGCGCGGGTGCCGGCCATCCTGGTGATCAGGATCGGAGTTTCCCGCGCTGACGCAGCAGGATACCGGGCGTCAATGACAAATCCTAAGGAATTTTGGTCGGCGATTCAGGCTTGCACCCTACGTGGATCGAGGGCGAAGGCGGGCATCCCCTGACAGTCGGGTCGCCGAGGATGAATCCAATCCCATGGTGGCGTAGGCCGAGCAGAGATTGCATGCAGGCTGGCGCCTCGCCGCCGTTCTTCGCGTAAGGAAACGACTGCCGTGCTTCATGGACGAACCCGAACCCGCATCGTCGGATGCCTGTTTGTCGCGCTGGCTGCCGCCAGTGCTCCCGCTTTCGCCGTGGAGGTATCCGACCACTGGACCCTCGGCGGCGCGATACGCGCACGCGTCGATCACGACGGCAGCCGCGGCATTCGCGAATTCGGCATCGACACCGTGATGCTCAACGCCAAGTACACCTCCGACAGCTGGCTCGGCGCGGCCGGCTACCGCTTCTACGGCAAGGATTACCCGTTCCAGTACACGCGTCGTTTCGGCGATATCAACTTTGCCGACTATGCCTGGATCGGCTATCGCCTCGACGCCAGGCGTCATCTCGAAGTGGGCTTGAACCAGGTGCCGTTCGGACTGCAGCCGCTGTTCGGCGATACGTTCTACGAGAGCCTCGGCAACGTCGTGGGCGTGGAAGACCTCAGCGAGATCGGCGTCAAGTACGTGCAGCAGCTCGATGACTGGAATGTGCAGGCCGGCTACTACGCGCGGCCGGCGTGGTCGGGGCAGGGCACCAGCCGCGGCAGCACCTATTCGATCGTGCTGACGCCGGCCGATCCTTCGGTGGAGGGCGGCACGCGCAATGTGGAACGCAACCTGTTCGTCGGGCGACTTGCTCGCAACGTGCGGGCTGGCGACTGGAAAGGCGAGGCGGGCGTCTCCCTGTTCACTTCCACCTTGCGCAACCTGGACACGCAGCGCGACGGGCGTCGCCTGGTCTATGGCGCGCACTACGCGGGCAACAAGGGCCCGTGGGGCGTGAAGCTGCAATATGCGCGGCAGTTGATGACGCCGAAGAATCCTGACGGCAGCCAGCTGGTGACGCTCGGCGGCTTCGACGGCACGTTCAACCTGGCCACGCGCGGCAACCTGTATTCGGTCAACGCCAGCTACGCCATCCCTGGCAGCTATCTCGGCGGCTGGGTGAAGGACATCACGCTGTATTCCAACTACAGCCGCCACCAGAAATCCAATCCGCAGTTTCGCGATACGCAGCGCTGGATCACCGGCGCATCGTTCTCGCTGAAATTCCTCTCGGTGTACGTCGAGTGGCTGGAGGGGCGCAACGACCCTTACATCGGCGGCAGCAATTACGCGCAAAGCCTGGGCGCGGGCGGCATCAACCGCTGGAAAGGGCAGCTCTACCTGAACATCGGCTACTACTTCTGACCTTCAACCACGAGCGCGCCTGCCGGTGCGATCGAACACGCGGGCGCTACGCATAGCTCGCACACACACAGGAGCCTCCATGCGCAAGGAGCGAAATTTCATCGACGGACTGTTCGTCGATGCCGACGGCGAAAAGGCCATCGGCGTATGCAATCCCGCTAACGGCGAGATCATCGCCGACATCGATGCGGCCAGCGACGCGCAAGTGAAGTCGGCGGTGGCGGCCGCCGCACGCGCTCAACGCGAATGGGCGCGGCTGCCGGCGATCGAGCGTGCGCAGCATTTGCGGCGCCTGGCCGATGCGCTGGTGGCGAACGCCGCAAGCATTGGCGCCTCGCTCGCCAGCGAATCGGGCAAGAGCGTGGCCGATGCGAGCAACGAGGCGATCTACGCCGCGGAAATCACCCGCTACCACGCCGAATGGGCGCGGCGCATCGAAGGCGAAGTCATTCCCAGCGACAGCGCGGACGAAACCATCCTGCTGCAGCGTGAACCGATCGGCGTGGTCGCCTGCCTGATTCCGTTCAACTATCCGGTCTATACGCTGCTGCGCAAGATCGCGCCAGCGCTGATCACCGGCAATACGGTGGTGGTGCGGCCGAGCAACAACACGCCGCTGTGCGCGTTCGATATCGCGCGCTGCGTCGAGCAGGCCGGCTTGCCGCGCGGCGTGGTGAACATCCTGGCCATGCAGCATGCGCAGGCGGGTGTGCTGTGCACGCAGCCGGCAGTGGGCATGATCACGCTGACCGGTAGCGTCGGCGTCGGCCGCGCGGTGCTCGACTACTGCAAGGTCAATATCGCCAAGCCCTCGCTCGAGCTGGGCGGCAAGACGCCGACGATCATCGAGCCCGATGCGGACCTGGAGCTAGCCGCCAATGCGATCGTCACCGCCAAGACTACGCATTGCGGGCAGCTTTGCACGGCGATCGAACGCGTCTACGTGCACCGCGGCGTGCACGATCGCTTGCTGGAATTGCTGCGCGCCAAGTTCGCGGCGATCCGCATCGGCGATCGCGCTGAAGATGCCAGTCGCATGGGGCCCTTGGTCAGTGAACGTGCGCGGCAGGAAATCCACGCCAAGGTGCGCCACGCCATCGCCGAAGGCGCCGTGCTCGAAACGGGCGGCGTGCTGCCCGAAGGCAAGGGCTTTTTCTATCCGGCCACCTTGCTGAGCCATTGCCAGCAGCATATGGAAATCGTGCAGGAGGAAATCTTCGGTCCGGTGTTGCCGGTGCTGCGTTACGACACGCTCGACGAAGCGCTGCAGATGGCGAACGATCACCAGTTCGGCCTTTCTTCCGTGCTCTACACCGAGCACTACCGCACGGCGCTGAAAGTGGCCAACCGCATCGAGGCCGGCGAGCTGTACGTCAATCGTACGCCGGCCGATCCGTACCAGGGCTTCCACGCTGGCTGGAAACGCTCCGGCCTGGGTGGCGACGACGGCAAGCACGGCATGCTGGAGTTCACCCAGACGCGTCTCGTGGTCATGAGGTACTGAGCCATGAACACGAACGCGCAAGCCGTCGCGCAGCCCGCCGTCGGTAACACGTTTTACCGCTACAGCCAGCTGATGCTGCTGGTGCTGGCCGCCGGTTCCATCTACCCGGTGCTGTATCTGCGGCAGGTGTACCAGAGCAGCATGCTCGAGGCGCTGGCGATCGACAACGAGCAGCTCGGTTACCTCTATTCGATCCTGGGCGCCGCTTTCATGATCAGCTATCTACCGAGCGGATGGCTGGCCGATCGCCTGCCGCCGCGCTGGCTGATCAGCGTGTCCTTGCTCGGTACCGGCGCGCTCGCGTTGTGGTACGCAACGCTGCCGAATTTTCATGTGCTGCTGGGCATCTTTTGCGGCTTCGGCGTCACCACCGGCCTGACGTTCTGGGCCGCCTTGCTCAAGCGCGTGAAGATGCTTGCGAGCAAACAGGAACAGGGCCGCTTCTTCGGCGTGCTCGATGGCGGACGTGGCTTGGTCGAAGCCTTGCTCGCCACGGTCGCCATCAGCCTGTTCGCCTATCTCACGCAGCAGCGTGGCGATTCGCTGGCGGAAGGTTTCCAGCGGGTGATTCACCTGTACGCCTATACGTGCCTGGCGATCGGTGTTGCGCTGGCATTGCTTCGCGATCCGCAACAACGCGATGAAGTACCGCAAGCATCCCAGCGCAAAGGCAAGCTGTTCGAAGACATCAAGCTGCTGGCGAAGCTGCCCGAGCTGTGGCTGATCACCGCGATCGTGTTCTGCGGCTATCACTTCTTCTGGGCCACCTACAGCTTCTCTGCGTATCTGGAAGAAGGCGGCCTCGGCCTGTCGGCGACCATGGCCGGCGTGATCACCACCATCAAGCTCTGGATGCGTCCGGTGGGCGGTATCGGTGGCGGTTGGCTGGGCGACAAGTTCACCAACTTGCGTGTGCTGACCTGGGCGCTGGCGCTCGCCGGCATCGGCATGCTGGGGCTGATTTTCCTGCCGCAGCTGCACGTGGTGTCCGTGGTGGTGGTGCTGGTGGTTTTCATAGGCTTGATGACGTACGCCATTCGCGGCTTGTACTGGGCGATTCTGGATCAGTGTCCGATTCCGGAACGCATCATGGGTTTGGCGATCGGCATCATCTCGGTGGTCGGTTATTCGCCCGACGTGCTGCTGCCGCTGGTCAACGGCTGGTTCACGCAGACCTTCGCTGGGATGCTCGGTTATCAGCTCTATTTCACGTACGTCCTGGTGATGGGATCGCTGGGCGTGGTCGCTGCGCTCGCGCTCGGCAAGCGCATTGCCAAAAGGAAGCCCGCATGAAAATCATCTCTCTTGAAACCCACGTCGTCGCCGTGCCGCCACCGCATATCGGCGGCATGTACTGGTTGTTCGTGGAGCTGAAAACCGACAACGGCATCGAAGGCATCGGTGAAATCTACGCGGCGACGTTCCATCCCAACGCGATGGTGCCGATCATCGAGGACGTGTTCCAGCGCTATCTGCTCGACCACGATCCGCATCACGTCGAGCGCTTTTTCCGCCAGGCCTATTCCAGCGGTTTCACGCAGCGGCCCGATCTCACCATGATGGGTGTGGTAAGCGGCCTGGAAATGGCCTGCTGGGACATCATCGGCAAGGCTGCCAACAAGCCGGTGTACGAACTGCTCGGCGGCAAAGTGCACGAGCGCCTGCGTTCGTACACGTATCTCTACCCCATCAACAGTAAGGGCCAGTACGACTACAGCGATCCCGATCTCGCTGCCGCCTACGCTATTCGCGCGATGAAGCAGGGCTTTACCGCGGTGAAGTTCGACCCGGCCGGCCCGTACACTGCGTACTCCGGTCATCAGCTTTCGCTGGACGTGCTGGAGCGGTGTGAAATGTTTTGCCGCACCATTCGCCAAGCGGTCGGCAACCACTGCGATCTGCTGTTCGGCACGCACGGGCAGATGGTGCCGTCCTCAGCCATTCGCCTGGCCAGGCGGCTGGAGAAATACGATCCTCTGTGGTTCGAGGAACCCATCCCGCCGGGACAGGAAGATGCGATGGGACAAGTGGCGGGCAAGACCACCATCCCGATCGCCACTGGCGAACGACTCACCACCAAGTATGAATTTTTCAAGCTGTTGCAGGCCGGCGGTGCGTCGATTCTGCAGATGAACGTGGGCCGCTGCGGTGGTCTGCTGGAGGCGAAGAAAATCGCCGGCATGGCCGAGGCGTTCTATGCGCAGATCGCGCCGCATCTCTACAACGGCCCGGTCGGTGCGGCAGCGAGTTTCCAGTTGGCGGCGTGCACGCCGAACTTCCTGATCCAGGAAAGCATCGGCACGTGGGATGGTTTCCATGCGGAAATCCTGAAGAAACCGCTGCAATGGGAAGACGGTTACATCATTCCTTCGACCGAGCCGGGCCTGGGCGTGGAACTCGACATGGACGTAGTGCGCGCGCATGCGCCTTACACCGGCGATCGCCTGCACCTGCAGATGGCGCCTGCGCCATTCGACGTCAACGACAACGCACCCGCCAGGGGCTGAACGGACGCAGCAACGCATGACATACGACTACATCATCGTGGGCGCCGGCTCCGCCGGCTGCATCCTGGCCGATCGCCTCAGCGCCTCCGGCCGCCATTCCGTGCTGGTGCTGGAAGCCGGCGGCAAGGACGACTCGCCGTGGATCAGGATGCCCGGCGGTTTCGTCAAGCTGTACTACAACCCACGCTACAACTGGATGCATTACTCCGAACCGCAGCCGACGCTGCACGGGCGCAAGCTTTACGCACCGCGCGGCAAGGCGCTGGGCGGTTCCGGCTCGATCAACGCGATGATCTACGTGCGCGGCCAGCCGCAGGATTTCGACGACTGGGCCGCGGCCGGCAACGATGGCTGGTCCTGGCGCGATGTGCTGCCGTATTTCCGCCAACTGGAAACGCATCCGGACGGCGATAACGACTACCACGGCGGCAGCGGCCCGATCCACATCACTTCGATGCGCGGAAAGACGCATCCGATCTGCGATGCCTTTCTTTCCGCCTGCGACGAACTGGGTTATCCGCGCAATCCCGACTTCAACGGTGCGCAGATCGAAGGCGGCGGCATCTACGATCTCAACACGCGCAACGGCGAACGCAGTTCCAGCAGCATCGCCTGCCTGCATCCGGCGATGAAGCGCCGCAACGTGCGCGTCGAAACGGAGATGACCGTGGATCGGGTGCTGTTCAACACGGACAAGCGCGCCATCGGCGTGCGCGTGAGGCAGGGCGGTGGCGAATGGGAGATCCATGCGGCATGCGAAGTGATTCTCGCGGCGGGCGCGGTGGGCACGCCGAAAATCCTGCAGCTCTCCGGCGTGGGCGACAAGGCGTTGCTTGAACAGCACGGCATCGAAACCTTGCATCATCTGCCTGCGGTGGGTGCGAACCTGCAGGATCATCTCTGCGTCAGCTATTACTACAAGGCGAGCGTGCCCACCTTGAACGGTTTGCTGGGTTCGCTGCTGGGCAAATTGAAGGTCGGCCTGCAATACATGTTGTCGCGCACCGGTCCATTGGCGATGAGCGTGAACCAGTCCGGAGGTTTTTTCCGCGGCGACGACGCGCAAGGCCATCCGAACCTGCAGTTCTATTTCAATCCGCTGTCCTACCAGATTCCCAAGAGCAGCCGGGCCACCATCAAGCCGGAGCCGTATCCGGGCTTTCTGCTCTGCTTCAATCCCTGCCGCCCGAGCAGCCGCGGCTCGGTACGCATCGCCTCCAACCGTGCTGAAGAAGCGCCGCTGATCGATCCGAATTACTTGAGCACCGACAAGGACATCGCCGAAGCGATCCAGGGCAGTCGCCTGATCCGCCGCCTGATGCAGGCGCCGTCGCTGCGTGCGGTCACGGTGGAAGAAACCCTGCCGGGCGAGATCGTGGATGACGATGCGTCCATGCTGGAGTACTTCCGCGAGAACTGCGGCTCCATCTACCACCTGTGCGGCTCGTGCGCGATGGGCAGCGATCCGGCGACGACCGTGGTGGACAGGCAGCTGAACGTGCACGGGCTGGATGGACTGCGCATCGTGGATGCGTCGGTGTTTCCCAACATCACCTCCGGCAACATCAATGCGCCGACGATGATGGTGGCGGAGAAGGGGGCGGCGTTGATCCTGCAAAACAGGGGCTGATGGCGATGGGTTGGGGTTTGCACCCCAACCTACGGTTTACGGGGCGCCGTTTGCGCCAGGCTGACGCCCCCTGCTGCACCCCGGCATGACCGCCCTCAGGCGCCACGGCTACAATGTAGGGCTTCCCCGACTGTTCACGGAACTCCTATGGCAGCCCGCTTGAATCCGCTCGATCTGTACGACGTTCGTTCCCTGCTCACCGACGAGGAGCGCATGGTGCAGGACACTGTTGGGCGGTTCGTCGACGAAAAGGTGCTGCCCATCATCGGCGACTGCTTCGACCAGGGTCGTTTCCCCGCCGAGCTGGTTCCGGAAATCGCCAACCTGGGCCTGCTCGGCGCCACCATTCCGGAGAAATACGGCTGCGCCGGCATGAACGGCGTGAGCTATGGCCTGATCTGCCAGGAGCTGGAGCGCGGCGATTCGGGCCTGCGCAGCTTCGCCTCCGTGCAGAGCTCGCTGTGCATGTATCCGATCTACGCCTACGGCAACGAAGAGCAGAAGATGCAGTATCTGCCGAAGATGGCGGCGGGCGAAATCATCGGCTGCTTCGGCCTGACCGAACCGCACGGCGGTTCCGATCCGGCCAACATGAAGACCAATGCCAGGAAGGACGGCGGCGACTGGGTGATCAACGGCGCCAAGATGTGGATCACCAACGGTAATCTCGCGCACATCGCGATCGTGTGGGCGCAGACCGACGACGGCATCCAGGGTTTCATCGTGCCGACCGACAGCAAGGGCTTCACCGCGCAGGAAGTGCACAAGAAGATGAGCCTGCGCGCGTCCGTGACCTCCGCGCTGTTCCTCGACAACGTGCGCGTGCCGGATGCGCAGCGGCTGCCGAACGTGAAGGGCCTGAAAGGCCCGCTCGGCTGCCTGACGCAGGCGCGCTACGGCATTACCTGGGGCCCGATCGGCGCCGCGCAGGCGTGCTTGAAGGAAGTGCTGGATTACACCCAAGAGCGCATTCTATTCGGTCGCCCGCTCGCCTCGAACCAGGCGATCCAATTGAAGCTGGCCGACATGGCTCGCCGCATTACTTCGGCGCAGTTGATTTCACTGCAGCTCGGCCGGTTGAAGGATGCCGGCAAGATGGAGCCCACCCAGGTATCGCTGGCGAAGTGGAACAACGTGCGCATGGCTATCGACATCGCGCGCGATTGCCGCGACATGCTCGGCGGCGCCGGCATCACCGTGGAGCATTCGGCGATTCGCCATGCGCTGAACCTGGAATCGGTGATCACCTATGAAGGGACCGAGACGGTGCATCAGTTGGTGGTGGGACGCGAGTTGACCGGCATCAACGCGTTCTAGCGGGATCTTGCCTAGTGAGTCCCTCTCCCTCCGGGAGAGGGTGCCGAGAGGCGGGTGAGGGTTCGGGCGAAGCGTGATGACGGCTTTCGCGCAAATCGCGGTGATCGCGCGTTGAACGCGTCCTTGACCCTCTCGAGTTCCAGGTGAGACGAAAAACCAGGACTGCACCATGTCGATCCACGATATCCGCATCATCGAAACCGAACGCCTGATCCTGCGCCCACCGATCCGCGAGGATTTCGACGCCTACGCGCGCAACATGGCCGACGCCGAAGCAGCCCATTTCATCGGCGGCATGCAGGCGCGCCCGGTGGCCTGGCGCGGCTTTCTCACCCTGGCCGGCGCCTGGATGATCCAGGGCTATTCGATGTTTTCGGTGATCGAGAAAGCCACCGGCCGCTGGATCGGCCGGCTTGGGCCCTGGCAGCCGGAAGGCTGGCCGGGCACCGAAGTCGGCTGGGGGCTGGTGCGCGAGGCCTGGGGCAAGGGTTACGCCTATGAAGGCGCCGCCGCGGCGATCGACTGGGCCTTCGAACATCTGGGCTGGACGGACGTGATCCATTCCATCAACACGGACAACGCGCCGTCGTTGGCGCTGGCCAAACGCCTGGGCTCCCGCTTCCTGCGCCACTCCGGCCTGCCGGAGCCTTACCAGGACGTCACCGTGGAAATCTGGGGCCAGACGCGCGAAGAGTGGCTGCGCCGGCGAGGAACGCCTTGAAGCGGGAGGCATGACCGTGAGCGAGCCTGTTCTGCAATCCGTCATCACTTGTCCGCAGTGCGGTTTCGCGCAGGAAGAAACCATGCCGGTCGATGCCTGCCTGTTCTTCTACGATTGCCCGAACTGCCAGGCGCTATTGCAACCCAAGTCCGGCGATTGCTGCGTGTTCTGCTCGTACGGCTCGGTCAAATGTCCGCCGGTGCAGCAACCCATGAGTACGCCCGATGACAGCGGCGTCGCATCGACATGTTGTGGTCATCGCGCTCAGACACGGGAATGAATCGCCGGTGATGCCGATCAGTCCAGCCTTATGCGAAGTGATTGCGGCGAGCGTGCCGCAGTTGCACGCGCATTGCCGCGACGAGTGGGCGGTGATCGGCAGCGCCGCCGCGGCGTTGGCTGGTGTCGACGTGCAGGCGGCCGATCTGGATCTGTTGACCAGCGTCGCCGATGCACAACGTTT
Organism: uncultured Dyella sp.; assembly: GCA_966430775.1. Taxonomy (GTDB): domain Bacteria; phylum Pseudomonadota; class Gammaproteobacteria; order Xanthomonadales; family Rhodanobacteraceae; genus Dyella_B. Next base: position 5,458 of record CBJMMB010000045.1, on the reverse strand, counting down.
GATCGCGTTGTGGCCGTCGCGCCTGGATGTTGCCTATGTTCCCGCCGGCGCCGATCGCTTCCGTTCGTGCTTCGCGCGTTTCCAGTTTCCCGGCATGCCGCTCGAAGTCATGGGCGGCCTTGAACTGCACGATGAGCGTGGCTGGCAGGCCGTGCGCGTGCAGAATGTCGTCCACGTGAATGTCGCGGGTATCGACGTGCCCATTCCCGCCCGCGACGAGCAGATTCGCATCCTCGAAAGCTTCGGCCGCCCGAAGGACCTTGCGCGCGCCGATCTTCTGCGCGCCTTGTAAACGCACGACGCGCCAAACCGATCATCGTAGAGAACCTCGCCATGCCTTCCAGTCCCATCGCCGCCCGCCACAAGGGCTTCAATCGCGCCGAGATCGTCGACCAGAACTTCACCGAGTTCGTGCGGCTGTGGCACGGCGACGTGCATGCCAGGCCGGGCGAGCATGAATCGGTGCTGCCGGGCAGCGCGCTGGATGCGCGCGGATTTCGCGAACTGCTGGAATCGCAGCTGATTTCCCGCCATCTCGATTTGATGGCGCGCGTGCTGCGCGTGCAGAACAAAGTGTTCTACACCATCGGCAGTTCCGGCCACGAAGGCAATGCGATGGTGGCGCGCCTGACACGCCATACCGATCCGGCGTTCCTGCATTACCGTTCCGGTGGCTTCATGGCCGAGCGCTTCCGCAAATTGCCGGACATGGATCCGGTCATGGATTCGGCGCTGTCGTTTGCCGCCAGCAAGGAAGATCCCGCGTCCGGCGGGCGCCACAAAGTGTGGGGTAGCAAGCCGTTGTGGGTGTTGCCGCAAACCTCGACCATCGCCTCGCACTTGCCCAAGGCCCTGGGCACGGCCGTCGCCATCGAGCAGGCACGCCGCATCGGGCACGCGTTGCCGATTCCCAGCGATTCCATCGCCATCTGTTCGTTTGGCGATGCTTCGAGCAATCACGCCACCGCGCAGACCGCATTCAACGCCGCCGCGTGGACGGCGTATCAGAAGCTGCCGGCGCCGGTGTTGTTCGTCTGCGAAGACAACGGCATCGGCATTTCGGTGAAAACGCCCAACGACTGGGTGGCGAACAACTTCCAGCGTCGCCGTGACCTGGATTATTTCTTTGCCGATGGCCTGGACCTGGCCGACGGCTACGAGCAGGTGCAGCGCGCGGTGGCGCATTGCCGCGAAACGCGCCGACCGACGTTCCTGCATTTGAAAACCACGCGCGTGATGGGCCACGCCGGCACCGATTTCGAAATCGAATGGCGCAGCATCGAGGAACTGGTGGAAGTGGAAGCTTCCGATCCCTTGCTGCGGTCCGCGGCGATCGCGCTGGCATCGGGCCTGTATTCGAAGGACGAACTGCTGGCCGTGTACGAAAGCTTCCGCAAGCGCTGCTTCGCCGCAGCCGAAGAAGCCGATCGTCGCCCGCGCCTGCAAAGCCTGGAAGAAGTGATGGCGCCACTCGCGCCCTACACGCCAAGCCAGGTGAAAGCGGAAGCCGAGCGCAGCGACTACCAGGACCGGCGCATCGCCGTATTCGGCAGCGAAGACAAGCTGCCGGAGAAACAGCCGCCGCGCCATCTGGCCATCCAGATCAATCAGGCCCTGCACGACCTGATGGCGAAGTATCCCGAATCGCTGCTGTTCGGCGAGGACGTGGCGCAGAAGGGCGGCGTGTATACCGTCACCAAGGGCCTGCACAAAGCCTTCAAGGGCAACCGCGTGTTCAACACGCTGCTGGATGAAACGATCATCCTCGGGCTTGCGCAGGGCTACGCCAACATGGGCATGCTGCCGATCCCGGAAATCCAGTACCTGGCGTATTTCCACAACGCCTGCGACCAGATCCGCGGCGAGGCGGCGTCGCTGCAGTTCTTCTCCAACGGCCAATTTCGCAATCCGCTGGTGATGCGCGTGGCTTCGCTCGGCTATCAACGCGGTTTCGGCGGACATTTCCACAACGACAACTCGATCGCCGCACTGCGCGATATTCCCGGCCTGGTCGTCGGCTGCCCCAGCCGCGGCGACGACGCCGCCACCATGCTGCGCACGCTGATGGCGCTGGCGAAAGTGGACGGCCGCGTGTGCGCATTCCTGGAGCCGATCGCGCTCTACATGGCCAAGGATCTCTACGAGCCCGGCGACGGCCAGTGGCAGTTCACCTATCCCGCACCCGGCGAAGCGATGCCGCTGGGGGAAGGCCGCGTATATAACGCCGAGGCCGACGACCTGGTGATCTTCAGTTTCGGCAACGGCGTACCGATGGCCTTGCGTTCGGCGCGCACTATCGAAAAGGAACTGGGCTGGAAAGTGCGCGTGGTCGACCTGCGCTGGCTGGCCCCGCTCAACGACGGCTTCATTGCCGAGCAGGCGAAGGGCGCCAAGCACATCCTGGTGCTGGATGAAGGCCGCAAGAGTGCGGGCGTGGGTGAGGGCGTGATCACCGCCATCGTGGAAGCCGGCTTCGGCAGCACGCCGCTGGAGCGCGTGGTGGGTGCGGATACCTTTACGCCGCTGGCCGGTGCGGCGTTTCTGGTGTTGCCGGGGGATGCGGATGTGGTGGCGGCGGCGAAGAAGCTTGCCGATAAACGCGCGTAATCATTCACATCACCTCACCGTCATTCCGGCGAAGGCCGGAATCTATCGCCAGTACGGAGCATGGATTCCGGCCTTCGCCGGAATGACGGTGAGGTGTGATTGGATCTTGTCGAAAGTTGTTGCCTTTATAAAGAAAAGCAAAAGCTACGCTCTCCCCGGCGGATTGCGATTGGCATAAATCTCCGCCCGCCGCTCATACGCATGCACATGATTGCGCCCGTTGAGCTTCACGAAATACATCGCCTGGTCCGCGCGTTCGATCATCGATTCCAGCGTATCGCCCATGCTGCGCATCGCCAGGCCGATGCTTACGCTCAAGCGCAAATCCTCGTGATCCACCGGAATTTCCAGGCGATGCACGCGCCGGCATAGGCGCGTGGCCACCTGCATGGCTTGTTCCTGGTTGACGTCATGCAGCATGGCGACGAATTCCTCGCCGCCGTAACGGCCAAGCAGATCGGTGGGGCGCAGTTCGCTGCCCAGCACCTGCGCTACGGTCACCAGCGCTCGGTCGCCGGCTGCATGGCCGCGCAGGTCGTTCAAGGTCTTGAAGTAATCCAGGTCCAGGAACAGCAGGGCGATCGAGCGATCCGAGCCGGCCGCATCGGTGAGCAGGCGCGTGGCCGCTTCGGTCCACGCGCGCCGGTTGAGGGTGTTGGTGAGCGGATCGCGGTCGGCCAGCACGCGCACATGGTCGCGATCGTGCCGCATGGTGAGCGCTCGATCGGCCAGGCCTAGGGACAGCACGATCGCTTCGAACGCGCCCATCGCAATGCTGGCGTCGTTGAGCCAGTCCAGGTTCGGCAGCGCACCGGTGTCCTGCGCGCTGGTCAGCGCGGTCAGCAGCAGCAAGGGCGTCCACCCGGTAAGAAAGAACCACGCCTGCCGCGAGCCGCGCGCGCCGGTGACGAGCGCGGTCAGCAGCATGAGCAGGGCGCCGAGAATCAATACCGGATTGACCAGCGTCTGCGCCATCACCACCAGTTCGGCGATGCCGCTGCAGCGCATCAGCACGATCAGCGGCATGGCGAAACCCAGCGCCACCACCGGCACCCGCAACGCCGGCGCATAACGCTGCACGTCGCAGAAGCGGCTGATGAAGAGCGCCGCGAACGACACCGACAACGCCACCGCCGACATACCCACCAGCACTTCCGAGCCGGCCAACCAGCTCCAGCCGAGCGGATGGAACAGGAAACCGGTCTGCACGCCTTGCACGACCACGTAGCAGAGCATGTAGCCGGTGTACCAGGCGAACGTTACGTCGCGCAGCATGATGGCGAAGCACAACGCCATCACCGCCATCGCCGCCATGATGGCGAAGCACGCCGAGGCGAACGCCAGCCAGGTGGCGTCCTCGCGTAGATAATCGTCGAGGTTCTGCAGCGCGAAACGTTCCGGCGCGGCCAGGGTGCCGCTGGGTTCGAATTTCAGCAGGATCGGCTGCACCGTTTCGTCATCCGGCAGCTGAAACGCCAGCCGCCCATGCCCGTGGAGCGCGCCATCGACGTTGTCCATCGCCAGCGAGTGCGCATGGCCCTGGTCGTCATACATCGTGACCGAGCCCAGCGGCGCGGGGTAGATCGTCAGGATGCGTTCTTCGTCCTCGGTGCCGGCCGCATTCGGCTGCAGCACCACCCATGCGCCCAGGGCGTTGCGCGGGAACCGTTCGAGCAGGGAGGGATTGAACGGCTTGAACATCCCGTGCCGAAATGCGTCCATAGCTGACGCGGGCGTGTCCCCCCGCGCCACCTCGCGCCAGGCCCCGCTCAGCGGCAGCGGCGAGTATGCGCTGGCGTGGACCAGGGACAGCAGCAGGCAAAACACCAGCAAGACGGCCAATGGCCACCTTTGCAACTGACAAGCTTTGCGTACTGCCTCCCCCGACACCTCATTACCCCCGGTCCATGAAGTGATCCTGCGCTTCCGCTTCTTTTTTGGTTTTGGTATTGCCGCGATCGGCAGGCTTTCCGATGGCCTGCTGCTCCTTTGACTTCTCGCGGATGATGCCTTCGAAAACCTTACCGCCATGTTGGACACGTTGTCGCGTACCACAGCGACCATTCCCGAAACGCAAGCAGGACGCGTGCCAGCGCCCCGGGAACATGGTTTTCACGCTCGATTGCTCGCTGTTCGGGCATGTTGCGCGTGCATTGGGCAAGCGTTCCCGGGAGAAAGACATGACGGCAATCAAGGTGGCGGTACTGGTCGGCAGCCTGCGCAAGGATTCCTTCAATCGCAAACTGGCCAAAGCGGTGGAAAAGCTGGCGCCGCCGGGGCTGTCGTTCGAGCACATACGCATCGACAACCTGCCGCTCTACAACCAGGATTTCGACAGCGACTACCCGCCGGTCTGCCAGCAGCTGAAGGCGCAGATCAAGGCGGCCGATGGGCTGCTGTTCGTCACCCCCGAATACAACCGCTCGGTGCCCGGCGTGCTGAAAAACGCCATCGACATCGCCTCGCGCCCGTACGGCAGCAGCGCGTTCGCCAATAAGCCGGGCGCAGTGATCGGTATTTCAGTGGGCGCCACCGGCACCGCGCTGGCGCAACAGCATCTGCGCAATATCTGCGCGTATCTGGACGTGCCTCTGATGGGGCAGCCGGAGGTGTTCTTGAAGTTCAGCGACGGGCTGATCGACGACGAAGGCCATATCGGCGTCGACAGCACCAGGAAGTTCTTGCAGGGTTTCGTCGATCGTTACGTGGAGTGGGTGAAGCGCCACGTGCATGCGTAGGTTAGGGTGCGGATCCTGATATATCCCCACGTTTTTGCTTTGCGCTCTTTACTCTGCAAAAAAACGAAAACGTTCATGCTGGCGACCCGCTAAAAAAGCCAAAAAGTCATTCC
>CBJMMB010000044.1:0-27772 GCA_966430775.1 uncultured Dyella sp. | reverse complement strand
ATCGTTCCGGTGGAATCCTCCGCGCCAGGCAACCAGGCTCAACCTGCATGGTGGACCATCACCGCGCAGCAGCGGCTGGAGCAATTGCGTTTCAAGACGGTTCTGCCGGCCGGCAAATATTTATTGGAGTCCGCCGTGGATCGCTCCTGGGCGCCGGCTTTTGCGGCAACCGTGCCGCACGTAACGGGCGATATGGCCGATACGTTGCGCATTCCCAATGGTCCGCTCGCGGATATCGACGCCGTCGATGCAGGACACTATCCCTACGACGCCAGCAAGGTTACCGTGCCCGTTTTCGTCGTGTATGGAAACTACGACGACGTGGTGAACGACGCCGGCGCACAGCCTTTTCTTGAGAAGTTCACAGGCAGCCCGCTAAGGTGGCGCCTGCGCATCGACGATGGCACCCACGTCATGCACCTGGAACGAAATCGCCACTCGCTGTACGAAAGCGTGAACGCGTTCATCCACGCCGCTGAAGAGCTGGCACCGTGACCGCCGCCATGTCCACCCGTTCGCTATTCGCCGTCGTTTTCGAAGTGAAACCCGATGCCGCACACGCGGATGAGTACCTGAAGATCGCCGGCAGCCTGCGCCCGGCGCTGGAAAAGATTCCTGGCTTCCTGGAAAACGAACGCTTCCGCAGCCGTTCGCGCAGCGGTTACCTGCTGTCCCTGTCGCTGTGGGAAAACGAAAAGGCGATCGTGCATTGGCGAACGCTGGAGCAGCACCACGCTGCACAGGTGCGCGGAAGGCAGGAAGTGCTCGACGATTACCGCATCCGCGTCGGTGAAATCACGCGCGTGGCCGGCACCCATGCCAACCGCTCCGTCGGCTGGGTGCGGCAGGATCGTACCGAGGTCGGCGAAGCCGTCGCGCTCACCATCATCGACGGCACGCTTGCTACGACGTCCGCGCTGTGGCCGTTCGCCGAGGATGCGCGCTCGCGCAGCGTGGATGGCGATGTGTTTGATCACATCAGCACGCAAGGTCGCGCGGCGATCCTGATGAGCTGGCGCAGCGAACAGGAAGCGGAAGACTTCGCGAACGAAGCCATTCGTCGCAATGATGCCGAGGCGAGCGTCTACGCCATCCGGGTCGTGCGCGATTACGGCATGAAGGACCGTCGCGAAGCGCCGCAGTATTATCCCGCGCGCTAAAAACCGACGATAAGCGTGGGCTGGGATGCCAATCCCAGCATCGCCGCCCAAGCGCAGGCGGTTCACATCCCGCCCATGAAGAAAGCCATGCTTATCGCCATCGCCACGTTCTTGCTATAAATGCCCGGTCCAAGCAGGACACCACCGGGGAGCAGACATGTCGAAGCATCGGTTCCAGCGCCTGGCCGTTTCGTGCGCCGCTCTGTTGATGGCTTGCGCGATCGGCGCCTCGGCAGCCGACAACACGTCGGCAGAAAAACCCGCCGACCATCCATGGCTGCTCAAGGCCGATCGCGTGTTCGACGCGCGCAGCGAACAGGCGCACGCCGGCTGGGTGGTGCTGATACAAGGCGACAAGATCACCGCCGTCGGCCCTGCCTCCGACGTGCACGCACCGCCCGGCACACAGACCATCGACCTGCCCGGCACCACACTGCTGCCCGGTCTGATCGACGCGCACTCGCACATCTTCCTGCACCCGTACAACGAAACGCTGTGGGACGATCAGGTGCTGAAGGAAACGCAGTCGTACCGCACCGTGGAAGCGGTCAAGCATGTGCACGATACCTTGATGGCGGGCTTTACCGTATTGCGCGATCTCGGCACTGAAGGCGCCGGCTATGCCGACGTCGACGTGCAACGCGCGATCAACGAAGGCCTGATTCCCGGCCCGCACCTGTTCGTCGCCACCCGCGCCACCATTGCCGCGCATTGCTACGGCCCCGGCCCTGATGGCTACCGCAGCGATATCACCCTGCCGCAAGGCGGCATTCCCGTCGCCGGCGTGCCGGCAATGATCGACGCCGTACGCGACCAGGCCGGCCACGGTGCCGACTGGATCAAGATCTACGCTGACTACCATTGCGGCAAAAGCAAAGGCGCCATGCCCACCTTCAGCGAGGAAGAACTGAAAGCCGGCGTCGACACCGCCCACTCGCTCGGCCTGCCCGTATCCATGCATTCCACCACCGCCGAAGGCATGCGCCGTGCCGTGCTCGCCGGCGTCGACACCATCGAACACGGCTACGGCGGCACGCGCGAGGTGTTCGAGCTTATGAAACAACACAACGTCGCCTATCTGCCCACCCTGGAAGCCGAAGCCGCCTACGCCGAATATTTCCACGGCTGGAAACCCGGCCAGCCGCCGACAGCCGACATGCAACAAGCCGCCAACGCCTTCAAATTCGCCATGCAAGCCGGCGTGATGATCGGCTGCGGCAGCGACGTGGGCGTATTCACCCATGGCACCAACTACAAGGAACTGGAATGGATGGTGCGCGACGGCATGTCACCGGCGCGCGCTTTGCTGGCGGCGACGGCGGTGGATGCGAAGATTCTGCGGCAGCAGGATAAGTTTGGGCAGCTGAAGGCCGGGCTGGATGCGGATGTGATTGCGGTGCAGGGTGATCCCACGCAGGACATCAGTGCGGTGGAGCATGTGCCGTTTGTGATGAAAGGTGGTGTCATTTACAAGCAACCTTGATGTGGCAGGTTCGGCGATCAATGTTTATCTGGTATCCGTAAAACCGCACCGCCAAAATTATTCTGTGGGAAAAGAGGATTTTGGCAACCTTTGGAGTAATTCTGATCAATTGGAGGATTTATGCAGAAACTGGCGATTGCCACGTTGATGTTGTTTTTGTCGATAACCAATACTTCTTTACTAGCGGACACTACCGCATCGCCAACAAGCTCCATACCGGCGCCCATACTGAGCTCAGGCCAAACGGTTGACTACGATAATTACGCAGTTCTTCTATACGGAAAGAATTTCGATAGCAACTGCTACATTGACATCCGGTCCACCACAGGTTCAGATGTCATCTATACGGTACGGCCACCCAATGTCGCGTATTTGCCTGGCTCGGTTTCAGACGTATTGTCTTTCCGAATTAACGATCCCACACTACAAAATCTGCTAGCCACGCAGGGATTACGATTTTATGTGGGAAGTCCTGATGCAGGCTATCGATGGGCGGGCCCCATTTCCCTAGCCCGCACGGCAGCTTACGCGTCACAACCACCTGCCTTTCATTCGGTTTACTTTCAGCCGTATCACGGCTCATTTTGGGCTGAACTTGCGGACGATATGGGCACTCCCAGCCCTCGCCAGGAGATGGTGTGGTCAATCAATAACGAACTACAGGCAATTCGCGCATCGGGCCTGGATACGATTACGGTCCCGCTTCCCGACAACGATTCGTGGTGGAGCCAACACGGTGGAGGCTTTTCCTACGACCCATTGAACCATCCTACCGGTCAATACGCGGTTGCTCAGGAAATTCTCCTGCGTATCGCAGCTGCCAACGGATTGAAGGTCATATTCGTTATCCAGCCGTCACCATACAGGGAAAGCACAGATGGGCGTGCAGCATGGAACGGCCTCGCCGATCAGTACGATGTCACACCAAGCAGCAACGGCTCATTGGACTTCATTCATTCGCTTATCGATCCATTGTCATACTACGGTCCTTTGATGACGACACAGCTCTCAACGATCGGACTGACCGACGGTCCTATTGGCTCTTATAACATCGACTCTCGCGTAGCTGGTTTTATTTTTGCACCCGAGCTGAACCCAGCTGTCACGTCCCCGGGGTCAGGAATCCAAACGCATAGGTATTACTTCAATAAGTACTGGAATTGGTTCTATAACATCGTGCACTGGAACGGCTCTCAAACCGCCTTCGCGGGCATCTATATCATTGGATCGCCAAATGCTCCCGGAGTGACAGCGCAAATCAACGCTATCAAGAATTTCAAATTATGGTTCGCTCCCGGCAGCGGAAACACGATGCCCGACTACATCGGCATCGAGGCGTACGGCGGCACAGGCTACCCGCTACAGAATATGGCTGCGGATATGAACGTGATTCTCAACGCCATGATCAATGCAGACACTACCAACCATCCTGGCGACTTCACGATTCCGTCTCAAAAGGTATTCATTGCCGAAGCGAACACGGACGAGCAAGCCAATCCATACACTAACCAGTATTACCAGTACATGCAGCAATTCATCAACAAACGAGCTATGGGTGGCATTGAATGGTTTGCAAGCGACTCGTGGGGGGACGGCACGCCTGCGACCATAGTCGATCCAAATGTCAGCCTATATCAAGTCCAATTTACGCCCATCGGCACAAAGTTGTTCGATAGCACACTGCCATCCGGCATCAGTTGGCACAATCCGGCGCCAGGAACCGACAATTTCAATTATGGTGACCCAACAACCTATGCCGCATATACTGCTCGCTACAACACGCAATGGGGAATACTTGCTTACACCAATCCTACGGCACGTGGCTATTGGTACAGTGAAGGTATCGCCAACTTCCAGAATAGTCACAACGTTCTCGCTTATCTATATCCCAATCCGATGATCGGAGATAGCTCGCATCTGGCCACGACAACGATTTATTGGGATACGAGCGAAATGCCAAAGGTAACAAATGTCGAAATACACATGAACTCGCCAAATGGGCCGTTGTTTGTGGCAGGAACGGCTATAGGCAATGCAACGACCGGGGATTGGGTCACTGACGGCACGGTGTTTTACGTGCAGGATGTTTCGGAAGGCAAAGCGCTGACATCGGCCAACACGTTAGCAACAGTTCACGCAAACGTGCAGTAGGCGATAAATGTGAAGAGGCCTTGTATTTCCAGAGCCTTTCACACCATACACAAAACAACTTCTACACAAGTAGTATTGCGTCTTCGAATGAATGCAGGAGCGTAGGCTGGGGTTTGCACCCCAACCTACGATGTGATGCGGCGTGTTTACAGCATCGGCAATTTGAGCCCCTGCTCTTTCGCACACTGCACCGCGATGTCATAACCCGCATCCGCATGCCGCATCACGCCGGTGCCCGGATCGTTCCACAACACGCGCGCAATGCGCTTGTCGGCCGCTTCCGTACCGTCACACACAATCACCACACCGCTGTGCTGGCTGTAACCCATGCCCACACCACCACCATGATGGAAGCTCACCCACGTGGCACCACCGGCAGTGTTGAGCAGGGCATTGAGCAGCGGCCAATCGGACACCGCATCGCTGCCGTCCTTCATCGCTTCGGTTTCGCGGTTGGGGCTGGCGACGGAGCCGGAGTCGAGGTGATCGCGACCGATCACGATCGGGGCTTTGAGTTCGCCCTTGCGCACCATTTCGTTGAACGCGAGGCCAAGCTTGTGACGCTGGCCCAAACCAACCCAGCAGATGCGCGCAGGCAGGCCCTGGAAGCTGATGCGCTTTTCCGCCATGTCCAGCCAGTTGTGCAGGTGCGGATCGTCGGGGATCAGCTCCTTCACCTTGGCATCGGTCTTCATGATGTCTTCCGGATCGCCGGAAAGTGCCACCCAGCGGAATGGACCGATGCCACGGCAGAACAGTGGGCGCACGAAGGCGGGTACGAAGCCGGGGAAGTCGAATGCGTTGGCGCAGCCTTCGTCCTTGGCCATCTGGCGGATGTTGTTGCCGTAGTCGAAGGTGGGAACGCCCTGCGCGTGAAAGGCGAGCATGGCCTCGACGTGTTTCTTCATCGACTGCTTGGCAGCCTTGGCAGTGCCGGCCGGATCGCTCTTGCGGCGTTCGAACCATTGCTCGACCGTCCAGCCTTGCGGCAGATAGCCGTTGACCGGATCATGCGCGCTGGTCTGGTCAGTGACGGCATCAGGCTTCACGCCGCGGCGCACGAGTTCGGGCAGCACGTCGGCGGCGTTGCCGAGCAAGGCGATGGATTTGGCTTCGCCGGATTTGGTGTATTTCTCGATGCGCGCGAGGGCGTCGTCGAGATCGGTCGCCTGCTCGTCAACGTAGCGCGTCTTCAGGCGGAAGTCGATGCGGCTCTGCTGGCATTCGATGTTGAGGCTGCACGCACCGGCCAGCGATGCGGCGAGCGGTTGCGCGCCGCCCATGCCACCGAGACCGGCGGTGAGTATCCACTTGCCTTTCAGGCTGCCGTGGTAGTGCTGGCGTCCCATTTCCACGAAGGTTTCGTAGGTGCCTTGGACGATGCCCTGCGAACCGATGTAGATCCACGAGCCGGCCGTCATCTGGCCGTACATCATCAGGCCCTTCTTATCGAGCTCGTTGAAGTGCTCCCAGTTCGCCCACGCCGGCACCAGGTTGGAATTGGCGATCAGCACGCGCGGCGCATCCGGATGGGTGGGAAACACACCGACCGGCTTGCCCGATTGCACCAGCAGGGTTTCGTCGTCGTTGAGTTCGCGCAGTGCGCGCAGGATGGCGTCGAAGCATTCCCAGTTGCGCGCGGCGCGGCCGATGCCGCCGTACACCACCAGTTCCGCCGGGTTTTCGGCCACGGCCGGATCCAGGTTGTTCTGGATCATGCGGAACGGCGCTTCGGTGAGCCAGCTTTTGCAGGTGAGCTCGGCGCCGCGTGGGGCGTGGATGGTGCGGGAGGTGTCGATGCGGGTAGGAGCATTCATGGGGACGTTCCTGCTACGGCCAAAAGGGAAAACGGCATTATGGTCGCCCGCTTTCGGGACCGCCAACTGCGCTGCGGCAAAACCTGGGTTCGTACGGCCGTTGACAGCGTTTTGACGCGCGCCCAGACTCGTCGGCGGAATCCTCGAATGACCGGTTCCACCGACGCGGGAGGCCTTACCCATGAGTACGAAAGGCTTGTTGTACCGGTCCGCCATTGTCGCCGCCACGCTGATCGCCACCAGCGGTTTGCTGGCCGCCGACAAATCCTCGCCCACTGACGCGCAACTGATCGCCAGCGCCATGCGGGCGGCGCCGCCGGGTGTGGCCAAGGGGGCCACCATCATCGCCATGAATGCCGACGGCACCATGCGCACGCTGCGCCAGGGCAGCAACGGCTACACCTGCATGCCGGACAACCCGGCCACGCCAGGGCCCGACCCGATGTGCATGGACAAGAACGCAGTGGAATGGGTGCATGCCTGGGTAGCGCACCAGCCGCCGGCCACCGGCAAGATCGGCGTGATGTACATGCTCGAAGGCGGTACGGACGCGAGCAATACCGATCCTTACGCCAAGCAACCGCTGCCGAGCAATCACTGGGTCAAGACCGGGCCGCATTTCATGATCGTGGGCGCCGATGCGTCGTTCTACGACATGTATCCGAAGAGCCCGGATCCCGATACATCCATGCCATACGTGATGTGGGCGGGTACGCCTTATCAGCATTTGATGGCGCCGGTGAAATAACCGGCTTACTCGAAACTGTCGCCCAGCAGTTTCGGCATTGACGCGCCTTGCGCATGTGCGGGTACGTTTTTCGAACAGGCGCGCTAGCGCCCAGGGACCGTAGCGTGCCGGGAAATCCATCTTGATGTTCATGACGTGCGCGGATGTAACCCATCGCGCGTGCCGTTCGAAGTAACCACGCTTCCATCCATCGGACATGACTCCATGCAGGCACCTCCCCTCTCCCGCTCCAGCATTGTCTTGAGGCTCGCGTTGATCGCACTCGTGCTGTTCGTGATCGTGCTGGCGTTCGGTTACGTCGGCGGCTGGCTGACGCCGCATCGGTTGACGGCGCAGCGCCTGGTCGATCAGTTGCAGGCCAACGCGGGCGTATTTCCCGGCTATCGCCGCAATCACGCAAAAGGTGTCTGCGTGATGGGTTACTTCGACAGCAACGGGCAAGCGCAAACCTATTCGGTCGCGCAGGTGTTCGAAGCAGGAAGAACGCCGGTAGTGGGACGTTTCGCGGTTCCCGGCGGCAGTCCATATGCGCCCGACAGCAGCGTGCCGATCCGCAGCATGGCCCTGCGCTTTACGCAAGCGAACGGCCAGCAATGGCGCACCGGCATGAACAGCATGCCGGTGTTTCCGGTGGCCACACCGCAGGCGTTCTATGCACTGCTGCAGGCACAGCAGCCCGATCCAGCCACCGGCAAGCCCAACCCGGCAAAGCTCGGCGCGTTCTTTGCCGCGCATCCTGAAGCGGCAGCGTTTGGGGCGTGGATAAAAACCGCAAAGCCCTCCGCCAGCTATGTAACGAACAGCTACTGGAGCTTGAATGCCTTCGAGCTCATCGATGCGAATGGCCAAAAACATGCGGTGCGTTGGCGCATGGTGCCGGAGGCCAGCGATGCCGCCACAGGCGGTAGCGATGCGAATTACCTGGATGCCGATCTCGCGCAACGGCTGGCGCAAGGACCGCAACGCTGGCATTTGCTGATAACGCTCGCCAATCCCGGCGACCCCACCAACGATGCGACCAAGTCATGGCCTGCGGATCGACGCGAGGTCGATGCCGGCACGCTGGTGCTTACCGGCACCGAAGCGCAGCAAAGCGGCGCATGCCGCGACATCAACTATGACCCGACCGTGCTGCCGCATGGCATCGCCATTTCCGACGATCCGCTGCTGCCCGCGCGCTCCGCGGCGTATGCCACTTCGTATCTGCGTCGCACCAGCGAGGAAGCGCATCTTCCTGGCACTGCCGCAACCAAGCCGGAGACCAAGTGATGACGCGCCCTACTTCGCAATTCGTTCCGGCCGCCCGCGTGCTGCATTGGCTGATGGCGCTGATGATCGTGTCGATGCTGTTTATCGGTGTCGGCATGGTGACCTCGGTATCCGAACGGCACGACTGGTTGCTGGCGATCCATAAGCCGCTTGGTGTTGCGATATTCGTATTGGCTGTGGTGCGTCTGATCGTGCGCCTGCGCAATCCGCCACCGCCGTTGCCGGCCGATCTACCGGCCATACAGAAATTCGCCGCTTATGCGTCGCACTATCTGCTGTATGCGTTGATGCTGACGATTCCGCTCGTCGGCTGGGCGATGCTGTCGGCGGGCGGTTATCCGGTGATGCTGAGCCACTCACTGCGCCTGCCGCCGATTTTTCCTATGAACGCCGCGGCGTTTGCCGTGCTGAGGCATCTGCATGCATGGCTGGCGGTGCTGTTGTTGCTGACCTTCCTCGCGCATCTCGGCGCCGCGTTGTATCACGGGCTGATTCGGCGGGATGGGGTGTTGTCGAGCATGACCGGCATACCGCGTAGGTTGCGGTGAAAACCCCAACGTCGTCATCGTTGAGGCATCGCGAGGTTGGGGTTTGCACCCCAACCTACAAAAGCGCATCGCGGCGTTGATGTCCGAAAACGGCGAGTTTTGCTCCGGCGGTGGTGCTAGCCTGCATCCATGGACACCCACCCCATCCCCACGCTGGACCCGCAAGCCTGCGAGCGGGCTCGACTGAGCCGCGATGCGCGTTTCGACGGGCTGTTCTTTATCGCGGTGAGCACCACGCGCATCTATTGCCGCCCGGTCTGCCCGGCTTCGCCTTCGCCCAAGCGCGAGAACGTCGCCTACTACACGACGGCCGCAGCGGCGGAAGCGGCGGGCTTTCGCCCGTGCCTGCGTTGCCGGCCGGAGCTGGCGCCGGGTAACGATGCCTGGCAGCGCGGCGATCACGTGGTGACGCGCGCCTTGAAGCTGATCGAAGGCGGTTTGTTGCAGGATCACCCTGTCGATGAGCTGGCGCGACGCGTTGGTGTCGGTGCGCGGCAGTTGCGCCGGCTGTTCGTGGAACGCCTGGGCGCGCCGCCGATCGACGTGCACACTACGCGTCGCCTGCTGTTCGCCAAGCAGTTGCTGACCGAGACGAACATGCCCGTCACGGATGTGGCGCTCGCCTCCGGCTTCGGCAGCCTGCGCCGCTTCAATGCGGCGTTCGCGCAAGCCAATCGCATCACGCCGCGCGAGCTGCGACGCAAACCGCATGAAGCCAGCGGCGACAGCCTGGTGCTGCGTCTGCATTATCGGCCGCCGTACGACTTCGCATCGCTGCTGGCTTTTTTTAAGGGCCGCGCGTTACCGGGCATTGAAGTCGTCGACGACGAAAGCTACTCGCGCGTGTTCGGTCCCGCACAGACACCGGGCTGGTTGCGGCTCAGCGCATGGCCCGGCAAGGAAAACGCGCTGCGCCTGCAACTGCATTGCCCGCAACCGGCGCAGATGTTGTCGGTGGTCACGCGCATCCGCCGCATGTTCGATCTGGATGCGGAGCCGCAAGCGATCGCCGCCGCCTTGCAAAGCACGCCGCATCTGCGCCCGTTGCTGCGCAAGCGTCCGGGACTGCGCCTGCCCGGCAGTTGGGATGGTTTCGAAGTGGCGGTGCGCGCAATCCTCGGCCAGCAGGTCACCGTGGCGGCGGCGCGCACGCTGGCGTCGCGTGTCGTGCATCGCTTTGGCGAGCCGCTGGCGACGCCGGTCGCGCCCGGCCTGGAATGCCTGTTCCCCACGCCGGAAGTGCTGGCAGGCGCGGACCTCAGTGCCATGGGCATTACCGGCGCGCGCAGCGAAAGCATTCGCGGCGTGGCGCGCGCCTTGCTGGATGGGCGGGTGGATTTTCGCGTTGAGCAATCGCTGGACGAATTCGTGGCGCGCTGGGTCGCCCTGCCTGGTATCGGCGAATGGACGGCGCACTATATGGCGATGCGCGGATTGAGCCATCCGGACGCATTCCCCGCGGCCGACCTGATCCTGCGGCGCGCCGCATCGCCCGATGGCAGCACGCTCAGCACCAAGGCACTCACTCAACTGGCTGAAGCATGGCGTCCATGGCGCGCGTACGCCGTGATGCATCTATGGCGCAACGCAGGCGAAATACCCAAGCTGGCGACCACGCCTCGGCAGGAAGCAGCCGCATGAACCTGCTCAACGACATTTGGTACGACCAACTCGCCACGCCGATCGGCACACTGTTGCTGGTGGCGGATGCGCAAGGCCTGCGCGAGGTCTGGTTCGAAACCGGCAAGCATCGCAAAGCGCCGGACCCGACCTGGAAACAGGATTCGACCAGGCTCGCCTTTGCGCGCAGCCAACTGGAAGAATATTTCGCCGGCACGCGCCGGCACTTCGACTTGCCGTTGCATCCGCTGGGCACGAACTTCCAGGTGACCGTGTGGCAAGCGCTGGCCGATATTCCCTATGGCAGCACGATCAGCTATGGCGAACTCGCGCGACGCATCGGCCAGCCGCTGGCGGTGCGTGCGGTAGGCGCCGCCAATGGACGCAATCCGCTGCCTATCGTATTGCCTTGCCATCGCGTGATCGGCGCCAACGGCAGCCTGACCGGATTCGGCGGCGGCCTGCCGACCAAGCGTTTTTTGCTGGAAATGGAAGACCAGGTGGCGCGCGGCGATTTGTTCGGTCCGCTCCACACGCACGAGCAACCACGTAGGCTGGGTTACCCCGGACTTTGATCCGGGGGTAACCCAGCAACGCTTTCCGGAAATGTTGGGTTACGCTGCGCTAACCCAACCTACTTGCCCGCCTATGGACACCGTTTCCAGCATCATCCAGCAGCTCGATCTGCAGCCTCACCCGGAAGGCGGTTTCTATCGCCGAACCTATTGCAGCAATGAACGCATCACCCGGCCTGCTTCAGGCATGCAACGTCACGCGTCCACCGGCATCTATTACCTGCTGCACGGCCCCGCCTATTCCGCCTGGCATCGCATCGATGCGGACGAGATGTGGCATTTCTACGCCGGTGATCCGCTGCTTATCCATAGGCTGGACGAGCATGGCGCGTGCACGACGCTGCGATTGGGCAACCTGCTGCAAGACCCGCAGGCGACATTCCAATGCGTGGTGCCTGCAGGATGCTGGTTCGCGGCGGAACGCGAAGGCGCGCAAGGTTATTCGCTGGTGGGATGCACGGTGGCACCGGGTTTCGAATTCGATGCGTTCGAGCTGGCCGATACCCTAGCGTTGTTGCGCCGTTATCCCGAGCACGCGGCGCTGATCCGCCGATTGGCGCCGCACGAAAACCGCGCGTAACACTTACAATGCGCGCTCTTTTCCATCCTGCCCGAGCATGCCTGACTCCCCTACTTCCAGCCTGGTCATTATCGGCGGCGGTCCCGCGGGATTGATGGCGGCTGAAACCGCCCGCGCGCAGGGCGTCGACGTCGATCTTTACGAGGCAAAGGGCTCGGTGGGACGCAAGTTTCTTATTGCCGGCAAAGGCGGCATGAACTTGACGCACAGCGAACCGCGGCCGGCATTCGACCAGCGCTACGCCGAACGCGCTACCGAAGTGGGCACCTGGCTGGATGATTTCGATGCCGATGCATTGCGCGCGTGGGCACGCGGGCTGGGCGTGGAAACCTTCGTCGGCAGCTCGGGCCGCGTGTTTCCCAGCGACTTGAAAGCGGCGCCGCTGTTGCGCGGATGGGTGCATCGCTTGCGCGAAAGCGGCGTGCGCTTTCACGTGCATCATCGCTGGCTGGGATGGCGCGAAGATGGCGCGCTGCGTTTCGCCACGCCGGATGGGGAACGCTTCGTACATGCGGACGCCGTGGTGCTGGCCCTTGGTGGTGGCAGCTGGCCGCAGTTGGGTTCGGATGGCGCATGGCAAGCGCGATTGATCGAACGCGGCCTGGAGGTGGCTCCGCTCAAGCCATCCAATTGCGGCTTCGATATCGGTTGGAGCACACACTTGTCATCCCGTTATGCCGGCGCGCCGTTGAAGCCGGTGGCGGCAAGCTGGCGTGGTGCCGACGGCCGCATGCATACGCGCCAGGGCGAGTGCGTGATCACCGAGACGGGTATCGAAGGCAGCTTGATCTATGCCTTGTCCGCGCATTTACGCGAGACCATTGCCACGCATGGCAGTGCCTTGCTGCACCTGGATCTGGCGCCGGACCGCACACTAGAACGCCTGCGCAACGATCTGGCCAAGCCGCGCGGTAGCCGTAGCTTCAGCGAACATCTGCGCCGGCAAGTTGGGATAAGCGGTGTGAAAGCTGCGCTGCTGCATGAAGTGCTGGATCCTTCGCAACGAAACGATGTCGATACGCTGGCCGACACCATCAAGCGCCTGCCGCTGAATCTGAAACAGGCGCGTCCGCTCGCCGAGGCCATCAGCAGCGCCGGCGGCGTGCGGCTGGAAGCGATGGACGATGCGCTGATGCTGACCGCCCTGCCCGGCGTGTTCTGCGCGGGTGAAATGCTGGATTGGGAAGCGCCTACCGGGGGTTATCTGTTGACGGCGTGTTTTGCCAGCGGGTATCGCGCGGGGCTGGGTGCGGCGGCGTGGCTAGCTAAGTTGGGGTGAAAACTCCAAACACGTGTGAATATGAAATGCTTGATCTCGCCTCATCGTCATTCCGGCGAAGGCCGGAATCTATGTATACCTATGCGGGATAGATGTCGATTCAATGAAAGTTCTGTGCAGCGGTCAGCATGGATTCCGGCCTTCGCCCATTGCTGTCCGGGGAAATCGTGAATCGTTAAAGGAAACGCGCGGCACATGATCCGAATGCGCGATTTTTGCCTGCAAATTCAGGCTACCGAGTCGTCATTCCAGCGAAAGCTGGACGTAGCGCGCAGCGCGGAGAACATCCGAAGGATGGCCCCGAAGGGGTGAGCGAAGCGAATCATCCAGTGTCTTTCATGCTCTGCAAGTCGCTGGATCCCAGCTTTCGCTGGGATGACGAACGTTTTAGCTTTTCCGCAAGGCGTGCAGAAATTTTTCCCGCCGGAATGACGGTGAGGTTCTTTTTCGCATCACTTATAGGCCAAGATCACTCAGCCCAGGATGATCATCCGGCCGGCGCCCCTGCGGCCAATGGTATTTGCGCTCCGCCTCGGCAATCGGCACATCGTTGATGCTCGCGTGCCGTTCCGCCATCAGGCCGTTTTCATCGAACAGCCAGTTTTCGTTGCCGTAGGAACGAAACCAGTTGCCGGCATCGTCGTGCCATTCGTAAGCGAAGCGCACCGCGATGCGGTTGCCTTCGAATGCCCATAGCTCCTTGATCAGCCGGTAGTCCAGTTCGCGCGACCATTTGCGCGTAAGAAACGCGACGATCGCCTCGCGGCCGTTGATGAACTCGGCCCGGTTGCGCCAGCGACTGTCGGGGGTGTACGCCAGGGCGACGCGGTTCGGATCGCGGGTGTTCCATGCGTCTTCGGCAAGGCGGACTTTCTGGATGGCGGTTTCGCGGGTGAACGGCGGCAAAGGCGGGCGTTGCTCGATCGCGGACATGGCGGCTCCGAACGGGGAGAGGTGTCGCGCATTGTAGATGGCCATGGCCGCCGGGCGCGTGGCAAGCTGTGTTGACGCACCACCCGACATGCTGAAATTGGTCACACAACTGCGCCATCATTGGCCGCCGTCATTCGACCCTACGGAAACGATTTCCCGCATGAACCGCCTGCCTAGCCTGCTGCTTTGCTCCCTTCTTGCCCTGGCCGGCTGCGCCACGCATCCATCCGTGTTGACGCCGGAGGCCAAGGCGCAGCAGGCCAAGGTGGCGGCCACCGCGCCGTTGCTGCTGATTTCGATCGACGGCTACCGTGCCGACTACTTCGACCGCCATTTCAGCCCCACTCTCGAGCAGCTCGCCGCGACCGGCGTGCATGCCGATTCGATGCAGCCGTCATTTCCTTCGCTCACGTTTCCCAACCACTACGCGATCGTCACCGGCATGGTGCCGGACCACAACGGCATCGTGAACAACAACATGGTGGATACGCAGTTGGGCAAGTTTTCGCTGAAGGACCGTTCGGCGGTGCGTAACGGCCTGTGGTGGGACCAGGCCACGCCGCTGTGGGAGACCGCCGATGCGAACGGCCTGCGTACCGCCACCATGTTCTGGCCGGGCTCCGAAGCGGATATCCAGGGCGAGCACCCGGACTACTGGAAGAAGTTCAAGGCCAAGATGAAGCCCAACCGGCGAGTCGACCAGATCCTGAAGTGGCTGGATCTGCCGGCCGGCAAGCGCCCGACGTTTCTCACGCTGTATTTCGATGCGGTCGACCACGCTGGCCATGAGCACGGCCCCGATTCGCCGGAGGTCGACCAGGCCTTGCGCGACACCGACGCGGCGCTGGCGCACCTGGTCGATGGCCTGCGCAAGCGCGGTTTGTTCGACAAGATGAACATCATCGTGGTGGCCGATCACGGCATGGCGAGCGTGCCGAAGGAGAACCGCATTCTGATCGACAAGCTGATGTCGATGGATGACGTGGAACCGGTAACCACCACGGGCGTGCTGGTCGGCTTCAACCCCAAGCCCGGCCATGATTTCAACGCGGTCGAACAACAGATGGAGCAACCGCAGCAGCATATGCATTGCTGGGACAAGACACGTATTCCGCCGCGCTTCCAGTACGGTTCGAATGCGCGCGTGCCACGGCTGGTATGCCTGGCCGATATCGGTTGGAGCATCACCACCACCGAATCCCTGGCCAAGAAAAAAGGACACCTCAGCCTGGGCGAACATGGCTACGACAATGCCGACCCAAAGATGCAGGCATTGTTCGTGGCGCATGGACCGGCGTTCCAGCGTGGCATTCGCTTCCACAACTTCCCGAACGTCGATGTGTATCCGCTGATGGCGCATCTGCTGGGCATCACGCCGAAGCTCAGCGATGGAAAGTTCGAGGACGTACAAGGAATGCTGAAACCATAGAGAACTCCCCGTAGGTTGGGCTGAGCCCCGGACTTGATCCGGGGCGAACCCCAACGCAAGAATGCACATGGCGACGTTGGGGTTCGGCTAGCGCCTCACCCCAACCTACGGGAAGCACCTCGTACGCAGCACTTGAGCACCGCGGGTTCTACGCCCAAAGTACCGGCCATGAACATCGAACTGCGCCATCTGCGTTACTTCGTCGCCGTCGCCGATACGCTGCATTTCGGCAAGGCGGCCGAACGGCTGGGCATGTCGCAACCGCCGCTCAGCCAGCAGATCCGCCAATTGGAAGACGCCGTGGGTGCGCGGTTGTTGACGCGCACCAATCGCCGCGTGGCCTTGACCGAACCGGGGCGGGTCTTTCTCGAGGAAGCGCGTGAGATCCTGGCGCGGACCGACCACGCCGTGGATCTGGCCCGTCGCGCGC
Organism: uncultured Dyella sp.; assembly: GCA_966430775.1. Taxonomy (GTDB): domain Bacteria; phylum Pseudomonadota; class Gammaproteobacteria; order Xanthomonadales; family Rhodanobacteraceae; genus Dyella_B. The sequence goes on along the minus strand of CBJMMB010000044.1, from coordinate 11,750 downwards.
AACGCGGCGAGTTGGGCGAACTGCGCATCGGCTTCACCCGCACCACGCCGCTTTCGCAAGATATTCCCGGTGCGATCTTCGCGTTCCGCCAGCACTTTCCGGCCGTGCATCTGCAGTTGGAAGAGATGAACTCGCTGCAGCAGATCGACGCGCTGCTCGAACGCCGGCTGCAAGTCGGCATTTTGCGCCCCAGTACACTGCCGAAGACGCTGGTTTCCAAACGCCTGTTCCGCGATCCGCTGGTGGCCGTGGTGCGTTCGGATCACCCTGTGCTGCAGCGCCTGAATGCGCGCGGCAAGCTGGCGACCAAGTCGCTGGCGCAGGAGCCGTTCGTGGTGTTCTCGCGCAGCGCTGGCGCCGGCGTGCAGGAGCACGTCATGAATCTATGCCGCGGGGCAGGCTTTGCGCCGCGCATTTCGCAGGAAGCGCGCGAGGCATCCACCATCATCGGGCTGGTGGCGGCTGGCTTCGGCGTGGCGATCCTGCCGCAGTCCTGCGATCACATTCACGTCGAGGGCGTCAGCTACGTGCCGCTGGCGGAAGCCAACGCCATGTCGGAAATCCACGTGGTGTATCGCGACGACGAGCGCTCGCCGCTGGTGCCGCGCTTCGTGCAGTTACTCACGGTAGCGAAGAGCTAGCGTAACTATCGGTGTACGTACATCTCGTTGTTGGGGTTTGCACCCGACCTACGGCATCGCGCCTTTGCTCATCGGGGTCGGCGGTGTGACAAGCTGTGGCAATGGAGGCAGGCGATACAACCTCAAAGCGATCAGCAAACCAGTCAGCACCAGCGCGCCTACGAACAGCGCCACGCCCTGCCAGCTGTCCTTCGCATAGAAGAGCCCGCCGCTCCATCCCGCCACGCTAGAACCCATGTAATAGCTGAAAAGATACATTGACGACGCCTGCGCCTTGGCCGCGCCACCGCGCCGCCCTACCCAGCTACTGACGATGGAGTGGCCGCCGAAGAAGCCGAAGGTGATGGCGGTAATGCCGAAGATGATCAGCCACAGCGGCGCCATCATCGTGCATAGCACACCGAACAGCATCAGCGCGAACGCTGTCCACAACACCTTGCGCCGTCCCAGCTTGCCCGCCAGGTGACCCATCCATGCCGAGCTGAAGGTGCCGACCAGGTAGATCGCAAAGATCAGCCCCACCACGGTCTGGCTCAACGAATACGGCGGCGCCAGCAGGCGGTAGCCGAGATAGTTGTAGACGGTGACGAAGGCGCCGAGCAGCAGAAAGCCTTCGAGGAACAGCCAGGGCAGTCCGGGATCGCGAAACATGCCGGCAAAGCGCGAAAACAGCGCGCGCCAATTCAGCGCCTGCGGACGAAAATGCCGCGATGGCGGCAAGGCCTTCCAGAACACTAATCCAGAGATCAGGCCGATAACACCGACCACGCCGATGCCCATGCGCCAGCCGGCGAAATCGGCCACCACGCCGGCAATCAACCGCCCGCTCATGCCGCCCACCGCGCTGCCGCTGATATACAGACCCATGCCGAGGCCGATCGATTCGGCATGCATTTCTTCCGTCAGGTAGGTCATGGCCACCGCTGGCAAACCGCTGAGCGTGATGCCAAGCAAGGTGCGCAGCGTAAGCAATGCATGCCAGTTCGGCATCAGCGCCGTCAGCAACACCAGCACCGCGGAGGAAAGCAGCGAAGCGACCATCACCGTCTTGCGCCCGAACGCGTCGGACACTCCGCCGGCGAACAGCATGGCGAACGCCAGCACGCCGGTGGTCAACGACAGCGACAAGGCGCTGGTGGCGGCACTGATGCCATAGTGCTGGCTGAATTGCGGCATCAGCGGCTGCACGCAATACAGCAGGCCGAACGTCGCCAGGCCCGCGGCGAACAGCGCAAGATTGGTGCGCCTGAAGGCGGCGGTGCCGTGGCGGATGAGGGTGTCGCTGGAAAGGTTGGGTGTCATGCGGGCAAGGGGACGATGTGGACGATGCCGCTGGATTCCCCCGCCGTCATTCCGGCGTGCGCCGGAATGACGCTGAGGCGCTGTGGAGGCATGTCGGACGGTGCAAGCATAAGCGTCGCCCATGCCATCGGTCGATAATGTTGCAAGTCCGCCTTGATACCCAGCGTGTATCAATCCACCAACGCGGTAGCCAAGGCCTCTTGCACAAGCCCAAGCACCTGGGCAGGCGCCTCCAGGTTGGCGTGATGCCCGGCACCATGCACCACGAACATGCGCGCATGCGGCATGCCTTCCAGCAGTTCTTTCGACAGCGCATGCACTTCCGGCACATCTTCGCTGCCGACGATCAGCACGGTCGGCACGTCCATCTCGTGCAGGCGTTCAAGCGTGCTGGGCGTTGGCGTCTGCTGATCCCGCGCGGCGTAGGTCCAATAACTGGTGGCGCGCTTGAACAAGTGCGTGGTCATCGCTTCGGTATGCTTGCGCGCGCTGGGATCGACTTCGTTCCTTGCACGGCGCGGGCCGTCCGTGAACGCGCGCAAGGAACTGTCGATCAGGCCATTCGCGTCGAACGTACTGAGCGCTTGCAGAAATGCACGCGCAGCAGGCGTGCTGTCAGCGAAGCGGCCCCAATAGCCCGCGCCGACGAAGATCAGCGCGCTGACGCGTTCCGGGTACGCGCACGCAAAATCCAGCGCTGTCGCTGCGCCACCGGAACAGGCGAGCAAGGCGGTGCGCTGCACGCCGCATGCGTCCAGCACGGCGGCCAGATCCTCGTGATGCGCGTAACGGCCGGGCTCGATGGTGGAGCGGCCAAAACCGCGTGCGTCGTAGCGGATGGCGTGATGCGTCTGGGCGAGCGCGGCGAATTCGTAGTCCCATTGGCCGCTGTCGACCAGGAAGCCGTGCAGCATGGTAATGGTGTCGCCGCTGCCGGCTTGCTCCGCGTAAAGGCGGGCGTGGGGGACGTCGATCCAATGCGATGTTGTGTGTGTCATGGTGTTTCGTCCTGCGGAGAACTTGGCTCCCTCTCCCTTTCGGGGAGAGGGCTGGGGTGAGGGGTCAACCTCGCTGCAAGGCTAAATCATGGTGAGAAATGAAAAAAAATTTGCGCGCACACGTGTGTTTTTCGGCAAGCCTTGTCCCCTCACCCTAACCCTCTCCCCGGAGGGGAGAGGGAACTAAAGATCAAGCTCACCGCGCGCGAATCTCCCGTGCCTCCACCTGCGGCACGAACACCGGCGTTGTGTAACCCTTGGGCTTATCCCCCACCGCCACGCCGCCATGAATCCGCGTCTGCTGGATATCGGCAAACATGTAGTACGGGAATGGCCTTTCCGGCGCACTGACCGCATCCAGCCGTGCACGCAATTCCGCCGGCAGTTCGAACGCAAGCGCAGCGAGATTGGCGTCGAGCTGTTTCAGCTTGGTCGCGCCGATGATCACGGAGGCAATACCCGGCTGCGTCGCCACCCAGTTCAAGGCGACCGCCGCCATGCTCTGGCCGGCTTCCTTCGCGACCTGTTCCAGCTCCGCGACAATCTTCCAGTTGCGTTCGGTGAAGCGCTCGAAGCCGGGAGCGCCGCTGACTTTGGCGAGGCGGCCATCGCCTTCCCCACCCTGCTGGCTGGGCTTGTACTTGCCCGACAGCATGCCCATTGCGAGCGGACTCCAGGCGGTAATGCCAAGGCCCAGGTTCTGCGCCAGCGGCACGTATTCGTGTTCGATATGGCGTTCGGCCAGCGAGTATTCGAGCTGCATGTTCACCAGCGGCGTCAGCGCGTGCGCTTCGGCGTAGGTCTGCGCACGGGCGGCATACCAGGCGGGAATGTCGGACAGGCCGGCATAGCGAATCTTGCCCGCACGCACCAGGTCATCGAGCGTGCGCACCACTTCTTCGGCCGGGGTCAGGCGATCCCAGGTGTGCAGCAGGTAGAGATCGATGTAGTCGGTGCGCAAGCGGCGCAGCGATCCTTCCACCGCGCGCATGATGTTCTTGCGGCCGTTGCCGCCGGCGTTGGGGTTGCCGGGCTGCGCGTTGTAGGTGAACTTGGTGGTGAGCACCACGCGATCGCGCGTGCCGCTTTCTTCGATGAACTTGCCCAGCATGCTTTCGCTGCTGCCTTCGGTGTACATGTCGGCGGTGTCGATGAAGTTGCCGCCGGCTTCCAGGTAGCGATCGAACATGGCGCGCGCGGTTTCCTCCGCGGTGCCCCAGCCCCAGTTTTCACCGAAGGTCATGGCGCCCAGGGCAAGGCGGCTGACGCGCAGGCCGGAACGTCCGAGCGTGAAGTATTGATCGAGCGACATGGCGGAACTCCTTGAGGGGTCGGATGAAGAACGCAGGCAGGGATGACTGCCTTGACGGAGCGCAGTCTGCACGGCTCGATCTTGTTGAAAAACCACCGCCGGCTTGATGCATTATTTAGCAACGCTAATAAATGGAGCCTGCCATGCGCGACCACTACGCCCTGCGCGCCTTCCGCGTCATCGCCGAGTACGGCAGCTTCACCCGCGCCGCGGCGGCGCTGGACGTGACCCCGTCGGCGTTGAGCCAGACCATGCAGCAGTTGGAAAGCGAACTGGGCACGCGCCTGCTCCAGCGCACCACGCGTCGCGTCGGCTTGACCGAGGCCGGCCAGGAAATGCTTCACCGCATCGCCCCGGCGCTCAACGAGCTGGACTTGGCGCTGGATGCGATCCGCCAGCACGGCGACCGGCCGCGCGGCACGATACGCATCACCGTGCCTTCCGTCGGCGCGCGCTCGATCGTCGAACCCATGCTCGGCGAATTCATGGCGCGCTGGCCGGATGTGCAACTGGACGTGCGCGTGGAAGACGGCTTGACCGATCTGGTCGCCGAAGGCCTGGACGCCGGCATCCGTTTAGGAGAACGGCTGCAGCGCGACATGGTGGCCATTCCCATCGGCGGCCCGCTGCGCGCGGTGGTGGCGGGATCGCCGGCTTACTTCAAGAAATACGGCCGTCCCAAGGCACCTAAGGATCTGCAGCAACACAATTGCATCAAGCATCGCCTGGCCAGCAGCGGCGCGATCTACCGTTGGGAATTCGCACATCGCAGCGGCGCGCAGAAAGGCCGCTGGTTTGAAATCGCGGTGGATGGAAGCCTCACCGTCAACGACGTGCCGCTGGCGGTTCGTGCGGCCGAAGACGGCATCGGCCTTACCTGCGTGCTGGAAACCTCTGCACGTGCTTCGCTGGATGCCGGGCGTCTGGAAAGCGTTCTGGAACCATGGCTGCCGCCGTTCGACGGTTTCTATCTCTACTATCCCAGCCGCTTCCAGGTGCCGCCCAAGCTGCGCGTGTTCATCGACTTCATTCGCGAATGGGGCGCGCGCGACCTGGCCAGCCGCAGCGCGCCCTCAAGCTTTTAGCGATAGCGCCAATAGCCGCCGACCCACACGTGGCTCGGCGCCCAATACCCGGGCACCCATACACGCGCCGGACGCGGCTCGACCACCACGCAGCCCGCTTGCGCGAGTACGCCGCCGAGCAAGGCAAGTGCGATCAGGATTCTGGCAAGGTGACGACGCATGGTGTTCTCCCGGTGAGTGATGACTCGTGCCGGGAAACGCTGCGTGAAATCGCGGCGATGACGGAGCGAAGCTGAACTGATGGCGAGGGTTCAGCAGTACGTTCTTGCGAGGGGCTCCCCGTAGGTTGGGCTGAGCCCCGGACTTGATCCGGGGCGAACCCCAACATTGCCATCTACATCTCGACGTTGGGGTTCGGCTTCGCCTCAGCCCAACCTACGGAGAGGTGTCGGAAGGGTGCGTGGTTTTCGCACAGGCACACGCGTCTTTTACTCGCCTTGCATGTTGCCTGCGGCATGATCCGCAAACGCCGATGCCCCGCAGGCTTGCAGCCGGAAGCCACCCACGCGAGGTCGCGGGCAGCAGCCTTCCGGTGATTCGGCTCCGGCTGCAAACCTGCGGAGCATCGGGATGGTTTTTCAGGAGCTGGTCAAACGCGTCACCGCCATGCGGTAGCGCGCGGCGATGCGCGCTTCGTCGCGATGCTGGAAGTCGCGCACCACCCATTTGCCGCCGGCCATCACGTGCCGCACGGGCGAGATGTTGCCGGCGAACAGGAAACTGTCCATCACCGAGCGCTGATCGCGCGCGGCCAGCAGCGGCGATTCGCTGTCGAGCACGAAGAAATCCGCACGCTTGCCTACGTCGAGCGTACCGATCGGCAAGTCCGCCGCTTGCGCACCACCCTTCTGCGCCTCGCGCCACAAGGTTTCGCCCACGCTATCGCCGGCTGCGCGCGCGGCGACGTTGCGATGGCGCGTGCTGAGCCGCTGGCCGTATTCGAGCCAGCGCAGTTCTTCGATGGGCGAGATCGAGATATGCGAATCCGAACCGATACCGAGCCGCCCGCCGGCTTCGAGATAACGCGCCAGCGGAAATAGGCCATCGCCGAGATTGGCCTCCGTGGTGGGACATAGCCCGGCCACGGCGCCGCTGCGCGCAAGCTGCGTGGTTTCCTTGTCGGTGAGATGCGTAGCGTGCACCAGGCACCAGCGCGCATCGACCGCTGCGTGATCGAACAGCCATTCCACCGGACGCGCGCCGCGCTTGGCGAGACAGTCCTGCACTTCGCCGATCTGTTCGGCGATATGGATGTGGATGGGGCCGGTCTTCAGCGCCTCGTGTTCGACGATGTCGCGCCATGCGCTTTCCGGAATGGCACGCAGCGAATGCAAGGCCACGCCGACGCGCACGTGGTGACTTTCATGCTTGCGCAGGTTGGACAGCAGGCGCATATAGCCGTCCACGTCATGGCCGAAGCGGCGCTGGCGCGGCGAAAGCGCCCGGCCATCGAAACCGCCGCTCATGTACAGCACAGGCAGCAGGGTGAGCGCGATGCCGGCTTCGCGCGCCGCCTCGATCAGCGCCAGCGACATCGCCTCCGGCTGCGCATACGGCGTACCGTCCGGCTGGTGGTGCAGATAATGGAATTCGCACACCTGGGTGTAGCCGGCCTTGAGCATTTCCACGTACAACTGCGCGGCGATCGCCTGCAGGCTGCCCGGATCGATGCGCTCGGCGAAGCCATACATGGTTTCGCGCCAGGTCCAGAAGGAATCGTCGCCGGGGCCACGGCGCTCGGCCAGGCCGGCCATGGCGCGCTGGAACGCGTGCGAATGCAGGTTAGGCATGCCGGGCAGCACCCAGCCATCGAGGTAGTCCGGCAGCTCGCCGGCAGCGGCCGTCACGCGGCCGTCGCTGTCCACGCCGAAGGTGGCGTCGCGGCGCCATTGCGCTTCCTGCCAGAGGTACTTGGCGCTGAACTGGTAGACCGCGGCGGTATCGCTCATGAACAATCTCCTCAAGGCAACACTGATCAAGTATCGCCGTCGTCACCAGCCCTGTCTGTTCGCAGGCCACAGGGCCGTCGGCGAAGGCAGACTGGCCGTCTGTCGAGACGGCGGACCGAAGGCATGCGGACAGACAGGGCTGGCCCCACGTATTGAATTTAAATGATGGGATGATGCCTGGAAGGCCCGCAGGCTGCGCCGCGCGGCTTGGCAAGACGGCCAGTCTTCCCGGCGCCGCGCAACACACCCTGCGAGCCTTCCAGGCATCATGACGACGGTGATACTTGATCAGTGTCGCCTTAGCCCGGGCAAGTGTAACCGCCTTGGCCATACGCATCTGCTTCACCTTCTCTAAGAAAGGATGAAGACCATGGCTAAGAAAAATGAAAACGCGCCATTGCTGACCTTGCGCCAGGCTGTACCGGCCGACGTGCCGGCGCTAGTCAACCTTACCGCCCGCATCTACACATCCGAATGGGGCCACTCGGCGGAAATGCTGCGCTCCCAGCAAACGCATTTTCCCGAAGGGCAGTTCGTGGTGGAGTACGAAGGCAACATCGTGGGCTACTGCGCCACCTTTCGCATCGACGAGCCGGTGGCGCTGGCGCCGCACACCTGGATGCAGATCACCGGTGGCGGCATGGCCTCGCGCCACAATCCGGACGGCTCCTGGCTGTACGGCATGGAAGTGGTAGTGCATCCGGATTACCGCGGCATGCGCATCGGCCAGCGCCTGTATCAGGCGCGCAAACGGCTATGCATGGATCTGAAACTACGCGGCATCACCTTCGGCGGACGCATTCCCGGCCTGGCGCGCAGCATCCAGCGCTATGGCACGCCGGAAGCCTATGTGCAGGCGGTGGTGGAAGGACGGCGGCGCGATCCGACCTTGAGTTTCCAGTTGGCCAACGAGTTCGAGATCATCGGGCTGCTGCGCGGCTACGTGCCTTCCGATCACGAATCGCTCGGCTATGCGGCGCATCTGGTATGGCGCAACCCTGCCCTGCTCGATCAGCCGGATATTCCGGCAGTGGCCTCGACGCGGCACCTGCCCGATTCGGTACGCGTGGCCACCGTGCAATACCAGCAGCGGCGCATCCGTTCGTTCGAGGAATTCGCCACCCAGGTGGAATACTTCACCGACATCGCGGCCGACTACAGCGCCGATTTCGTGACGTTTCCGGAATTGATCACGTTGCAGTTGCTGTCGATCGAGAACGAAGAGCTGTCGCCGGTGGAAACCATCCGCAAGCTCAGCCACTACACGCCGCAGGTGAAGGAACTCTTCAGCCGCCTGGCGGTGCATTACAACATCAACATCGTGGCTGGCTCGCATCCCACCGAACAGCCGAACGGCGACATCCACAACGTGTGCTACGTGTGCCTGCGTGACGGCTCCATCCATGAGCGCGAAAAGCTGCACCCCACGCCCAGCGAACGCAACGTGTGGAACATCAGCGGCGGCGACAGCGCCGCGACCATCCCCACCGACTGCGGCCCGATCGGCGTGATGATCTGCTACGACTCGGAGTTCCCCGAAGTCGCGCGGCACCTGGTCGACCAGGGCGCGCTGATACTGTTCGTGCCGTTCTGCACCGATGTGCGCGAAGGCTATTTGCGCGTGCGCTACTGCTCGCAGGCACGGGCGATCGAGAACCAGTGCTACGTGGTGCTTTCCGGCAACGTGGGCAACCTGCCCGGCGTGAACAATTTCGACATCCAGTATGGGCAAAGCTGCATCCTGACGCCCAGCGATTTCCTGTTTGCGCGCGATGGCATTGCGGCCGATTCCATGCCGAACATGGAAACGGTCCTGTTCGCTGATTTGCGATTGGATAGCCTGGCGCGGGCGCGCAATGCGGGCTCGGTGCAGAATTTGAAGGATCGGCGGTATGACCTGTATGAGACGCGGTGGTTGAGGCAGTCGCGTTAGCGCTCGTCATCCCAGCGAAAGCTGGGATCCAGTGACGTTTTGGTCACGCGTCGCTGGATGCCGGCTTACACTGAAACGACCATCGGCCTGAGAAGACGGATGCATCTGCCATAATCCCGCGATGCACCAATCTCCTCCGCCATCCCGTAACGAGCCCAACCCTCGCCTGCGCGCCGTGCTGGGCCACGAATTCTTCGCGCCGTACCAGTGGAAACGCCGCATCGCGCTTTGGAGCGGCGCGGTGCTGGTGGCGCTGGCGGCCATTCTGTTCGCCAAGGCCAGCGATTGGGCGTACCGCCTGTTCGAAAAACTACTGACGCACGGCGTGTGGATCCCGCTGATCCTCACCCCGGTGGTGTTCGGCCTGCTGAGCTGGGTGACCGCCGGCCGCCTGCGCGCGGCGCGCGGTAGCGGTATTCCGCAAGTGATTGCGACCATCCACGTCGACGACGTGGGTTTCCGCTCGCGCATGCTGGCCTTGCCGATCGCAGTCAGCAAGATGGTGTTGACCCTGCTGGGGCTGGCGGTGGGTGCATCGATCGGTCGCGAAGGGCCGACCGTGCACGTCGGCGCGGGGCTGATGTATTGGCTGGGCAGGCGTTTCGGCTTCGACGATCCCAAGGCGCTGTCGCGCTTCATCCTTGCCGGTGGTGCGGCCGGCATCGCGGCGGCGTTCAATACGCCGCTGGCCGGCGTGGTGTTCGCCATCGAGGAACTGGCCGGCACGTTCGAGCATCGTTTCAGCGGCCTGCTGCTCACTGCGGTGTTCGTGGGCGGCGTGGTATCGATGGGCATCATCGGCAACTACGCCTATTTCGGCACGGTGCCAACCAGCCTGCCGCTAGGGCATGCGTGGCTGGCGGTCCTGCAATGCGGCATCGTCTGCGGACTCGCCGGCGGACTGTTCGCGCGGTTGATCCTGTTGAGCCGACGCGGGCCGCTCGCGGCGATCGGCCGGCTGCGCGAACGCAATCCCGTGCTGTTCGCGATCGGTTGCGGCCTGGCGCTGGCGGTGATCGGCGTACTGTCGCACAACACGGTCTACGGCACCGGCTATGCGCAGGCGCGCGAATTCGTGCAGGACGAGCCCAGTACGCCCGGCCATGGCTTCGGCATTCTGAAGCTGCTGGCCAACGTGGTGTCGTACTGGGCCGGTATCCCAGGCGGCATCTTCTCGCCGGCTCTGGCGGTCGGCGCGGGACTGGGTCACAACATCGCCTACTTTTTGCCGAACGCGCCGGAGACGGCGGTAGTGCTGCTGGGCATGAGTGCGTATCTCTCGGGCGTGACCGGCGCGCCGCTCACCTCGGCGGTGATCGCGATGGAGCTTACCAACAACCAGGACATGGTCATCCCGATCATGGCAGCCTGCCTGCTGGCGCGCGCGGCAGCGTCCCTTTTTTCACCTACACCGGTGTACAAGGATTTCGCCGAGCGCCTGATCCTAGATTACGAACGCCAGCGCGCCGAAGCGGATGCGCAGGCACCTTCTTCCGAAGATGTCGGCCCTACCAGCACTTACGGCGAACCGGTTGCGCCGGCGCCGCCAAAGCCTGAAGAAACCGAACGATGAATTGGGATCTGCTGTTGACGCATGCATCGCTGGCCACCTTCGTGGGTGAGGCCAGCTATGGCTTGCTGAGCGATGCGGCCATAGCCTGCCAGGATGGGCAGATCGCATGGATCGGCGCGATGCGCGACCTGCCCGCTGCATCGGCAGCCACCGCGCGGGAAGTGCTCGACCTGGATGGAGCGCTGGTCACGCCGGGCCTGATCGATTGCCACACGCACCTGGTGTTCGGCGGCGATCGTGCGCAGGAATTCGATCTGCGACTCAACGGAGCCAGCTACGAAGAGATCGCGCGCAACGGCGGCGGCATCGTCTCCACCGTGCGGGCCACGCGCCATGCAACCGAAGACGAGCTGCTCGCGCAATCGCTGCCGCGTGCACGCGCCTTGCTGGCCGATGGCGTGACCACGCTGGAAATCAAATCCGGCTACGGCCTGGAACTGGATGCCGAACGGCGCATGCTGCGCGTGGCGCGCCGCATCGGTGAGACCCTGGGCGTACGCGTGCAAACCAGCTTTCTCGGCCTGCATGCCTTGCCGCCGGAATACCGCGATCGCCGCGACGACTACGTCGACCTGGTCTGCAACACCATCCTGCCGGCCCTTGCCGACGAAGGCCTGGTCGATGCGGTGGATGCGTTCTGCGAAGGCATCGGCTTCACCCGCGCCGAAACGCAGCGGGTGTTCGAGCATGCGCGTCAACTCGGCTTGCGCGTCAAGCTGCATGCGGAGCAACTCTCCGATCTGGATGGCGCCGCCCTGGTCGCCGAATTCGGCGGCCTGTCCGCCGATCACCTCGAATACCTCAGCGACTCCGGCATCCAGGCGATGGCGCGCGCCGGCACGGCGGCGGTATTGCTGCCGGGCGCCTTTTACGCGCTGCGCGAAACCCAGCTTCCGCCGGTGTCCGCGCTGCGCTCGCATGGCGTGCCGATCGCCATCGCCACCGATTGCAATCCCG
>CBJMMB010000043.1:0-27837 GCA_966430775.1 uncultured Dyella sp. | reverse complement strand
AGAACCACTCGTGCTTGGCGGCGAGCAGGATGGTGTTGTGCTCGATCTGGATGCTCTGCGCGGGCTGACCCGCACCGTAAACCACTGCGGGCACGAAGGACGCGCGACGCAGGCGGCGGCTCGCACCTTTCCCCTCGTCGTTGCGGGCCTGTGCCGCGATTTCATGAGTCTTGGCCATGTTGGTATTGCCTTGGATTGGAAAGCCGCCTCACGGCGACCGGACTGACTCTCCCGCGACCAGAAGAGCCGGAATGCCCGCGGATGCGGGCGGAAAAGCGCATAAGTATACCGGAAATTCAAACGCCATGGCTCCCTCTCTCCCCTCCGGGGAGAGGGCTGGGGTGAGGGGCCAACCTGGCGGAAAAGCGTATGAGGGGCGAGGCAAGCCCAACCCCTCACCTCGGTCATCTCCCCGGAGGGGAGAGGAGGAAAAAGCGATCAGTCGATGTAGAGCGAGCTCACCGACTCGCCAAAAGCGATGCGCCGGATCGTCTCGGCCAGCAACTCCGCCACCGACAACTGGCGGATCTTGGCGCAGTTACGGGCTTCTTCGCGCAGCGGCAAGGTGTTGGTGACCACCAGCTGGTCCAGCTGGGAGCCCTCGATATTGCGGATCGCCGCGCCGGAGAGCACCGGATGCACGCAGTAGGCCACCACCTTGCGGGCACCGCGTTCCTTCAGGGCCGCGGCGGCGGCGCACAGGGTGCCGGCGGTGTCGACGATGTCGTCCACCATTACGCAGGTCTTGCCTTCCACGTCGCCGATGATGTTCATCACCGTGGCCACGTTGGCCTTGGGGCGGCGCTTGTCGATGATGGCCAGGTCCGCGTCGTCCAGGCGCTTGGCGATGGCGCGGGCGCGCACCACGCCACCGACGTCCGGGCTGACCACGATCAGGTCGTCCATGCTGTGGTTGCGCCAGATGTCCGCCAGCAGCAGCGGCGAGGCGTAGACGTTGTCCACCGGCACGTCGAAGAAGCCCTGGATCTGGTCGGCATGCAGGTCGACCGTCAGCACGCGATCCACGCCGGCGGTACCGATCAGGCGGGCGACCAGCTTGGCGGTGATCGGCACGCGCGCCGAACGCGGGCGGCGGTCCTGGCGGGCGTAGCCGAAGTAGGGAATGACTGCGGTGACGCTGGCGGCGGACGCGCGCTTGAGCGCATCGACCAGGGTCAGGAGCTCGAACAGGTTCTCCGCGCTCGGTGCGCCGGTGGGCTGCAGCACGAACACTTCCTGGCGGCGAACGTTCTCTTCGATCTCGATCTGTACTTCGCCGTCGCTGAACTTGCCGATCAGCGCCTTGCCCAGCGGAATGCCGAGGCGATGAGCGATGTCTTCGGCCAGGGCACGGTGCGCATTGCCGGTAAACAGCATCGGGCTGGACGTATCCACGATTGTTTCCTCGAAACCAGGCATTGAGTCAGCTCAGCTGGAAAGGTGCGCTCCGCCCCACCCAGCCACCCCTTCGGCACATGCCCGAATGGAGCTTGAAAAACATCGAACACGCAAGTGCCCGATGCGACGGCAATCCATCCTTCGGACTGCACGAACAGGGGCTCGTTCGAGCCCCTGTGGTAAATGGCTGGGGCGGTAGGATTCGAACCTACGCATGCGGGAATCAAAATCCCGTGCCTTAACCAGCTTGGCGACGCCCCAATGATTCGTTGCTAGTTTGCCCCGGCTCAGCTCCGCGCCGCTCGCTGTGGCAAGCAGTGGCCGCCGGGAAACAAAGAAGGAAAATTGTGGCGGGGACCGCCATGCGTGTCAATTCAAATTGCTGACCGCGCCGCTGCGCTCACGACGAAAGCGTGCGCGACATGAACACCCGCAACGCATCCGGAAACCCGTTTTCGCGATCGCGCTCGCGTGCGTAGGCGAACGCCGGATCGTCCTTGTCGACCACCATGAAGCCGTGCCGGGCGTAGAACGGCGCGTTCCAGGGCACGTCGGGCAGCGTGCCTAGGTCGATGCGGCGATAGCCCTTCTCGCTCGCCCAGTTGCAGGCATGCTCCAGCAGCGCCGAGCCGATGCCCTGCCGATGGAACGCCGGCAGCACGTCGATTTCGGCGATGCTCACCACGTCGGCGTGCAATTCCACGTCGAGCCAGATGAACCCGACGGCTTCGCCGCTGCCATCGTCCACCGCCACCCAGACAAAGCCGCGACGGATTTCCTCCGCCAGCAGATCTTTGGGAATCGACAGGCGCGAATAGAACCGCCATGCCGCGTGATCGCGAAACAATTCCACCGCAGCGCGCTCGATGTCGCAGATCACGTCGATGTGGGCGGCGGTAGCGCGCTGGATATGGAAGGGCACGGCAGATTCCTGGGCTTGATGGAACGTGGATGGCGAGACTAACGCGAAAGCGAAAACCTCACTGCATCGTCCACGACTGGATCGCCAGTTTGACCTTGTACGGCGGCTTCTCGGCGAACACTTTCGCTGGCAGCGGCGGCTGGCGCGTCGTATCCCACAGCGGATACGTCACCGTCCAGCCGTCCTGCTGCAGCATCGAGGGCAGACGGTCGTTGCCGAAACTCAGCTCCGCGTCGGCGCCCTGTGCGCGCAAACCCAGCACCCACGCGCGCAATTCATCCAGCGGAACTTCCCAATGCAGGGCGCGGCGCATCAGCGCTTCAGCATTCGGCCCGCGCTGCGGACCGCCGTCGGCGCCATCGAGCTCGGCGCCGTCCGGGTTGCCGGTGAGGCGATAGCTCTTGCCGGTGATCGGCGTGCGGAAAACGAATTCGTAGTGGTCGCCGTCCTGGGTCCAGGTAAAGCCGCCGCTGCCGGCGTCCCGTCCGTTGGATACACCGAGCCGGCCTTCCAAGACCCAGTGATTGGCGTTCGCCAACTGCTGCTCGCGCGCGGCCTGCTGTGCCAATGCGGCGGCATCGCCCTTGTTGCGCACCAGTTGCGTCGGCGCGCACGCGGCCAGCAGCAGCGGCGCGAGCGCTGCGAAAACGCGTAGGAGTTTTTTCATGGCTGCAGGCGCTTCAAGGTCTGTTGCAGGGTGGTGTTGCGCGGATCCACGCGTCGCACTTCGTCGAACACTTGCTGGGCCTGGTCACGCCGGCCTTGCTTCCACAGCACTTCGCCCAGATGCACGCCGACGTCGGCATCCTTGCCGGCCTGCCACGCGCTGCGCAGCACTTCGGCGGCCTGATCCAGGTGGCCAAGGCGATATTGCAGCCAGCCCCAGGAATCGGCGATCGAAGGATCGTTCGGCTTCGCTGCGCGCGCAGCGGCAATCAGCTGCTCTGCTTCGCTCAGGTCGCGTCCGGAATCGGCCAGGGTGAAACCCAGCGCATTGCTGGCGTCGATGTCGCCCGGCTTGATCTGCAGCAGGCGGCGAAAATCGGCCACGGCCGGATCGATTTTCCCGATTTCCGCATACGCCAGTCCGCGCCCGTACAAGAGATCCGGATCGTCCGGCGCTACCTGCAGCGCGTGGCTGAAGGAGTCGATCGCCTCGGCATAGCGCTTCTCGCGCAAGTACAGGTCAGCGTCGACTTCATAGGCGCGCCGCAACTGCGCCGGCTGGTCGAGGTAGTCCGTCTGCATCTCGGCCAGCTGCTGATGCGCTTCCGCGCTGCGGCCCAGGTCCTGCAGCAGGATCGCGCTGCGCAGGTCGGCGTCGAAGGCGTGCTCGTCTTCGTCCGGCACCTGGTCGTACCACTTCAATGCTTCTTCCTTGCGGCCCAGCACTTCGGCCAGCTGGCCCAGCAGGTAGGCGCTGGAAGCGCGCACGTCTTCCGGCGCCTGCGACAGCTGGTTGTAGACCTGCTGCAGGGTCTTGTTGTCCTTGGCGTTGGCGGCCAGGGCGGCGCGCAGGGCGTAGGTCTGCGCGGTCTGCGGGCCTTTTTCCAACAGATGCGAGGCTTGCGCGTACTGGCCGCTCTGGCCCAGCAGGGAGGCGTAGGTGAGGCGCAGGCCGATATTGTTCGGATCCTTCACCTGCGCCTGGCGCAGCAGGCTTAGGCCGCCGCTGCGATCGCCATTGTTGAGCTTCAACTGCGCGGCCCAGGCGTAGGTTTCGGCGGTGCCGAACCGTTTCAGCGCGCCATCGGCGATCTGCTGGGCGTAGCCGTGACGATTCAACTGCTCGCCGAGCTCGCTCATCGCCAGCCACGCCTTGGGGTCTGCCGGCAGGTGCTCGGGCGTGGCCAGGGATTCCAGCAGGTTGCCGGCCAGCGCCGGATCGCGGCTGCCGATCAGCACGCGGCCGAACATGCGCCAGGCGTCCTTGTCGCCGCTGGCGATCAGGGCCGACAGCTGGCGGCGCGCTTCGTCGGCCTGCCCCTGCTCCACCGCCAGCTGGGCGCGGGCCTGGGCCAGCTGCGCCGGCGTCGCGCCGAGCACCTGCCAGCGGTCGATGGCGCGGTGCGCGGCGTCCGCATCGTGGATGGCGATGGCCAGCGCGGCGGCCTTGCCCGCCACTTCCGGATCGTTGGAGATCATCATCGCCTTGTCGTACGACTGCGAGGCGGCCTTGAGATCGGCGCTGGACAACGCCAATTCACCCGCCAGCAGCTGGGCCATCAAATCGTGGTCCAGGTCCGGCGTGGCGACGACCACCTTCGCCAACGGCTGGGCCGATGCGGACGATGGCGAGCTTGTCCGCTGAGGTACCGCTGCGCACCCGGTCAGGACAAGCACGATCCATCCACCCGCTACCCATCGCCGCACTTGCTTGAACTCGACCGCTCCGCTCAGCACACTATTCCTCCAACGAATCCCTCGGTTCCGACTTAGAACCGGATATGTCTAGTCTACGCCGGCCAACGCCTGCCGCTCCCACTCGCATCACGTCATGAAGCTGATCGCCCTCGGGCTCAACCATCTCACCGCGCCGGTCAGCCTGCGCGAACAGGTGGCGTTCGACGAAGATGCAACCGGCGCGGCCCTGCGCGAGCTTGCGCACGAACCGGGCGTTGACGAAGCGCTGATCCTTTCCACCTGCAACCGTACCGAACTTTACGTGAGCGTAACGGCTGGCGCGGAAAACGTGCCGCAGGAATGGCTTAGCCGGCATCACCATCTGACTCCCGGCAAGCTTGACGAGTTCCTGTATCGCCATGATGACGAAGCCGCCGTGCGCCACATGTTTCGCGTCGCCACCGGCCTCGATTCGATGGTGCTGGGCGAACCGCAAATTCTTGGCCAGGTGAAGGATGCCTACCAGCAGGCGCGTGAAGCGCATGCACTGAAGACCTCGATGGATCGCCTGCTGCAGCACACCTTCGCCGTCGCCAAGCGCGTGCGCACCGATACGCGCATCGGCGCGCACACGGTATCGGTGGCGTTCACTGCCGTGCGGTTGGCCGAGCGCGTCTTCACCGATCTGCGCCAGGCGTGCGTGCTGCTGATTGGCGCCGGCGACACCATCGAGCTGGCGGTGCGCCATCTGGCGGAAAAACAGGTGCGCCGGCTGATCGTGGCCAATCGCACGCTGGAGAATGCGCAGGAGCTGGCCGGCCGCTACGGTGGCTATGCCGTCTCGCTGCACGATCTGCCGCAGCATCTGGCCGAAGCCGATATCGTCATCGCCTCCACCGCGGCGCGCGAACCGGTGCTGACGCGCCCGATGGTGGAAAAGGCCATCGCCGCGCGCCGCCGCAAGCCGATGTTCATGGTCGACATCGCCGTGCCGCGCGATATCGATCCGGCTGTGGGCGAACTGGAGGACGTCTATCTCTACGGCATCGACGACCTGCGCCAGGTGATCGACGACAACCGCCGCTCGCGCGAGCAAGCCGCGCGCGAAGCCGACGCCATCATCGATCTGCAAGTCGAGCGCTACATGGCCTGGCGCCGCGCGCTGACCATCCGCAATCCCGCGATGGACCTGCGCGTGCATGCCGAAAGCTATCGCGACCAGGTGCTCGAAAAAGCCCGCGCCATGCTTGCGCGCGGCAAATCGCCGGACGAAGCGCTGGCGTTCCTGGCCAATACCTTGACCAACAAACTGCTGCATCACCCCAGCGCGCGGCTGCGCGAGGCCACGCTCACCGGCGATCACGATCTGCTGCACGCCGCCGGCCGCCTGTACGGCCTGGACGAGAGCGAAAAAGCGGGCACCGGCGACGACGAATAGCGAGGGCGGCTGGCTGCCGCGCTACGCACGTTTTTCGCCGCCTCCTCTTTTCGCCAGCGCCCTTTTCATGACCCCATCCATCCGCAGCAAACTCGAAGCCACCGTCGAACGCCACGAAGAACTCGCCCTGCTGCTCAGCCAGCCCAACGTGCTGGCCGACACCACCCGTTTTCGCGAACTCTCGCGCGAATACGCGCAGCTGCAGCCGGTCGCCGACGCCATGCGCGAACTGGCCAACACCGAGCGCGAACTCGCCGATGCGCACGCCATGCTGGAAGACGACGAACTGCGCGACATGGCGGCCGAAGACATTACCCGCCTGCAGGCACGCACGGCCGAACTCGAGAACCAGTTGCAACTGCTGCTGATTCCGCAGGACCCGCGCGACGAAGCCAATCTGTTCCTGGAAGTGCGCGCCGGTTCCGGCGGCGACGAGGCGGCGATCTTCGCCGGCGACCTGTTCCGCATGTATACGCGCTACGCCGAGCGCCAGCGCTGGCAGGTGGAAGTGCTGAGCGAACACCCGGGCGAGCACGGCGGCTACAAGGAAATCATCGCGCGCATCGAAGGCAAGGGTGCGTACTCGCGCCTGAAATTCGAATCGGGCGTGCATTGCGTCAAGCGTGTGCCGGTGACCGAATCGCAGGGGCGCGTGCACACCTCCACCGCTACCGTCGCGGTGCTGCCGGAAATGGACGAGATCGACGACATCGCCATTTCCTCCGCGGACCTGAAGATCGACACCTTCCGCGCCTCCGGCGCCGGCGGCCAGCACGTCAACAAGACCGATTCGGCGATCCGCATCACGCATTTGCCCAGCGGCATCGTGGTGGAATGCCAGGACGAACGCAGCCAGCACAAGAACCGCGCCCGCGCGATGAGCCTGCTGAAAGCGCGCCTGCTGGACGAGGCGCAGTCCAAGCAGACCGCCGAGCAGGCGCAGTCGCGTCGCCTGCAGGTAGGCACCGGCGACCGCAGCCAGCGCATTCGCACGTATCGCTACAAGGACAACCTGATCACCGACCATCGTATCGGCCTGGATCTGCACAACCTGCCGGATGTCATGCAAGGACAACTGGAGGAGCTGTTCGGCGCACTCACGCGGGAGCATCAGGCCGATGAACTGAAGTCGCTGGCGGGGCATTGAGTCGCGCCGGCGGCGAGGTAATCTAGGGTTGTTGCAGGGGGATTTCGCGCTACCCGGTGGGTTGTTCCGGCTTCAGGCCGGAATGACGCGCCATGCCGCGCGTTCGCAGTTGCTTGCCAGGCTCGCTTTACGATGACCGACGTTTCAGCCACCGACATCGCTTCCACGCTGCAAAAACTCGGCGAGCTGCTGCAGCGCGGCGCCAACGAAGAAGCGGCGCAATCGGCAGCGATGGCGCGGCGGCAGTTTCCGGTTTCGGCCGACCTGATCCGCCTGCACGGCGTGGCGCTGCTGCGCCTGGGGCGCCGGCGCGAAGCGCAAGTGGCGTTGAATCGCGCCGCCGAACTGGCGCCCGACAACATCGAGTTGCAGTGCAACCTGGCCAGCCTCGCCATGGCCGACGGCCGTACCGGCGCCGCCATCGAGCGTTTGAACAAGGCGCTGGCGAGAGCGCCGGGAAACCCCGCCCTGCTGCAGGCGCTGGGCACGGCCTACATGTCCACCGGTCAGCACGCGCAAGGGCGCGACGCCTTCGCCCAGGCTTTGAAAAGCATGCCGCAGCATCCGGCCATCCGCCTCAATCTCGCCGGCGCTGAAATGGAACTGGGCCGTCTGGCAGAGGCCGAAACCCTGGTGCGCCAGGTGCTGCAGCAGGCGCCGGACGCCGACGTCGCGTACGCCATGCTGGGCCACCTGCTGCATATGCAGCGTCGCCCGAAAGAAGCCGGCGCTTCGCTGCTGCGCGCCGGCAAGCTGGCGCAGAACAACGTGCAGTACATGTTCCAGGCCGCCCTGATGCTGGATGAAGCCGAGGATCTCGCCGGCGCGCACGACGCATTCGCCGATGCGCTGGCGCGCGCGCCCGGTTCGGTGCCGATCACCGGGCAATTGTTGTTCGCGCGCCGCCGGCTGTATCGCTGGAAAGATATCGATGCGCTCAGCGAGCGTGTGATCCGCGCCGTGTCCGAAGGCGAAACCGGCATCCATCCGTTCGCCTTCCTGTGCGAAGACACCGACGCCGCGCTGCAGCTGCAATGCGCGAAAACCTATGCCGCGCTGATCGAAGGCCAGGTATCCGCCTTCCGCCAGCAGCTCAACCTGCGTCATACGGTGCCGCTGCCAGATGCGCCGATCCGCGTCGGCCTGCTGGCCGAGGGCTTTCACGAAACGGCCGTCAGCCATCACCTTGCCGCGCTGATCGAGGCGCTCGGCGATAGCGATCTGGACGTCCATCTGTTCGCCACCACGCCCGACGACGGCAGCGCGATACGCCGGCGCCTTGCGGCCGCCGCCACCCTGCACGACGCTTCGGCATTGAATCGCGCGCAGGTCGCCAGCCTGATCCATGGCGCCGGCATCGAAGTGCTGTTCGATCTCAACGGCTATCGCAGTCATGGCAACGCGGAGCTGATGTCGTTGCGATCGGCGCCGGTCCAGATCGGCTGGCTCGGCTACACCGGCAGTTCCGGCGCGCCGTGGATGGACTATCTGCTGACCGACAAGATCGTACTTCCACAGGAACTGCGCGCGCACGTCAGCGAGAAGGTGATCCGACTCTCACGCTGCCAGCAGCCAAACGATCCGGACCGCATCCAGGCCCAACCGCCCTCGCGCGCCGCCTGCGGATTGCCGGAAACCGGCGTGGTGTTCGCCTGCCTGCAGGAAACCCAGGCGATCAATCCGGCCATGTTCGCGCGCTGCATGCTGATCCTGCAGCAGGTACCCGGCAGCGTGCTGTGGCTGCTGGCCGGACCGGCCGATGCGGACGAACGCCTGCGACGCGCGGCCAGTGCGCTCGAGATTGCGCCGGAGCGCATCGTGTTCATGCCGCGCATGCCGTATGCGGATTATCTGGCGCGCTATGCGCATGTCGATCTTTATCTGGACACCTTGCCGGTGAACTCACGTGCGACGGCATCGGACGCACTGCGCGCAGGATGCCCGGTGCTCACCCGCACCGGCGAAACCATGGCCTCGCGCACCGTCACCAGCTTGCTGCATCACCTTGGCCTGCCCGAGTTGATCATGGGCGACAACACCTCGTTCATCGGCATGGCGACCGAGCTGGGAAATCATCCGGAAGCGTTGGCGGCCTTGCGGCGTCATCTGCAACAGCAGCGCGCTACCAGTCCGGTGTTCGACATCAAGAGCTTTGCGGCGGATTTTCGTCGTGTCGTGCGAACGGTCAGCGCGCGCTATCGGATTGGGCGGCCGCCGACCGATGTGGATTTGTAGTTCGCGCTCGAGTGTCTGTATGTCCTCGAGATGTTCGACATTCCTTACGTCATTCCGGCGAAAGCCGGAATCCAGTTCAAATACGCGTCCGAAGGACACAACTTAACTTAGGTTTTGAGTGCTTCGCACAACGTATTGAAACTGGATTCCGGCTTTCGCCGGAATGACGGTGAGGTGACCAGTCTTATCCTGCGTCGTTGGATATCTTCGCCTTGAAAGAACAACGCAGCTAAAAAACAAAAAATCCGCTTTGCACATCGCCATCGTGTCGGCTGCGAATCAGTTCATCTACCCGCGCCGCTGGTGGCCCCTTGCGCAGCCATTGCTCCAGTTCCTTCAGCGCTTCATCGCTACCCTTGGCAACCACTTCCACGCTGCCATCGGATAGATTGCGCGCGTGCCCATGCAGACCTAGCCGCAGCGCTTCGTTGCGCGCACTGGCGCGAAAGAACACGCCTTGCACCTTGCCGCTGACCAGGAAACGCGCGCTGCTCATGGCATCAATGGCCGATGGCTGCGCTCAGCGCTGCGGGCGTGATCGGCCCCATGAAATGCTTGGCGACCTTGCCGTCCGGACCGATCAGATAGGTCGTAGGCAGGCCGCGCGGTTCGTCGAAATCGGTGAGCGGCTTGTCCATGGTGACCTGTGCCACCGGAAAACTCACCGGATGCTTGTCCAGAAACGCACGGATATCGGCCGGATCGGTGTCGTCATAGGCGATGCCGATGGCGCGGATGTCCGGATGCGACTTCACGAATTGCGAAATCTCCGGCAGTTCCTTGATGCACGGCACGCACCATGTCGCCCAGAAGTTCACGATCACCCAATGCCCTCGTTGCGCGGCCAGGTCGTAGGGTTTGCCGTCCAGTGTCGTCACCTTCAGTGAAGGTTGCGCCGGCATGGCGGCGTAGGCCGGTGCGGCCAACAGGCAGGCGGCCAGCAACAGGCGTGATGCGAACAACTTCATGTTTCCGATTCCTGCGGGTGTGAAACCGGGCGCGTAGGCGCCGGCGAAGTGCGGACAGGATAGACCTTGTCCAGGCGGGTACCCAGCGTCGCATCGAGCGAATGCGCCAGGCGCGTGAGCGCGGACAGCAGTTCCGGCGGCAGCTCGATGCCGGCGGCGGCGGCCTGCTCGGGCGGATTCAGCGGCAAGCGATAGCCGCTGTGCTGATAGACGTGCAACAGATCGGTGTTGTCGAGGCTGCGCACCAGCGACCAGCCGCCGGTCTCGCCGCGATGAATAAGCCCACCGCGCGCCAGGTCATCGAAATAGGTGGCGATCGCTTCGCTGCGCAGGCAAGGTTCGGCGGCGCGAATGGCAAGCGGATCCACGCAACGCCCCGCGCGCTGCGCGTCCACGAAGTGGCGCAGCACCACCAGCAAGCCGAGGAATTCCGAACCCGCCGGCATCGCATCGCACGGCTTCTGGTACTCGAATGCGGAGAGCGATGCCGAGAGCGACGCGCACAGAATCACGATCACCCACGACAGGTAGATCCATAACAGCAGCAGCGGAATGATCGCCAGCGCGCCATAGATCTGCTGATAGTTGTGCGCACTCTGTACGTAATGGGTAAAGCCCCAGCGCGCGAATTCGAACAGCAGCGCACCCAGCAAAGCGCCGATGGCTGTGTGCTTCTTGTTGACGCGCAGGTTGGGAACGGTGGTGTACATCAGCCACAGTGTGAGGAACGTCACCACGAACGGCAGCGCCTTGAGCAGTTCCTGCGCCACGCCAAGTTGCGCACTGGCACTGCGCAGCATCGGCACAGCCGCCACGTATGAAGTGACGGCGATGCCGCCGACCACCAGGATCGGCCCCAGCGTGAGCGCCGCCCAATACAGCAACAGACGCGGCCCCCACGGCCGATGATTGCGCACCTGCCAGATGCGGTTGAGGCGATCTTCGATGCTGATCATCATCGACACCGCGCTGAACAGCATCATCAGCACGCTGATGCCGGTCAGCTTGCTTGCGTTGGAAGCAAAATCCAGCAGCGTCTTCTGCACCGTCTCTCCCGCTGCCGGCACGAAATTGCTGAAGACGAAATTGATCAGTGTGTCGCGCGCTTCCTCAAACATCGGAAACGCCGCGAACATGGCCAGCACCGCCACGGTAAGCGGCACCAGCGACACCAGCGTGGTGTAGGAAAGCGCACCGGCCGTCTCGAAACACTTGTCGTCGAGAAAGCGCCGCCAGAGAAAGCGGCCCAGGCTCACTGTGCGGTCACGATCGAAAGGCAAGTTCATACGTCAACATCCATGATCTCGCCCGTACACTACCCCATACCGTCCAGACGACCCAACAAATTGATGAGCGATATCCTGATCCTGTACTACAGCCGCACCGGCCACACCGCCCAGATGGCGCGTCTGATCGCCCGGGGCGTGGAGGAAATTCCCGGCATGCGCGCACGCCTGCGCCAGGTGCCCCCGGTGGCGCCGGTAACGGAAGTGGCGCAGCCGCCGGAGCCGGAAGAAGGCGCGCCCTACGTCAGCAAGCAGGATCTGCACGAATGCGTCGGTCTGGCCCTGGGCAGCCCGACGCGCTTCGGCAACATGGCCGCGCCGCTGAAGCATTTTCTGGACAGCACCGGCGCCGAATGGGCGAGCGGCGCCCTGGTCGGCAAACCGGCGGCCGTGTTCACCGTCACCAGCACCATGCATGGCGGGCAGGAGTCGACCTTGCTGAGCATGGCGCTGCCCCTGCTCCACCACGGCATGCTGTTGCTGGGCATCCCTTATACCGAGGCCGCACTGAGCCACACGCAGAGCGGCGGCACGCCCTATGGCGCCAGCCATGTGGCCGGCAGCAAGGGCGAGAACGCCATCACCGAACACGAACGTGAGCTGGCGCGTGCCCTGGGTCGGCGCCTGGCCGATACCGCGCGCAAGCTGGCGACTCAAGCGTGACGTCGCGATCGGGACTGGTGAATCGCATCGGCGTGGCGGCGTGGATCGCGCAGATCCTGCTGCAATGCGCGTGGTACGCGTGGCTGTTTCCGCCGCAACGGATGCCGATGGGGTGGGCCTTGGCCGTGGCGGTGATTCCTTTGCTGCTGCCGCTGCTGGCGATCGGCAACGTGCGCCGCGCCTTGCTGTGGGTCGGCATGCTCAACCTGTTCTATTTCTGCCACGGCGTGGCCGAAAGCTGGAGTTCGGCGCAGGAACGCGTGCCCGCGATGCTGGAAATCTTGTTCGCCCTGATAGTGATCGGCGCGCTGGGAACCGGGGTGAAGGCCAAGCGTGGTAGGTTGGGCTGAGTCGCCGCCCAACCTACGCCAAGGCTCGTCGAGGTGAGTGCCATGGGATTCCTGCAAGACGCTCCGCAACTTGCGCATCCGTATCGCAGCGATCGCCTGCTGACCGCCCTGCTCGATCGCGTCCTGCCGAACGAGCGGCGCGCCGCACTGGATGCCGATCTCGATGCGCTGGGCGACTACGCGCTGATGGCGTTCGAACGCAGCAACCGCAGCACGCGCCGCAAGCCGGTGCTGACGCAATGGGATGCATGGGGCCGTCGTGTCGACCGCGTCGAATTGACCGCGGCGTGGCAGGAAGGCCCGGCGCTCACCACGCGCCATGCGATTCTCGCGTCCGGACACGAATCCCACGAGCACGCACGGCTGGAAGAATTCGCACGCGCCTACGTCTATCACGTAGCCAGCGAGTTCTACACCTGTCCCTTGGCGATGACCGATGGCGCCGCCACTGCGCTCAAGGCCTCCGGCAACCAGGCGCTGATCGAGCGCGCGCTGCCGCATTTCCTCAGCTGCGACGCGAACGATTTCTGGCTCTCCGGGCAATGGATGACGGAAAACACCGGTGGCTCCGACGTCGGCCATACCGAAACCGTGGCGCGGCAGGACGCCGACGGGCAATGGCGTCTTTATGGCCGCAAATGGTTCAGTTCCGCAGTGGTGGGCGAAGCCGCGTTGGCACTGGCGCGTCCGGAAGGTGCGGCCGCCGGTCCCGCGTCGCTTGCGCTGTTCTACGTGGAAACGATGGACGGCCAGGCGCGCAAGCCGGAGCTGATCATCGATCGCCTGAAAGACAAGCTCGGCACGCAGGAACTGCCCACCGCGGAGATTCATCTCGATGGCCTGCCCGCTTGGCCGCTGGGCGAGCTCGCACACGGCGTGCGCCAGGTGGCGCCGATGCTCAACATCACGCGCACCTGGAACGCGATCGGCGCTCTCGCCAGCATGGCGCGCGGCATCAGTCTTGCGCGCGATTACGCATCAAGGCGCCGTGCGTTTGGACGTCCATTGCGCGAACAACCCTTGCATGCGCAGACGCTCGCCGACATGCAAGCCGAATTCGAAGGCGCATTCGCGCTGACGTTCGAGGTGGCGCATCTGCTTGGACGCGTCGAGCAAAGCGTCGCCACGCCACACGAAGCGGCCGCACTGAGATTGCTTACGCCGCTGGCGAAACTGTGGACCGGCAAGATGGCGGTGAGCCTGTGCTCCGAAGCACTGGAGTGTTTCGGCGGCGCCGGCTACATCGAAGACACCGGCTTGCCGCAGTTGCTGCGCGACGCGCAGGTGTATGCGATCTGGGAAGGCACCACCAACGTGCTGTCGCTGGACAGCCTGCGCGCGCTGGCGGGGCACGACAGTTTCGCCGCGTTGCGCAAGCTGATCGGCGAATGGCTGGCCAAGGCGCACAACGCGCAGGCATCGTTCACCGTGCAGGCCGCGCTGGACGCCACCGCCTTGCACCTGGACGCAAAGAAAATCGAACGCGCGGAACTGGAAGCCGGCGCCCGTGGCGTGGCCTTCACCCTGGCGCGTTGCGCCGCCATCGCACTGCTGGCGCGCCAGGCGGCATGGTCGTCGCCACGCGACCAGCGGCCGGCCGCGGCGATGCGGCGTTTTCTCGGTCACGGCCTGCTTCGCCTTTCCGACACCAACGAGGAAGACAGCCGCCTGCTGCTGGAGTGAGCAACTGCGGTTAAAATGCCGGCTCCCTCCTGGACGCCCTCGATCATGCAGCATCTGACCATCGTCACCACCGGCGGCACCATCGACAAGATCTACTTCGACGACAAGTCGGACTACAAGATCGGCGCGCCACAGATCGGCGACATCCTCAGCCAGCTCGGTGTGGCGTTCCAGTTCGACGTCATTCCGATCCTGCGCAAGGACAGCCTGCACATTACGCAGGAAGACCGTGCGCTGATCCGCTCCACCATCGAAGCCCAACCCAGCCGTCATGTGCTGGTGACGCACGGCACCGACACCATGGTGGAAACCGCGCAGGAACTGGCCTCGCTCAAGGGCAAGGTGATCGTGCTCACCGGCGCGCTCAATCCGGCGCGTTTCCAGGGTTCGGATGCGGTGTTCAACGTCGGCTGCGCGGTGGCGGCGGTGCAAACGCTGCCGGACGGCGTGTATATCGCGATGAACGGCCGCGTGTGGGATCCGGCCAAGGTGCGCAAGAATCGCGAAGCGAACCGCTTCGAGGAAGTGCGCAACTGACGTAGGTTGGGGTGCAAACCCCAACATCTCGAATCGGCGAACGTAGCGGCGTTGGGGTTTGCACCCCAACCTACATCAAAGCATGCCGGTTTCGAGCTTTGCCACTTCCGACATCATCGAGTGATTCCACGGCGGGTCGAACACCAGGTCGACGTCCGCTTCCTTGATGGTGGGAATCAGCTCCAGCTTGGTGCGCGCATCGTCGATCAGCACGTCACCCATGCCGCAGCCCGGCGCGGTCAGCGTCATCTTGACGTACACCTTGCGCTCTTCGGGGGCGACGGTTTCCAGGCTCACGTCGTAGACCAGGCCCAGTTCGACCACGTTGATCGGGATTTCCGGATCGAACACGGTGCGCAATTGCTGCCACACCAGTGCTTCGACGTCCGAGTCGGTGGCGTTGTCCGGGAGTTCGAGCGGCGGCGGCGGCTCCTTGCCCAGCGCATCGGCGTCGTTGCCGGCGATGCGGAACAGGTTGCCTTCCACGTACACGGTGAAGCTGCCGCCGAGCGCCTGCGTGATGTAACCCACCTGGCCGGCGGGCAGCACCACGTTTTCGCCCTGGGGCACCATGACCGCATTGCAATCGCGTTCCAGGGTGAAAGGCTCGCTGCTAAGACTGAAACCGCTCATGCCGTCTCTGATGAATCGTGCGTTGGATGAATCATGGGGAAGCCGCTCGACGGCTGTCAGGCCTTCTATTATGCCGGCCGCCTGTGGGGGATGTCCTGCACAATCAGGTTGATTCGGCCAATCTCAAGGGGCCGCCGGGTAGAAGCCGGCGTAATCCCGTTAAGATGCGCGCTTTGCCATGCAGGACAACGCGTGACCATCTCCCCACCCTACCGTAGCGAGCGCCCATGACCGTGCGCCAGATCGTCGGCGAATGCTTCGCGCTGTGCTGCGCGGTAATGCTGGGCCTGGCGGCCGGCGCCGTCTGGTTGCTGCCCAGCGTGTTCTTCCATCGCCCACTGCCGTGGCTGGCGGTGCCGGCGGGCTGGCTGCTGGGCATTGCGATGCGGCAATGGGTGCACGGCAGGAAGTGGAATGCGGCACTGCTGGCGGCGCTCGCCACTTTAATAGCCAGTGCGTACCTGCGCGTGCTGATCGCCTCCGTAAACCTGGCCGCCATGATGGGCTACGGCCTGGTGCATGCGATGCGCACGGCAGGCGCGTCGATGCTGCTGGATTTCGCGCGCTTCGGCACCGGCAAGCTGGATATCGCCTGGGCGCTGGCCGGCATGGTGGTAGCGGTGATCACCGCCCTGCGTACACCAGCCGTCCCACGCAAGCCGCGCTAGGCGTCCAGCGTTTTCAGTTCCGACACCAATTGCCCGGCCGCCGCCTGGCCGTCGCCGTAGAGCATGCGCGCGTTGTCGGCGTAGAACAGCGCGTTCTCGATGCCGGCAAAACCGGTGCCCTTGCCGCGCTTGACCACGATCACCTGCTTGGCCTCGGCCACGTCGAGAATCGGCATGCCGTAGATGGGCGAGGCGGGATCGGTCTTGGCGACCGGGTTGACCACGTCGTTGGCGCCGATCACCAGCACCACGTCGGTGACAGGAAACTCCGGATTGATGTCTTCCATGTCCACGATCAGGTCGTACGGCACGCCGGCCTCGGCCAGCAGCACGTTCATATGGCCAGGCATGCGGCCGGCCACCGGATGGATGGCGAACTTCACCTTCACCCCGCGCGCGATCAGCTGCTGCGCGAATTCCCACACCTTGTGCTGCGCCTGCGCCACGGCCATGCCGTAGCCCGGCACGATCACCACGCGTTCGGCGTAGGCCATCATCACCGCCGCATCCGCGGCTTCGATCGGCTTCTGGCTGCCGCCGATGGCCTGCGCCACCGCACCCGAAGCGGCGCCGAAGCTGCCGAACAGCACATTGCCGATCGAGCGATTCATCGCCTTGGCCATCAACTGCGTCAGCAGCGTACCGGCGGCACCCACCACCATGCCGGCGATGATCATCGCCTCGTTCTGCAGCACGTAGCCTTCGAACGCCACCGCCAGGCCGGTAAAGGCGTTGTAGAGCGAAATCACCACCGGCATGTCGGCGCCGCCGATCGGCAGCGTCATCAGCACGCCGAACAGCAAGGCCAGTACGAAGAACGCGCACACCAGCGCAAGCACCAGATGCCCGGTGGCCAGGTACACGCCAATGCCCACCGCCGCCGCCAGCACCAGCAGGTTCACCACCTGCTGGCCCGGAAAAACGAAACGCCGGTCCAGCCAGCCCTGCAGCTTGGCGAAGGCGATCAGCGAACCGGAAAAACTCACCGAGCCGATCAGCGCGCCCAGCACGCCCAAGGCGAGCGCCACCGGGCTGAGCGGCGCCACGGTGACCACCCCGTGCAGCGGCGACCAGCTTTCCGGCATCAGCGGAAAGGTGTTCGGCGCCACGACCATCGCGCTCTGCGCATGCCCGACCAGTTCCGAAGCGCCGATCGCCGCCGCCGCGCCGCCGCCCATGCCGTTGTACAGCGCCACCATCTGCGGCATCGCGGTCATCGCCACGCGCCGGCCGGACCACCACGCCGCCGCCACGCCGATCAGCACGGCGGCGATGATCAGCCCGCGGTGCTGCATGTCCGGCAGCAGCAGCGTGGCCACCACCGCCAGCAGCATGCCGAAGCCCGCCCACACGATGCCGCCGCGCGCGGTGCGCGGGGAACTCATGCGTTTCAGGCCAAGGATGAACAGCAGTGCGGCGATGAAGTAACAGGCATCGATCAAGCTCTGGGTCCAGGCCATTATTTGGCCTCCCCACGGCCCTGCCCCGGCTTGCTGGACTTGAACATCTCCAGCATCCGTTCAGTCACCACGTAACCGCCGGCGGCGTTGCCGGCACCCAGGAGTACGCCGATGAAACCGATCGCCATTTCGAACGGCGTGCGGGCATGCCCTAGCGCGATCATGGCCCCAACCAGCACAATGCCGTGAATGAAATTGGAGCCGGACATCAACGGCGTGTGCAGGATCACCGGCACCCGCGCGATGATTTCGTAGCCCGTAAACGCGGCCAGCATGAAGATGTAGAGCGCCAGGAACCCATCCAGCATGTCCTTCCCCCGCCAATCGGTCACATTCGCCGCATCATACGGTGGCCGGGATGCTGCAATCCATGCCGCGCGGCAGTCAGGGGAGGCCGCCACGGCCGGTAGGGGCGGCCTAACGTCAACCCGCGCGGGCGCCGCGCGTTGATGTCGAGAGTCGAACCGATGGAGCCCCAGGATGCTCGCCCCGACGATCCGGAGACCGGCGCCATGAACAGCGTCTCAGCCGTTTTCGAGGCGGAACTGCTTGCGCCGCAGGGCCAGGCCGTACCGGCGAGCCTGGATGCCTTCCTGGCCAGCATGGAGCGGCGCGCCTTCCGCATGGCCGAGCTGCACCTGGGCAACCGCGAGGACGCGCTGGACGCCGTACAGGACGCCATGCTGCGCCTGGTCAAGCATTACCGCGGCAAGCCGGCGGAAGAATGGACCCCGCTGTTCTGGGGCATTCTGCGCCGGCGCATCGTGGATCTGCAGCGCCGCCGCAAGGTGCGCTCGATCGTGGTGGGCTGGCTGGGCGGCGGGCATGACGACGACGGCGATGAACTACCGGTGTGGGAACCGGCCGATACCGGTCCGGATCCCTTGGAAAAACTTCATGGCGAGCAGTCCTACGCAGACGTGGCGGCGGCCGTACGCCGGCTTCCGCAACGCCAGCGCGAAGCGTTCACGCTGCGCGTGCTGGAAGGGCTGGATGTGGCCGAAACCGCGCACGCCATGGGCTGTTCGGAAGGCAGTGTGAAAACTCATCTCTCGCGGGCCATGCAACATCTGCGGGAGCATCTGGAGGCGTGGCGATGAACTCGTCCGATAAACAATTCGAACAGCGCGTTCGCGCGCTCTACCAGGAGGCGACCCAAAGCGTCGATCCGGTGACCGCCGGCCGGCTGCGCGCGGCGCGCCGCACCGCACTGGAAGCCGCCACCGCCCATGCATCGCCGCATCATCGTGCGCGCGTACTGCTGCCGGTGGGTGCGCTGGCCGCCGTGGCGCTGGCGGCACTGATGATCTGGCAGCCTTCCCCCCGTCCGCAGCAGGATGGCAGGCCGCAGGGTGTTGCCGTGGCCGAGCAGGAGAACGAATATCTGCCGCCCGGCGCCGACAAGGCCGACCCCGGCCTTTATCAGAACCTCGACTTCTACAGCTGGCTGGCCGCCAACGACGGCAGCCAGGCCAAGCGTTGATCCATGCTGCTACGAACGGTACGCCTGCCAGCACTGTTGGCCTTCCTGCTCGGTCTGATGATCGCGCTGCCCACGCATGCGCAGAACACGCATCCGTGGAACACCCTCAGCCCACCCCAGCAGTACCTGCTCGCGCCGCTGCAATCGCAGTGGGACACCCTGCCGCAGGCGCGCCAGGAACACATGCTGCAACGTACCCAGGAATGGATGAAGCTGCCGCCGGAAAAGCAGCAGGAAATTCGCGAGCGCATCGACCGCTGGCAGAAAATGACGCCGGAGCAGCGCGAACAGGCGCGCCAGAACCAGCATCTGTACGACACCCTGCCGCCGGAAAAGCAGCGGGAACTGCACGACGCCTTCAAGCGCTACCAGCAACTGCCGCCCGATCAGCGCGATGAACTCCGACGCCGCTGGCTGGAGCAATCACCGGAACAGAAGCGGCAATGGCTGGACCACATAGGACCGCGTTCCACCCTGCCCTCGGGGCATGCGTTCGGCATGCCCCGAGGGCGTCATTGATCCGCTCGATGACTGCTACGCGTTGACCGCCTCGCCGCTGCGCGCCACGCAACTTTTCGCCACCAGCTCGTCGTCGAAATCCGGTTGCAAGGCGCCATCGCGCACCAGCAATTCGATGAAGTTGTAGAGGTTGCGCGCATACATCTCCGATGCATGCAACGGCGCACCGGCCGCCAGGTTGAGTGGACCGAGGATGGTCACGCCACCGTGCTCCACGCGTTCGCCCGGACGCGTCAGTTCGCAATTGCCGCCGCTTTCGGCCGCGAGATCCACGATCAACGCACCCGGCTTCATACCCTCGATCATCGCGGCAGTGAGGATCTTCGGCGCCGCACGTCCCGGCACGGCCGCGGTCGTCACCACCGCATCGAACACTTTCAGATGATCGGCCAGGGCCTGCTGCTGCGCTGCGCGTTCTTCGGCGGTGAGCTCGCGTGCGTAACCGCCGCTGCCCGCCGCGCTTACGCCCAGTTCCAGAAACTTCGCGCCCAGCGATTCCACTTGTTCGCGCGTTTCCGGGCGCACGTCGTAGCCTTCGATCTGCGCGCCAAGACGACGCGCCGTGGCGATCGCCTGCAAACCGGCCACGCCCGCACCGATCACTAGCACGCGCGAGGGCCGGATCGTGCCCGCCGCGGTGGTCAGCATGGGAAAGAACTTCGGCGCGCTCTCGGCCGCGATCAGCATGGCGCGATAACCGGCCACCGCCGCTTGCGAACTCAATACGTCCATGGCCTGCGCACGCGTGGTACGCGGCAGCAGTTCCAGCGCGAACGCGGTGAGCTTCTTTTGCGCCAGCGCGGCGATACGCGAAGCCGCGCCATGCGGCCGCAGCTGGCCGAGCACGACCGTGCCTTCGCGCAGGCGCGCCAATGCAGCGTCATCGGGCGGCAATACGCAAGCCAGCAGATCGGCCTGCGCCAACACTTCCGTGGCGCCGGCAAATTCGACCTCCGCATACGCCGCATCCGGAAAACCGGCAGCCGTACCAGCATCGTGTTCGAGTAGCACGCGCAGCCCTTTGCCGCGCAACTTCTTCGCCACTTCCGGCGTGATCGCCACGCGCCGTTCGCCGGCGGCGGTTTCACGCAATGCGGACACGGTGATCGACATCGGCCATCTCCTGCTGCTGCGGATGAGGCTTCACATCCTAGCCCAACCGCGGGGTAGACTGACCGGCCCGACCAAGAGGCATCCCGATGTCCGAGCAGATCGTCGGCAGCACGCTATTGGAGCTCGCCCGCCGTGCGCGCGAGCTGGCCTATGCGCCCTATTCCCGCTTTCAGGTAGGTGCCGCACTACAGACCAAGGACGGCCGCACCTTCTCCGGCTGCAACGTGGAGAACGCCGCGTACGGCCTATGCAACTGCGCCGAGCGCACCGCCTTGTTCAGCGCCATCGCCGCCGGCTGCAAGCCAGGCGATTTCAGCGCGATCGCCGTGATCGCCGACACGCCCGAACCGGTCACGCCATGCGGCTCCTGCCGTCAGGTCATGGCCGAGCTGTGCGCCAGCGGCATGCCGGTCTTGCTGGCCAACGTAGAGGGCGTTACGCGGCAAACGACGGTGGAAGCGTTGCTGCCAGGCGGATTCCGCCTGGATCCCAATCGCTGATCGTCGGTTGGGTTACCCGGACATGATCCGGGGTAACCCAACGATCCACATCAAGATGCCTGGTTACGGACCACGCGCCGAATCCGCCGCATCGAGCAACGACTGCAGCGCCGCATCAAACGTCCGCGGATCATCCACGAACACGGCATGGCGCGTATTCGGCACCATGAGGAAGCGCGCTCCACGTATCGCCGCCGCCATCTCCTTCTGCGCATCGAGCAACGGTGATTCGCCCGCAGCAATGACCAGCGCGGGACGATCGATTTTCGCCAGCGCCGGCCGACGATCGGCGCCGAAGATATCCGCCGTCAACATGGCCGCGCCGACGGCCGGCGGCGTGCGTTGCGCCTGCGCGATCACCGCATCGATATCCGCCGGCGGATGCTTGAAGATGGAACGCACCATGCCGGCGCTGTAATCGGCCGGATGCGCCGCATAG
The DNA here is from genome assembly GCA_966430775.1 of uncultured Dyella sp. Taxonomy (GTDB): domain Bacteria; phylum Pseudomonadota; class Gammaproteobacteria; order Xanthomonadales; family Rhodanobacteraceae; genus Dyella_B. Next base: position 6,052 of record CBJMMB010000043.1, on the reverse strand, counting down.
CGCGACAATCCCGAAAGTATCGCCTTGCTGAATGCCTTGCGGATATCCAGCTCGCTGGTGCCGGCGGAAACTGGCGAATCCACGAACACTACGCCAGCCAGCGACGCAGTGCCGAATTGCTGCACATAAGCGGCGACATCCTGTGCACCTTGCGACCATCCCACCAGCACGCAGCGCTCCACATGCAGCGAGGCCAGCAAGTCATGCAGGTCTTGTGCACGGCGCTCCGGCGTATTGCCGCTGAGCATGATCGACGATCCCCCTTGCGAGCGCGAATCCACCGCGATCACACGCCGATGCTGCGAAAAGCGCTGCAATTGCTCGCGCCACAGCGACGCCGTCAAAGTCCAGCCAGGAATCAACACCAGGGCCGGCGCCGCATGATCTTGCCCCGCCTGCAGATAGTGAATGCGTGCGCCATCGTCGGTCGTGAAATAACCATCACCGATCGACGTTGCGCTGTCGCTGGCGTGCGCGCCGGAAAGCAACGCGAGCAGGACGATGGCAACCACGCTTTTCAGCGTCTTCATGGCATGCACTCCAGGGAAAGGTGCGCGGATCGTAGAGCCACGGCGCGCCCGCGTCTGCGTGACTGAAAGGCATCGTGACCGGGAGCAGACAGTTGTAGGATAAGCGTTTTCCCAGGCACGCCCTCCCCATGCTCGATGCGCTTTCCCTGCTGCAGCAACGCCATTCCGCGCCTTCGCGCCAGCTTGGCGAACCCGCGCCCGACGCCGCCACCTTGCGCAAACTGCTGGAAGCCGCCGTTCGCGTGCCCGACCACGGCAAGCTGGTTCCCTTTCGCCTGATCGAACTGCGCGGCGACGCCAAGCTGAAATTCGGCGCCCTGCTGGCTGAGCGCGCAATTCGCCGCGATCCGGAACTGCCCGAATCCAAACGCGAAAAAGAACGGCTGCGTTATACCTTCGCGCCGCTGGTGATCGCGGTGATCGCACGCATCGATCACGCCGCGGGTATTCCGGAGATCGAACAGAAACTGTGCGCCGGCAATGTGGCCTATAACATCCTGCTTGGCGCGTACGCGCTGGGTTTCGGCGCGCAATGGCTTACCGGCTGGGCCGCTTATGATGCGGAAGTCGCCAGCGTGCTTGGCCTTGCGGCACACGAAAACGTGATCGGTTTCGTGCACATCGGCACGCCGCAGACGGAAATTCCCGATCGCGAGCGTCCCGCACTCGCCAACCTGCTTACCGAATGGAAGGGCTGAACGCATGTCCCGCCTGCCTACCGCGCATCTGATCGACGGCAGCCTGTACGTGTTCCGCGCCTGGCATTCGATGCCGGACGAGTTTCACGATGCGGACGGCCATCCGGTCAACGCGGTGCACGGCTACACGCGTTTTCTGTGCGAGCTGCTGGAGCGCGAAGATCCTTCGCATCTGGCCGTGGCGTTCGATGCGTCGCTCACCACCTCGTTCCGCAACGCGATCTATCCGGCCTACAAGGCCAACCGCGAACTGCCGCCGCCGGATCTGGAACGGCAGTTCGTGCTGTGCCGCGCGGTGACCGAAGCGCTCGGCATCCGCGTGCTGATCGACCACAGCTTCGAAGCGGACGACCTGATCGGCAGCAGCCTGTGGAGCTTGCGTGCGCATGGATTCCGCAGCGTGATCGTGTCGGCCGACAAGGATTTCGGCCAGCTGCTGGGCGAGCACGATGAGCAATGGGATTTCGCACGCAATCTGCGCTGGGGTCCGTCCGGCGTGTTCGAGCGGTTGGGCGTGCATCCGGCACAAGTTGCAGATTTCCTCGCACTGTGCGGCGATGCGGTCGACAACATTCCCGGCGTGCCCGGCATCGGCGCGAAAACCGCCGCTGCATTGCTCGCGCATTTCGGCAGCCTGGACGAATTGCTCGACCGCGTGGATGAAGTCGCCTTCTTGCGCATCCGCGGCGCGGCGAGCTGCGCGGCAAAACTGCGCGAACACGCCGAGGCGGCCCGGCTCTATCGCCGGCTCACCCGCATTGCGCTGGATGCGCCCATCGACGGCGGCATCGACGTGCTGATTCGCCAGCGCGGTCTCGGCACGTTGGAAGCGCTATGCGAACAGCTGCGCTTCGGCCCATTGACGCGTACTCGCCTGCGCGCACTCACCAGCCTGTGACACGAACCTGCATGAACGACATCAACAAGCCTGAAGATGCCAACGCGCCGCTGGAAACGCTCTACCAGGGCCGCTGGCTGCGCCTGCGCCGCCGTGGGCGCTGGGAATTCGCCGAGCGCAACAATCCCGGTGGTGCGGTGATCATTCTGGCGGTGACGCCGGAAGACAAGGTGCTGTTCGTGGAGCAATACCGCGTGGCCGTGCAGCAATTCACCATTGAAATGCCGGCCGGCCTGGTGGGCGATCTGGCCGATCAGGAACACGAAGGCGCACTGCTCGCCGCGCAGCGCGAACTGGAAGAAGAAACCGGCTACCGCTGCAGCCACGTGACCTTCGTGCACGAAGGGCCATCGTCATCCGGCATGAGCAACGAGATCATCGCCTTCGTGCGCGCGCACGATCTGGTGAAAGTGAGCGATGGCGGCGGCGACGCGACCGAAAACATCGTCGTGCACGAAATACCGCGACGCGAAGCTGGCGCATGGCTGGTGGCGCGCGCGAAAGACGGCTACTCGATCGATCCGAAGCTGTTCGCCGGGTTGTGGTTCATCGAGCATGCCGAGACGTTCGGCTGACCCTCCTCCTCCCCTGCCGGCCATAGCCAGCTGCACGGTTCGTAACAACTTCTTTTACTTCACGGTAAGACACGGACAAACGCAGCGAGAAGTTGTGCAGTACCTATGCGTGCCGGCAGGGGAGGAAGCCACGATTCGGAAACAATGAATATTGCTAGCCCAGCGTGCCGTCAGCGATACGCGATGCTGCTGGCGTAGCTTCATCCTGTTCGGACAAGCGCAAGGCTTGCAGATTTCGCTTCAATACCAGCGCCCAGCATTTCAGATCTTGCACGGCCAAGGCCGCTTCCTGTTGCAGCAGGCCGCTGACGTCGTATTCCGCGTTCGGGTCCGCGCAAGACTGGGACGCGCCTTGCTGCGTATTTCCCATGAAGGCCGTCATCTCCGCGCCCTGGATCACCGAATCGATGATGTGCAGCATCTGCACGCCTGCCTGCTCCATCACGATCATGCCCTGGCGGATGCGATCCACGCAGTCGCTGACGACCGCATCGATGTGCTTGCAGGTGGCTGCGCCACGCTGGGCGTTTTTCAGCACCTGGCTGGCCAGTGGGGAAAAATGCTGTGCCGAATGATCGGCGGTGGGCGGTGGGACCAGTTTCGACGCGGTGTTTTCCACTTCGTCGATCAACCGCACCACGTCATGCGACAGCTCGCTGAACACACGCGCGTTGTCGATCAATTCGTGGGCGATGCTGCGGCCGCGGCTGAGCGACATCGAAGCGGCTGATTTATCACCCTTGATGCAGGCGTATTTTTTCGCCGTGTCTGGCTGCTCGTGCGTCGCGCCGCTGTGGGTTTGAAAGGCGGCGTTCCTGCAGCGGTGGCTTGGCATGTCGCCTTCTTCTGCCACGCGAGTGCGCTTGAGCGACACTCTCCACTTCCTCACCAGTTTGAAACCTTTTGCGTTGCGCATAGGGAGCGCCCTCGCTTTGCATTTTCGATGACAGGTGTTTGGGCCCAAGCCGCCTGGATGGGCTTGGAAGTTTCCGTGCACTCGGTGAGTGCCCCTTTCATCTCCACGCGATGCCGTTTCCGCTCCGTCCGGTATCGCCGCTACATATTCATTAGCGAAATGCGTGTTCAAATATGTTTTAGTCCAACGCACACGCCAACGCAAGCGGTTTCCGCAAGTTTTTTCAAAAAAATTTGGGCGGCGCCGTGCGCTGCACGCAAGCGCATGTATTCCCGTGGGAAATAGCTGTCCAGGCCGGCCGGTGACGAAAAGGCAGCCCAGCTGAATACCGGAAAGAAAACGTTAGACGCTCTTTTGCAGCGCCCGCATGCGCCAGACCGCGACCGCCGCACCCACCGCGGCAACGCCCAGCCAGCGCACGGCCACGGCGTTGTCGTGGCCCAGCCATAGCACTGCATCGACCGCGCCGATCACGAGCAACGCGATGGCCGGTGCAAGCAGCGGCTCGATGCGCCGGTAATGCCAACGCACCAGCAGGCCCGCACCGAGCGTGGCCAACAACACCGCCAGTACGCGGCGCAACCATGGCACGTCGGGTGGCAGCGGCGAATCGGGGAAAATGCCCGACAATGGCATGTCGCCCGATTGCACGGCGAAGCCGATGCCGTCCGTCGCATCGGTGGCCGGTACGAGTCGTTTGCCGTCGAGCTTCGCCACCACGGTGACGGTCTGCACCGGCACCGCTTCCCAGCTGACGCGCAGATCGCCCAGTTGCGGATGCGTCGGCACGGCGCTGGTCACCAGGCTGTTGTTGTAGAGGCTGAAACTGGCGGCGAGATTGCTCGGCAGGCTGCGCAGATTTGGCGTGACCGGCTCGCTGCCGGTCAGCGCATGCACCAGCGCCGGCGCGAGCACGAAGCCATTCAAGCGCACCAGGCCCGCGTCGAACTGCTCGCCCTGCAATGGAAATTTGTCCGGATTGGTATGACCTTCCGGATGCTCGAAATGGCTGGAATCGACGGGATGATCCTGCCAATCCAATTCGTACGTGGGCGCGCCACCGTAACGAAGCTCGCGCCACTGGAACATCTGCACGTGGCGAATCAGCACCGGCTGATCGGTCTGCTGATTGAATTCCTTGTCGAGCGGCGCTTCCACCACTTTCAGCTCACCGACCACGCGAACCATGAAGCCCTGTTCACTGGCATCAGGCGTGCCGCTGCTGCCCAGATCGAGCACGTCGCCGCCGTGGCGTTTCATCTGTTCGGTGTAATCGAGCTGCGCCTTTTCCACGACCGCGCCCACGCCTACGCCGATCAGCAGAAGCACGGCGCCCAGCGCAGGCAAAAGCAATTCACGGATGGAGAGTGGTGGCTTGCGCTCGCCGCTCATCGAGCCTCCGGGTGGATAGGTGACGGATCAGACGATGCCGCGCAGTTCGGGCTGCTCGTCGGTCGTACCATACCGCCCGCGCTCGTCGCGTGTCACGCGCGCCATGGCGCAGGCGTGATCATGCGTGAAAAACAGCCGCACGTTACGCGCGAGCTTGTCGTCCAGGAAACGGCGTTTTTCGTCGATCAGCGCTTCCGGAAAGCGGTCGTAACCCATGGTGATGGGCAGATGCACCCAGGAACGGCCGGGAATCAAGTCCGCACAGAACACCACGCCAGCCACTTCGGACAACATAAGTCCGGGCGTATGGCCGTCCGAATAATGGAAGCGCACGGCCCGCCCAAGCGTTTGCGAATGATCGCCCGCCACCAGTTCCAGCCGTCCGCTGTCCTGCAACAGCTGCTGCAGTTCGGGAATGAACGAGGCGCGATCGCGCGGATGCGGTTTCAACGCGCGCTGCCAATGCTGGGCGCCGACAAGAAATTGCGCATGCGGAAACAGAAGTTGCGCCGGCTTGCCTTCTTCCCACGCCGCAAGCAGGCCGCCGGCATGATCGAAATGCAGATGCGAGAGCACCACCACATCGATGTCTTCGTGCGACAGACCCAGCTCGGCGAGCGACTGCAGCAGCACGTGCTCGCTCTCCACCACGCCGTAGCGCTCGCGCAATGATGGTTCAAAGAACGCGCCGATGCCGGTTTCGAACAGCACGTTGCGACCTTCCAGATCTTTCGCCAGCAGGCAGCGGCAAGCGAGCGGAATGCGGTTGGACGCATCCGGCTCGATCCAGCGCGACCACATCGCCTTGGGCGCGTTGCCGAACATCGCGCCGCCGTCGAGTTTTTGGGTGTTGCCGTTGAGGGACCACAGTTGCATGGCAAGTTCCGGAAAAAAGCTTAGCCGGCATGACAACCGGCATGGATGGAGATGGCAATGCTGGGATTCGCGTTCGCTATTCCCAGCCTACTCTAGACGGCGTGATGCTTATTGCACCTTGCCCAAGCCATCATCCCTGCGCGGATCGCTCGCCGCATCCAGCTTGT
>CBJMMB010000042.1:0-28113 GCA_966430775.1 uncultured Dyella sp. | reverse complement strand
GCCGACCTGTTGCTGGTCAACGGCGACCCACAAGCGAACATCGGCGCGCTGCGCCGGACCAAACTGGTGATGATGGATGGCGTGTTGATGGATGCCGACGCCTTGCGCGCGGTTGGCGGCTTTTCAGGCATGCCGGCGGATTAAAGAGGCGAGTCCAGCAGCGAGTTGGGTTTCATAGGCAAGTCCTTTGCTTCCTAATAATTTTTCTCGATTGCTTGTCTTGCCCCTCAGTTAATTTCCGAGCATGTCCGCTTCGGTTCGGAAGCGGACAGTTTCATCGCGTACGACCAACACAAATCGTTCAGTCATATATATCTTCGCCCGTTACCGTATTCGCGCGTCTAAGCGCCACGCAACTGACGTCGGTCTTTCGCTCTCGATTACGTGCCGACCCGCACGTCACCAAAACGTTCGCGCAATTGACCTCGGTAACGGCGGCTACACGGCACACTGGCACCATTGCGCATGCCTAGACGCGCATCGCCAGTTTCCAGCGGCTCGATCTCCACAAGATAGTCGAGGTTGATGAAGTAGCCGCGATGCACTCGCAGGAATCGCGCCGGGTCCAGCCGCGCCTCAATGCCAGCCATCGTACTGCGCAATGGGTAGTCGTGCCCGCGCACATGCAGGTTCACGTAGTTGCCCGCAGCCTGCAACCATTCGATCTCACTGGCGTTAACCAGGAACTCTTTGCCCAGCCTACGCACCAGGAAACGCTCCAGTCGTTCTACCGGCTCTACCGGCGGCCCTTCGTCCGGTTCGGCCAACAGCTTTGCCTCACCCTGCTGCCGCAGCAACCACAACCGCGACAGGCAAATCATTGCGACGATGACGAAGTAACTGCGGATGTCCTTCAAATACTCGTAACCGAAGTTCGGCCACCAGGCACCAAAACGGTAGTGCCCGCCAGTCATCTCATAAACCATCTTGCGCAGTCCAACCATGCCAGCCACGTGCATCAGGCTGAACGCCACACTTGTCAGCAGATGTCGCGGCAGGCTGTGGCGCCACGTATCGAAACGGAACGGCCAGCGCCGCTCCACCGCCTTCACGAAGGGAATCAGCAGCAGAATCAGCAACGAACTGCTTGATTCCCAAATCCACGGCTCCCAGACTGCCGTGCGCGCATGGTCGATCCGCGCAACGATGCCATTAAACACCGTATTGAGAGTACACAAGGCGATCCAAAAGGCAGCCTCGATCGATGGGCGCCAACGCTGAAAATCCCTGTATCCAACATCCGCCCGCTCGTTCATCCCGACGATTATACGTAGCTGTGGCGAAATCCCCATGTGGCCCGTCCCACACTGTAGTCGGTTCATCCCTCGCCACCCGCAATCCGTCACCACGCACTGGGAATGGCGGTAACGCAAGCCCATGCTGGCCTCTGTCAATCCAGTTCGAGGCGATACGATGAAAAGACGCGACTTGCTGAAAGCAGCTGCCACCCTTCCGCTATTGCCCTTGCTGATGCGCAGCGGCACGGCCTTGGCGCATGGCGTCGGAACGGTGGCGACCAACTTACGCTCGCGGGTGCGCCCGGGCCAGCCGGGCTGGCCGGCAGCCACGGAATGGGACCGGCTGAAACGGCAGGTCGGAGGCCGGCTGCTGAAGCTGGAATCGCCATTCGCCTCTTGCAGCGCGTCGCAGACGGACAGCGTGTGCGCACAGCTGCTCAAGCAACTGGACAACCCGTTCGCGGTGGGCGACAACCCCGAACTGACTCAGACCAGCGGGTGGGCCGATGCCTGGATCTCGCAGCCCAGCGCCTACGCTGTGGCGGCGAAGAGCGCCGCCGACGTGGTCGCAGCCATCAACTTCGCGCGCCAGCACCATCTGCGATTGGTGGTGAAAGGCGGCGGTCACAGCTATCAGGGTACCTCGGACTCGGCGGACTCGTTGTTAGTGTGGACGCGCCACATGAACCAAGTGAGGCTGCACGACGCCTTCGTGCCGCAAGGCTGCGCCGGCTACATAGCGCCGCAGACGGCAGTGGACGTAGAGGCGGGAGCCATGTGGATCGACGCCTACAACACCGTAACCACCCACGGCGCTCGCTACGTGCAGGGCGGCGGCTGCACCACGGTAGGCGTGGCCGGACTGGTGCAGAGTGGTGGTTTCGGCAGCTTCTCGAAGCGCTGGGGCACGGCAGCGTCCAACCTCCTGGAAGCGGAAGTCGTCACCGCCGACGGTGAGGTGCGCATCGCCAATGCCCGCACGAACCCTGAGCTGTTCTGGGGTCTCAAGGGTGGCGGTGGTGGCAGCCTAGGCGTGGTCACGCGTCTGACGCTGCGCACCTTCGAGTTGCCCGAGTTCTTCGGCGGGGTGAACTTCACCATCAAGGCCGACTCGGACGCGGCCTATCGCGCCTTGATTGCTGAGGCGGTGAGCTTCTACCAGCGCGCGCTGTTCAATCCGCACTGGGGTGAGCAGATGAAGTTCTACGGCCGCAACGTTCTGGAGGTCTCGATGATGTTCCAGGGCCACTCCAAGCAACAGGCCGAACAGATTTGGACTCCCTTCCTCGAGTGGGTGCAGGCCCGCAAGGACTGCCAAATCACCAAACCGTTCCAGGCACTGGCGGCGCCGGCCAAGCACCTGTGGGATGCCGAATTCCTGCGCAAATATCTGCCGGACGCCATAGCCATGGACGACCGCCCAGACGCGCCGCGCGACCGCTTCGCGTGGGCCGGCGACCGGGAGCAGGCGGGCTCGTTCATCCACGGCTACCAATCGGCGTGGCTTCCGGCATCTTTGTTGCAACTGGATCAGCAAACGAGACTCGCCGACGCGCTGTTCACCGCCGCGCAGCATTGGGGCGTCTCGCTGCATTTCAACAAGGGCTTGGCCGGCGCACCGGTTGATTCGATCGACCGAGCCCGCGACACTGCCACGCATCCACAGGTGCTCGACGCTTTTGCTCTCGCAATCAGTGCCAACAGCGGTGACCCTGCTTTTCCCGGCATGCCTGGCGCAAAGCTCGATCTGGGCAAAGCGCGGCGCGATGCGGCCGCCATCGAACATACGATGGCCGCGTTGCGTGCCGTGGCGCCGAATGCGGGCTGCTATGTCTCGGAAAGCAACTACTTTCTGCGCGACTGGCAGCAGGGATTCTGGGGGAGCAACTATCCCCGTCTCGCCGCGGCGAAACGCAAGTACGACCCGGATGGCCTGTTCTTCGTGCATCACGGGGTCGGCAGCGAGGACTGGAGCTCAGATGGCTTCACTCGATTGCGAAGGTAGAGAGTAAATCCACGTGCGCCCGGTTTTTGCAGCCATGCGTGAAGTCGAGGCTCGAATGTGCCGACCTTCTTCGAAATCTCGCTCGACATTGACGCAATAAATCGGGAGGTGTCCGCTTTGGGTCGAAAGCGGACATGGAAAGCCGGTGGTCGCACCGATGGCGGTGTCTTGACTGACCCAAAGCTGGGGAGTAATTATGTCCGTAACGGATATATGCGCCTGGAGCGGTAGCAACATGTCTGTCATCCCACTCTCGCCGGCAGTGTTCCACATACTGCTGGCGCTGGCTGATCGCGAGCGGCACGGCTATAGCATCATGCAGGCAGTCGAGAGCGATACCGGCGGCGTGCTGAAACTCGGGCCGGGCACCTTGTATGGATGTCTGAAACGCATGCTTGCCGCGGGGCTCGTTGAAGAGTGTGACGAGCGCCCTGATCCGGATCTAGACGACGAAAGGCGGCGTTACTATCGCGCAACAGAGGCCGGCCTGCGCGCTGTTCGAGCCGAAGCTGTCAGATTGGCCGCCGCTGTCTCTGCGGCGCGAGCGAAGAAATTGCTCCCCCGACATTTGCCTGTGACTGCAGGGCGATCAGGATGAAGCTCAGTCCTCGCACCACCCGCTTGCTCGAAAGGGGCTTTGGGGCATTTTTGCTGATCTATCCGAAGGCATTTCGGGATCAGTTTGGCCGAGAAATGAAGCTGGCGTTTCTCTCTGCCGCCAAGGATGTATTCAAGAGCGGTGGCACGCCTGCACTAGTGCCGTTTTTGGTCCGGGTCATCGCGGATGGCCTGGCATCGTCCGCACGGGAGTACTTCGAAATGCCACAGCGTCTGCTTGTCATAGCCATGGTGCTGGTCCTGATGTTCGTAGACTGGCTTACCTTTCACGATGTCTTTGAACCGCATACGGTTCGGGACTATTTGACGCTGGCCGCCTCGATCCTTGTGTTTGTGCATATTGGCCTGGATCTTCGTCGGCGACGGATGGGCACACGTTAGAGTCGATGCCTGAATGCCTCAGACAGATGGTTGAGTGCCCGCTTCGGGTGGCGGATTCAGCTGGTCGATGCAACACACTGAAGACTACAAGAGACATCCGGATCGAAGCGGCTCCCAGGCCAAGCTCCACGACGTCAGTAGACTGAGCGCTCGCTTCAACAGCTGCTTTTCGGTTTCACCCATCGATGGAACGCAACAGTGATCCTAACGCCACGACCATGATCGGGCCGACCGCAATGCTGGGGTCGGCGAGCCCAGCATCGATTTGAGTTATCTCCTGGCCGGCGCCGCAGGTCGGCACAGCAGAAACGCTATCGAGCCACACGCAGGTTCCGGAGCGCCGGCTTCCGCATCCGGAAGCACCGGCACGACAATCCGCGATGGATAGGTCGGCGACGAGTAAACGCGGTTGAATCCAGGCAGGTTCAACGGCTGCAGACCCCAGTCTGGCTGCGGGATCGACGACGGCGAGCTCACCATTACCTGCAATTTATGGCCTTTTCGCAGCACGGCACCTACTGGCGGAAGCGAGAGCGTGATTTCGTAGACCTTGCCCGGAACCAGCGGCGTCGGATTGTCGAAATCGCGATAGACGAACTGCGGCGTGCTCTTTGCCTCATCGGTTTCGCGCATGGACGCACGGAGGAATCGACGCTGGAGATACTGCACATCGCCGCTGGGATAGATGTCATGCAGTGACACCACGAAGTCCGTATCCGTGTTGTCCGATGACACGAACAGATGCACCTGGACGGCACCAAGAATAGTCAGGTCTTTCGACAGGGGCGCACTGGTCCAGGCCAGAATGCCGGGGGGATCCGGCACGAGTGAGAATTGGGCGTTGCTTCCGATCAGTTCGACACCCGGACCAAAGACATAGCGCCGGGGCTTGCCGTCGTCGCCCTGTTTCCCAGCGTCACCGCGGGTGAGCGATCCATCGGCGTTCAATTGGAAGGTCTGATCTTGCATGCCCGGGACTGGCCAATCTGCGTAGTGCGTTTCCCATGCGGCCACGGGGGGCACCTTGCCGCCCAGCTCCCAGTAAACCGTTACCTTCGGCTGCTCTTCGGCGCCATTGTTCACCCCCTTCACCCAGTGATCCATCCATTTGACCAACGAGTCCTGGAAGGCACTCTGCATATAGGTATAGCCGTGACCGCCGGAAGAGAGCGCCATCCATTTCGGCGCCTTGAGGCGCGCATACATCTGCGTGGCGCCATTCACCGACGTCTCGTTGTCCTGCCAGCTTTGCGAGATGAACGTGGGCACCTGCACTTTGTCCACATCATCGGCGAGCGATCGTTCCTTCCACCATGCATCGAACTGCGGATGATGGATGGTCTGTTCCATCAGGGTCGGTGCTGGGTGGGCAGCCATGTTGGCCTGGCATTCCTTGTCACCCCACGTCGTGCGAGCTTGCGAGCCCATTGCAGCGAGCTCAGGTTGAAGGAACAGGCTCCAACGGGAAACGAAGCCGACGTTGTAGATGCCACCAGGCCAGGCAACATCGTCGTACATATTCATCGTGATCGCGGAAGGCGATATGGCGCGCAGCCACTTGGGATGCTGCGCGGCGACCAGGAGCTGGGTATGTCCCGAATACGAAAAACCGATCATGCCAATCCGGCGATTGCTCCAGGACCGGTGACCGATCCAGTCAATGATGTCGGCCCCATCGGGTCCTTCGTGCGGCCCAAACAAGTCAAACTGCCCCTGGGAGCATCCCGTGCCCCGCACGTTCGCTGTTACGACCGCATAGCCTGCTTTCAACCAGAACTTGTCGGGCGGGCTGCCGCCACCGAAGTACGGGTCATATTGAAAGACTGTGGGAAACCTTCCTCGTGCTGCCGGAAGATAGACCACGTAGGCGAGGCGGGTGCCATCGCGGGTGGTCACGTAACCAAACTGTCGCGAATACTCGGGCTTGGCCGCACCCGCAGGCGGGGCATCCACTGCTGCCGCGCCTGTTCCGATCATCATCAAGCAAGACAGCAGTATCGCCTTACCACGTACATGTGCACTCATCCCGACTTCTCCTCGAAATCGATCTCAACGGGTGGTATTCATTTCAACGCGGTGCTGATTGACGGAGAGGTTGCCTGTCATACCTTCGATGGCAACGTCCCGCATGGGTGCATGTCGCTGCGTTACCGGTGACGCAGCGAGTTCACGATGACGCCGTGCTTGTCGAGCAAGAACAAAATCTTTTCCGAGCCGTTCCGGTGTTGAATGTCGTAACTATCCCAGCCGAAATTTGTGACACCGGTAAACGTATAGGACTGAACCGGCCCGAGGTCGGCGAGATATTTCTTTATCGAAGTCTTGTTGTCCGCGACAATCCCCGCAAGTTCCGGATTCATGCCTGCGCCGCTCGCTGGGTAGTCCAACATCAATTGCAGCGCCCTGTCGCTGCTGGGAAAGGGCTGCTGATTCTTGATCCTGGCTGCCAATGCCTCACGGATTTGATCTGCAGTGACTTGATCCACACGCGGCGCCGTCATGACCACTCTCCCATGGAGATGCACAATCAAGGTCTGGGCGTGATTTTCAGTGCCCTTGATGAAATCAAGCGTGGCGCCTAGACCAGGAACCAGGAACTCCGTATTGCTGATGGCGGAAACGTCGATGGGCCACTGTGCGACGGCCTGGCCGATGGGCAACACGGTCAATGTGTCCCCTTTGCGCGTCACCTTGATCAATGAAAGATCACTGACCTCATAGAAGCCTTCGTATCCGTCGAGAAGGCCGGTATCTATCGTGACGGCGCTCTTTGTGGGTATCGCATTAGCTGCAGGCGGTGTCACCTGGGCCGCGAATGCCACCATGCCCAATGAAACGCCGACTAGGACCAACGCCGATGCACGCGCCCATTTTGGGGGCTTCGACAGCATGATCCTGATCCGTCGTTCGAGAAACGACCTGGATTCCGACATGGCTGCGACCGCACCAACGTAACCGGACTGGTTTTGCCCGACTTGAATCAGCGTTTCGCAATACTCTCCGATGTCCCCGCCGCCACGCAGAACGCGAGCATCGCAATCCACTTCGATAGCGCAACGAAGACGATGGAACTGCCACCAGAGCAAGGGGTTCCATGGCATGGCGAGCAGAAGAATCAGAGCGATGGTGACAAGCAGCGGATCACGCGCCTTCAAATGTGACTGCTCATGGGCGATGACGTACCGCTGTTGTCCATCCGACTCCAACAGCAACCATGCCGGTACGACGATGCGCGAACGGATGAGCCCGACCACGGCGGGCCCTACGCTGTCAGAAACAAGCACGGGCACACCGCACAAAGACCCGTGAATCCAACGGCGCTTACGCCGATGCAGCCAGGCTGCGCTGACGCCCAGGACCAGCATCATGGCCATCGAACTGGCAAGCCACATATCGCGCAACACCGTATTGATGTGCGTGGACGACGTGTAGGGCTGCGCTTTACTCCAATCGGTGAACGCCGATGTCAGCGGGATCGATGTCGTATCGCGAAGAGCCAATGGCGTGGCAGATGGCGTCGCGCTGAGGAACTCCGGCAGGCGTATGCTGACGGTTGCAACGACCATTGGCAGCAGTAGCGACGCAAGGATTGAAATCATCCAAAACCCGCGCGTAGGCGCCCGCCGGCACTTGGCCGCCTGCTCGGCCAGCAGGGCTCCTGCGCTAAGTGGGATCGCCACCACAAGCGCATAGATCATCCAGGCAAGCATCACGGCTTCTCCTTGTTGGACCGCTCGGACAGCAACTTGCGCATGCGACTGATCTGTTCAGGACTGAGCTTCTCATCGGAAACCAAATGCGAGAAAAGCAGTTCCGTCGAGCCTTTGAACAGCTTGTTCGTCAGGTGCTGTAGTGCATTCTTGCGTGCGGCTTGTTGCTTGACGCTGGCAAAGTAGCGATGCCCGCGTCCTTCTTCATCGTGACTGACGTATCCCTTGGCTTCCAACGTACGCAGCACGGTAAGCACCGTGGTATAGGCGAGCTTGTCGCTCAAGCGCTCGCGAACGTCTGTCACCAGGGAGGGGCCGTGTTCCCACAACACCTGCATGACGTCCGCCTCACGGTCGGTGAGAGAGATCTTCATGGCATGAATCCGCGCGACTATCGACTAAAGTTATAGTAGATAGTAACCAGCGCCAGGCGATTGTCAACTACATCTATAGTTCATAGAGGCAAACAAAGGGCGCACTGCACAACTGGGGATTAAACGTAAGAATTGAGGAGCTCTGTCTAACGGTCGAGATAGGCTTCACCGTTGCGGAGCTCCAGCACCTCAGCAGCTCACTTTCCGTCCATGCTGTAGAGCGTGAGCGCACTCCGGATTCCTTCCTTGCAATGAGGACTTATTCATTCGCTTCCTCGCATCCCACGCTTGTGACTGGTTTAATACAGACAACTAACCGCTTTCTAGTCACCGACCTTCGGCGCGCGCTGGTCCGCGCCATTTTGATGCAGGATCAGCGCATCAACATGGCCGTGTTCATCGCGCTCAAAATCGATTTTTGCGTCGACGACCCGGTAGAAGAATTTATCGCGCGCGCTGGCGTATACGGGAAAGCTGGGTTGGCTGCCGAGCTTCACCATCAGCTGACCGTTCTGCACAGTGACGACAAAGATGGCGTTGGGTGCCAATTGATACCGTCCGGTATAGTTGCCAAGCGTTGCCGGATCGATGGCTACTTCCTTGTTACCGCGAATGGCATCGGCCTCGGCAGTGCTCAGCCTCGGCGCAACATGATCGCCATGTTGATGCACTATCAGGCGATCTATCTTGCCCTGCGCGTCCCGCTTGAAGCTGATGCTGATGTCGCCGGCGTTGGCGAAGAACTCATCTTTGGCGCTGGCGTAGACCGGAAGAACGGCTTGACCCGTCGCCAGCGTCATCAGCTGATCATCTACCCGAAACACATTGAGCAGCATGGCTGGAGAAAGTCGATACGTCCCCTGGTACTCGTCAAGTACTTGCGTAGATAACGAAATACTCTTGTGCGCGGGAGCAAGGGGCCAGCCGGCGCGCAGCGTTGCAAAACCCAAATCATCAACGGCTGTTGCCGTATTGGTGAGTATGACGACACCGTATCGGTGATCAGCCGTGAAACCGATAAAGCTTGCGTATCCTCCCGTCATACCGTTGTGCCAAATAACGTCGCCATCCGGTCCGTGCTGAGTCATCCAGACCAGTCCTATCTTGTTCTCGGACCCTGGGCCGGAGGTTCGCGACGTCTGCGCCAGTTGCATCGCGGCTTGCAAAGGTGAGGGAGTCAATCCCATGTTTGCTTTCAAATAGCGCAGCATGTCGTTACCCGTGCTGCGTATACCGCCTGCACCCGCGAACAGATTTAAATTCCAGCTACTGACAGGCTTGCCCGTTGCGTCGTGTCCTTGTGCGAGGCGACTTTGCATTGCGGCACTGTTCGTGATGGCGGTACTCGTCATGCCGAGAGGAGCAAAAATCCGTTCTTGCACGAGCTTGTCGTACGTGGTGCCGGCGTGGCGGCCCAGCGCGTAGCCAAGCAATGCCGCGCCTAGGTTGGAGTACTCGTATTTCGCTCCGGGATCGCGCGGTAGCGAGTACGTGACGAGAAAGGTTTTTAGCTGGTCCAGGCTGTAGTCGACGTAGGGATCGTCCACATGGGCGGGATGGAAGTTCGTTGGCATGCGTGGAAGTCCGGAATCCTGCATGGCCAACTCACCCAGCGTGATCTGTTTTCCGTTACGCGTGGGTATCTGGAAGTCCGGCAATAGACTTGCAACCGGTTGATCCAGACGAAGCTCGTTTTTTGTCACGGCATCGGCGAGCAGTGTTGCGGTGAATGTCTTCGTGATCGAGCCGATCTCGAACACCGTATCAGCCGTGGGCGCCTTACCGTCGGCACGTTTGCCGTATGTGTAAATACGGCTTTCATTCCCATCGACCACGCCAACCACCAGGGCCGAATATTCCCCCTCGTTGACGCGCTGCTGCGCGGCTGCATCCACGCGGGGAGGAAGGGTTGGAGTAGCCGCACTGGCGGAGCCTGCCGCGGCAAGCAGGACACTGACGATCAGCTTACGGTTCATCACGATTCCCCTTTGAAGAATGGACGGTCTCGGAGGTTGCTTCCAATGCGGCCAGTTCGCGGAATGCGGTGTCGATATCGGCCGCGCGGCGACGGAAATACTGTTTGGCAGTTCGCCTATTCAGACGCTCGATGGCAACGTAAAGCACCAGCACGATACTCAGGTAGATGAGCACGCCCCGCGTCAACCCGTGCTTGCCCACGGTCAAGCCGATGAGGCCCAGCATGCAAGGCGTGAGATACCACCACACAACCTGTTCAAGCATGCGTGCCTGCGCCAGCATGGCTTGCTTCTGGCGCTCCAGATAGTGCTGCAGAGGCAAGCCGGGATCGTTGCGAGGCAATAAGCGCCGCGCGCGCCATAACCGCCATGGCACGAAGAACAGCCATGCCAGCAGGAGCGCAGCGGATGCTTCCATCAATGACGAGCGCGCATGCAAGGCGCCCCTTAACCAGCCAAACACGATCGGCACCATCGCCAGGGCGACGACG
This sequence comes from uncultured Dyella sp., assembly GCA_966430775.1. GTDB lineage: Bacteria > Pseudomonadota > Gammaproteobacteria > Xanthomonadales > Rhodanobacteraceae > Dyella_B. The sequence goes on along the minus strand of CBJMMB010000042.1, from coordinate 17,320 downwards.
ATTTCGATGCCATCGCGTAGGAAGACTCTTCGCCGCAACCGTTGTGCGCGACGAAGCGTATCCTGCACAGTGGAAGCGGGTAGCGGCGTTACCGCCGTATGTTTCCACTGAACTTGAAGATCTTTCCAGCTCATGGATTAGGGCTCCAGGTAGCGCTGGCTAAACTGCTGCTTCAGGCGAGTCATGCGCACGGCGACCGCACCGGTGCTAAGACCCAATACCTCCGCGATCTGCTCGCGTGTCATGTCTTCCAGATCCATCAGCAAGAGCGCGCGGTCGATGCTGCCTAGCGATGCCAGAAACTCGCGCAGCACGTCCAGCGAATCATGGGTGGCGCCGCTATCGCCGAGATTGTCGGGAACCTCGCCACCCGGCGGCATGCGAGGCTTGCGCCGATAGCTGATGGCGGTGTTCAACGCCACCCGGTAAACCCAGGTGGACAGCAGGGAGCGGCCGTCGAAGCTGTCCAGACTCAGCCATAGCTGTACGTGGATGTCTTGCAGCAAATCCTGCCAGTCGGCCGGATCGGCATATTGGCGGGCCAGCCGTTCAAGACGTCCTTGATTGTCGTCCAGCAGGCGCTGGAAAGGTACGTCGCTCGTGGGCATGGTCCAGAATCCGTGGGCTTGCTACCAAGTGAGTCGCAATCGGACGGGACTTTTTACAAGAGCCTGCACTGGTCCACTCGCTGGCACGTTCCTCACGCAAGTTCATGCGGTGACTTGGAGAGATAGCTGAGCGAGATGACCAAGGAGCTGGTGCACGCACACCGAATCTCCAGTTACGCCGGTTTTATCCGCCACGGAACGAAAGCGGGGCGCTCAAACTCCGATCAGCACCACAACTCCTGACCGATCAGCCGCGGCTTCGAACATTCTTCCGCAGGCAAGGGTAGTTTCATGCCGGGATGCCAGAGGCCGAGTTTCTGAAGGATATTTGGCATGTCGGAATCGATCACGGCGAGGGTATTATCGTCGCCGTATCGGGTGGCGCTGCGATAGCGAAGAACCTGCTTGTAGCCACCGGATGGCCCAAGCCTGTCGACAGTGATCCAGAAACCGAAGGGAGCATCATCGGTCGGCTCGGCAGAAATGATTGCGCCCAACAATGGACCATCGGAGATATAGCGAATTTCCTGATTGTTGTTCCTGCCGGTCTGCTTTTCATAGACGAGGGTGAAGTTGTCGTGCGCGTGGTCATAGGCCAGCGCCACGGTGGCCACGCGCTGATCGCCGTCGCCCGAGTGCTGACTGGCGACTTGTATGAGGAGGAGTGGCCGGTCAGTACGAGGACGCACGATTCGCGCATCGGTCAAGTAGTGCGGGTCGGAATAGTCGTCATCCCCCGAGGATGAGCTCAAGACGTGATCGAGATTGGGGAAGCACGATGCCCCATTGTCGCGGGTAACGCAGAGCCGGATTTTTCCCGGTATGGACTCCATCGTTACAGATTCGGTGGTATCGGGGCCTTGCAGCGCCATGAAGCGCCAGCTTGATTGGGTGCCGATTGACTGCGACAAGTCGATCCACGAGGCGAGCTTGTCTTGTGAAGGGTGCGACTTCACGTCGTGCGCCTGTGCAGCGCCAACGGCGATCGTCAGGAAGAAAGCCAAAAACAGCGATTGCGGAATGACTGCCACGGAGACTCTCCAATAGGTCCCAGTTCGTCCGGATACATCGCAGTTAACCAGATGGTCGAGCCATCCGAACCAATTGCCTTCGGGCTACGCCGAGCTCGGCGGCATCCCGGATCTCATTACAATTTATTAATATACCCAATAGTATAGTTATTGCATGTCGTGAGACATCAGTCCCACCGCGTAGCCTGGCCTCCCCTCCTCGCTATGCATCGTAAAGATGGATGACCCCGAAGCCCGCAGGCTCCCCCTGCGGGCTTTTTATTTGGACCCTGACCAAGAATCGGCCGCAATCAAACGCCGCTACGAAGCAGATAGACGGAGCAGCCAAACTGCACGATCAGCCATATCCACCCTGCGCCGAGAAGTTGCGCGCGCGTTCGCAGTGACCCATCGGATCGTTGCGACAGCCAGATCATGGCGTTGGCTATCAGCAGCGAAATGACATCGCGGACAAGGTAGCCGTGAGGGGTGAACGGCGGGCCGCGGGCAATGATCATTCGACCAAGCACCAGGATCAGTATCGATACGAGAGCGGCGGCAATCTTTAAGGGGATGCCTGGCGGTCGTGGGCGGTCGCTGCCGCGATGGGGCGGTAGTTTAGCGCGTGATTTTTGCGTCGGCGCCAGCGCGTTCGGTTATGCCGATCCTTATCCGAGCTCCTGGGCGAGTCCGATCAGAAGCCCTTCCGGGCCGCGGATATAGCAGAGCCGATACACGTCTTGGTATTGAACAACTTCGCCCACGAGCTGCATGCCGTGCTTGCGAAGCTTATCAAGCGTCTCGTCGATGTCGTCCACGGCGAACATGATGCGCAGGTAACCTAGCGCGTTCACCGGAGCGTTCCGGTGATCCGCCACAACAGATGGCTTCAGAAAGCGTGAGAGTTCGAGCCGGCTGTGGCCGTCGGGCGTGCGCATCATGGCAATCTCGACGCACTGATCGCCCAGTCCGGTGATACGTCCGGCCCATTCTCCTTCGATTGTCGCGCGCCCTTCCAGATCGAGGCCGAGTTCGCGAAAGAAGGCGATTGCCTTGTCGAGGTCCTCGACGACGATCGCTACGTTGTCCATCCGTTTGAGCGCCATGTATTCAACCTTTGCGCGTATCGAGCGCTTATGTCGATGCGTGTGTGGGTGTCAAATCCATAGCTGGAATGGTCGCCGTCGCGAACGGCGCGATCACCGTCCAGCCAAGACGCGCATACAAGCTGCGGCCATCTTCCGTCGCAACCAGAAGCTGAGGGCTGGCAGAAGACTTCCTCGCGGCTCCGAGCGCGCTCATCACCGCGATACCCAATCCCTTTCGCCGATGATTCGCTGCCGTTTCGATACGATCGTAAACGAAGGCATCCATGGTCTCCGCGGCAGAGCCGTTGGCGGCGAGGTCCCCGTCCGGCGCGAGAATGTGTACGCGGGTCACCGGCCCGGCTTGATGGACTTCCATCCGGTAACCGTCTGGCAACACACTTGTTTCGCTGGCGCTCGCGGTGGCCTTCATGAAGTAATTTTCCGGCTGAATCTCCCATCTTGCCGGGATCGCGCCTTGCAGTGCTTCATTGCTGCCGCACAGTTTCAGATAGTGTCGAGGGAGCGCGATATCGCGTGCTATGTTGCGCAAGCCGTCACATAGCTTGGGGAAAACCCAACGCTTCACTTCCTTTTCCGAATGGGTATCCACCCTGAAGCCGCCGCGGTCGTGAACAGGGGGCGGTGAGTTGCGTGCCAACGAATGTGCTGCTTGCCATGCAAAAACAAGTTTTGGGTCAATACAAGAACTGACCATTATCGGGTCCATGCCGTAGTTTGTTTTTGCCGCTGTTCCATCTTGCTTGCCGACGGACTACGGCGCGCACTTGAGGCGCCGTAGCTTGAACCTCCCGGCGGAGATTTTCCATCACCATGCTTGCACTTGAGATCGAGCCCGTTAGCGAGATCGAGGTCGACGGCTGGAACTTGCGCGAAGCCCGAACAATCCTGGCCTGGTAGCCGCGAGCTCCCGCGTGATTAATACCCGCCTCTCTCTTCTGCAAGAAGAGAGAGGCCCGGGCAACATTCACTTACGTGTTTTTATGGCTCTGGCGACCCGCCTCGGCATGTTGTTCGGAAGAACCGCCGCGATTACCACCGCTCGCGTTCGATCCGCCATGGCTGCTTTCACCGCCCTTCTGGCCAATCTCAGACATATGCTTACGGTCCTGGCTGACCGATTCGCCGCCTTTCTGGCCTATCTCGGACATGTGCTCGCGATCCTCGCTAACAGCCTCGCCGCCCTTGCGTCCTGCTTCCCTTGCCTCTTCCGAGGTGAACTCGTGAGCGTGGCCGCTTTCGTGCGCAGCACGTCCGCCTTCGCTGGCGATTTCGCGCTGTTTGGATTCGTCCATGCCTGCAAAGCCGCGTCCACCACCCTGCCCTTGTTTGTTTTCACTGTTTGCCATGATTGTGCGCTCCAAATTCAAGTCGATATATACGGCACACACGAGTGGCCGCATTTCCATACTGAGGACGAGCAGCTCTAGCGCAGGTCTTTGCGCAGTGAAGAAGACTTCAACTAGCAGCGCAACGCCTGCCAGCTTGCCAATGCCGTTGGACGTCACGTATTGCACGAGCAATAAGCGCGAGGAAGACGGACACCGCCATTGACTTGTTTACGGCTTTGCTTTCACTTCTTTCCTATGGTGCTCGTGGCAGCTTGAATCTGCATGGCATGCAAAGCCGCGCCATGCGAATGCCATACTTCAAAAAGGTAAACATCATGAGCAAGCAATCCAATCACGGTGGCGGCGATCACGCCAGCCACGAGCAACATGTAAAAGCCGGTCAGCAGAGCCACAAAAATCAGGACTCTTCTTCCTCCAAGAGCGCTTCATCAGGAAGCTCTTCGCGCGGCGGCTCGCACGAGCAGCACGTGAAGGCAGGGCAGCAAAGCCATAAGAACGATCGCTGATCTGCAACAGGCAAGCAGAGCCTCGCTCCAGACGGAGCGGGGCTGCTGCATGGCTTACGTAATACCTGGTGGCCGGCTGTCGAAAGCGGCCATCGATTGAAACGAATCCATGCGCAGGGGCTATTCCTTGTCGAAGACCACGGCTGCTGCCTGGAAGTCGCCGCGCATCAACAAGTCGATACCGGCATGCATCCAATACGCGCCGCTCGCCACCTGCGGCGTGCGTGGATCAAGAGAGCCTGCGATGGCACGGATGCGGTATTTCGCATTCGCATCGAGGCCCTGCAGATGCACGGTGGGATAGGGATAGTTTTCGGTGCTCGAATGCAGGAAGGCGAACAGTACGGCGTGCGCGCGATCGGGGCTGACGCTTTCGGTCACCGATTGCTCGCTGCCGTTCTGCGGGGAAACGAGTCGATACAAGTTGCCCTGTTGCACCGTCTTGCGAATGGCCTTGTATTCGCCGACAAGGCGGCGTGCGGTGGCGAAATCCTGCGGCTGCCATTTGTTTAAATCCGCGCCGATGCCAAGCGAGCCCTGCATCGAAGAGAGGAATCGATACTCGAGCGAGAGCGTGCGGTTGTTCACCCAGGTCGGCGAATCGGTGACCCAGGCCATCATCACCGCCGGCGTCCACGCTTGCGTGAAGCCATCCTGGATGCGCAGGCGATCGAAGGCGTCGGTGTTGTCGGACGTCCATACCTCGTCGGTCAAATGCATCACGCCGAGATCGATACGGCCGCCGCCGCTCGAGCACGATTCGATCTCGACCTTCGGATGTTTCTTGCGCAGCTCTTCGAGAATGCCGTAGTAGTTGCGAATGAAGTCGACGTAGACATTCTTCTGCTGATCCGGCGCCACCTCGGGCCAGCCGGGTTCGGACCAGCTGCGGTTGTAATCCCACTTGAGGAAGGCGATATCGTTTTCGCTGAGCAGCTTGTCCAGTGCGTTATAGACATACGCACGTACGTCAGCACGCGCGAGATTCAACACCAGCTGGTTGCGGCCTTCGGTGCGCGGCCGGCCGTTCATGTACAACACCCAGTCCGGATGCGCGCGGTAGAGATCGCTGTCGGGATTGACCATCTCCGGCTCCACCCACAGGCCGAAATCCATGCCCAGTGTGTGTACGCGGTCGATCAGCGGCTTCAAGCCGTGCGGAAATTTCTGCTGGTTGACCACCCAGTCGCCGAGACCTGCCTTGTCCGAATTGCGCGCACCGAACCAGCCATCGTCCATCACAAAACGTTCGACGCCGATGCTGGCGGCTTTTTCGGCCAGCGCGATCTGGCCGGGCTCGTCGACCTTGAAGCCGGTCGCTTCCCACGAGTTGTACAACACCGGCCGCACGCGCGGAGTCGGCGCCTGCGGCAGGATATTCGTGAGTTCCAGCCGATGCATCAGCCGCGAAGCTTCGCCAAGGCCATCCGTCGTCACGCCGGCGTAGAAACTCGGCGTATTCAAGCTTGCGCCGGCGGCGAGCTTGTAGCCGAAGTCGAACGGATTGAAGCCGCCGGAAATACGCACCTGATCGACCTGGTCCTGTTCGACCGTGATCTGCCATGAGCCGCTCCAGGCCAGCGCGCCAAACCACACCTGGCCATTGTTTTCGTTCGCGTCGTTGCGACGCACGGCGAACCACGGTTCGTTCTGCATGCCGGTGGTGCCGCGTCGGCTTTCGAGCACGGTCTTGCCGGGTTGCACGGGACGTTCGTTGATGTCGTTTTCCCCTGCCCAGCGGCCGGACAGAAAGCGCAAGGTGTAATCGCGGCTGCGCGGCAGGAACCACGTCGCCGCGTTGGCCTGTTCGATGATCACGGGTGTTGCCGTCTGGTTGGATATCGTCGCGCTGCGGCGGATGATGCCGGTACCTGCGTCCATCTCGTATTCAAGCGTGACTACGATTGGGCGCTCGATGTCCTTCAGCGTGACGTACAGCGTGTCGCCCTTGATCGAATAGGACTGGTAGTGCAGTTCCAGGTCACGATTTCCGTCGGGAAACGTCACCTTCACGCCCGGCTCGTAGTAGAGCCCACCACCCCAGCCACTGTATTCCTGGCGCACCCGATTAATGTCGCCGTCAATGCCATCGGCCTTCGGAGGAGTAACGGCAGAAGGAAGTCGATCGGAGGCATCCAGGCGCGGACCCCAATAGAGCGATTGCAACCGACCCTTGTCGTCCACGCCGAACGCGTAGGTGACCTTGGCCGCATCGAGGCGAAACACCTTGCTCGCGGGGTCGAAATGGATGGACTCCCCGCTCGCTGCCGCGTGGACGTCGCCGATGGCGACAATGATGGCGATCAGCATCACAACCACTGCTCGTGTAACGCGCATGGCAGCCCTTCCCCGTCATTTTTGAAAAATGTGATTAATCATACTAATGGGGATGTCGGATGACTACACCTCGCTATCGGCGGGTCTTGCATGCAGGGGCCAAACGGATCCGAATTCCATACGACCATCAATCTCACCTCGCCGTCATTCCGGCGTAAGCCACTGCTGTCGGAGAAATTTCCGCACGGCTTGCGGGAATAGCTAAAACGTTCGTCATCCCAGCGAAAGCTGGGATCCAGCGACTTGCAAAGCGTGAAAGACACTGGATTCCAGCTTTCGCTGGAATGACGATTCGGTAGCGTGAGTTCGCAGGCAAAAATCGCCCATTCAGGTCATGTGCCGCGTTTCCTTTAGCGATTTACGTTTTTCCCAGGACAGCAGTGGGCCTGCGCCGGAATGACGATGATGCAATCTGAAATACCAATGCGGCGCTCCGCCTATTCACCCATTCGCACCGCTGGTCATTACTAGCGAACCGCTCATCACGCCATCGGCGATCATCCGGCAGCACGCTATGTAATCTCTTGCCATCCATAGCCGAGGAAACCCCATGCTTCGCCTGCCGATGTTCGCCCTCCTGCTTGCCGCCAGCGGTTTCGTGCTTGCGAGCAGCCCGGCCACGCCCGTCGTGTTCGCGCCAGGCAGCATTTCCGGTACCGGCGATAACGGCGCCGCCGCGTTCATGCCCGATGGCGCCACGGTGTATGTCATGCGCAGCGTGGGTGATGGCTCGGCGCTGTTCGAATCGCATCGTGTCGCCGCGCACTGGTCGACGCCGCGTCCGGCGCCTTTTTCCGGACATTGGCGCGATCTGGATCCGGCGATGGCGCCGGATGGTTCGTATTTGATATTCGTGTCCAACCGCCCTGCCTCGGGCGAAGGCGCGCCGATCGATGCGATACGCAATGGCCGCCGCACGCCGGGACACGGCATGAATCTCTGGCGCGTGGCGCGCGAGGGTGATGGTTGGGGAAAACCGGTTCGCTTGCCCGATACGGTGAACACCTGTTCCATGACGTTCGCGCCGAGCATCGCTGCGAATGGCGATTTGTATGACATCGGTTGCGGGCCTGGCGATAGTTTGCGCTTGCAGCGCGCGGCATTTCGCAATGGCCACTACCAGGCGCCTGAACTGGTGGCATTGGGCGATGCCTCAATGCAGGTGCGTGATCCGGCGATCGCGCCCGATCAATCCTTTATCGTGGTCAGCATCCAGCATGCGCCGCAACAGCCTTATCGATTGGCGATCGCGTTCGCCACGCCGCACGGCTGGAGCGCGCCGCAGGACCTGGGCGATGACGTGAACGGTGGTACGCACGCGATGGGTGCGCAGCTGGGTCCGGATGGGCGCACGCTCTACTTCTATAGCGATCGGCGCGCGCCAGGCGAAAGCGCGGATGCGAACCAGCACGGCGATCGCATCTGGCAGCTTTCGCTCGCACCATGGCTGGATGCGCACAAGCAAGCCGATACAGCCGCCGATGGTCCGTGGAATCAGGCCGAGGATGCGTCGCCCGCTTTTACGCCGGACGGCAATGCGGTGGTGTTTTCGCGCGGCAGCGGCATCGCCCGGCGTCTCTATATGGCCGAACGCAGCGGCGCAAACTGGACGATGGCCAAGCCGGTTTCCTTTTCGCAGGGCTGGATGGATCTGGAACCGGCCATGGCGCCGGATGGTTCGTATATGGTCTTTATTTCCAATCGGCCGGCGCATGCGGGTGGCGCTACGCTCGATGGTTTCTTCACCGGTAAATCGTGGCCGGGACGCGGCGGCAACGTATGGCGGGTGGCGCGCAATGCGCACGGCTGGGGCACGCCGGAGCGCCTGCCCGATGTCATCAATACCAGCAGCTCGATTTTCGCCCCAGCCGTGGCCGCCGACGGCAGCTTGTATTTCATGCAACACGCTGGAACCGACAGCAAGTTTCGGCTGTACCGGAGCGCGTACAAGGATGGCCACTATCAACCGCCGCAAGTGCTCGGCCTGAGCGATGGCGTCAGTGCGGATTTCGATCCGGCGGTGGCGCCGGACCAGTCCTTTATCGTCTTCAGCTCCAACCGGCCGCCTTCGGCAAGCGGCGACAGCGCCTTGTTCATCGCCTTCGCCACCGCCAACGGTTGGACCACACCGCAACCGCTAGGCCCGTCAGGCACTGAATCGAGGCTGTCGCCCGACCTGGTCACGCTGTACTACAGCGGCGCGGACCAGCGCATTCACGCCTTTGCCCTCGGCGCCTGGCTGCAGCAGCATCGAACCAGGTCTTGAGGCACTTCTCGCCAGCCCGCGCCGCCCGCACACTTGCCGCCATCCGCATGACCGCAGAAGACGAGGATGGGGTGTCCACGCGCAGCACACCACAGCGATTGACCAGGCCGGCCCTGTTGCTGGGGTTCTGGACACTGATCGCACTGTCGTACACGGTGAGCGCCGGCTTGTCGTCGATTAGCGAAGGCCGCGCCGCGCACTGGCCGCGCATACTCGTCTGGAATTTCACCGATTTCTATTTGTGGATGCTGCTGGTGCCGCTGATCGCCAGCCTGGGCCGCCGCAGTGCCGGTCACGGCTGGCAGCGCTTCGTGGCGGTGCATGTGCCTACGAGTCTCGCCGTGGCTCTGGCGCACGTGGTGGTGCACATGGCGATCTTCTGGTCGATCTGCGGCGCCGGGTCGATGCCGGTCAGCACCTTCGACGCGTTCCTGCGCATGGAATTCGCTTATGTCTATCACTTTGCGCTGTTGCTGTATTGGGTGATCCTGGCGGTATTGCGCGGCCTGGAATCGCAGCGCCGCCTGCGCGACGAGCGCCTGCGCAATGCGGAGCTGGCGTCACAACTGGCGCAATCGCAATTGCGCACGCTGCGTGTGCAGCTGCAGCCGCATTTTCTGTTCAACACACTCAACGCGATCTCCGCGTTGGCCCTGGCCGATCCGATCCAGGCGCGCCTGATGATCGCGCGCCTCAGCGATCTGCTGCGCCTCACGCTGGAGGAACGCCATGCGTTGGAAGTGCCGCTGTCGAGCGAGCTGGAACTGCTGCGCTGTTATCTGGAGATCCAGCAGGTGCGCTTCCAGGATCGCCTGAGCACGCATATCGACGTGGCGATGGATACCGTGCATGCCGCCGTGCCCAGCATGATCCTGCAGCCGCTGGTGGAAAACGCGCTGCGCCATGGCTTGCTGGACAAACCCGAGCCCGGCCAGCTGCAGATCGTGAGCCGCCGCGAAGGGAGCGAGCTGTATCTGCGCGTGGATGACGACGGTCTCGGGTTGCCCGAAGGCGCTGCCGAAGGCCTGGGGCTGGGCAACACGCGCGCACGCCTCAAGGTGCTGTTCGGCGAAGCGGCCAGCGTGGTGCTGGCGCGCAAGGCCGAGGGCGGCACCCGCGTGGAGCTGCGTTTTCCCTTCCGCGAACACGTGACGGAGCCCGCCGCATGAACGCGCCACCGATCCGCACCTTGTTGATCGACGACGAAGTGCTGGCGCGCCTGGCGCTGCGGCAGGCGTTGGCCGCACATACCGATGTGGAGATCGTGGGCGAATGCGGCAACGCGGCCGAAGCCCTGCAGGCGATCACCGTGTTGAAGCCCGACCTGCTGTTTCTCGATATCCGTATGCCCGGCATGGACGGCTTCAAGCTGCTGCATCGGATGAAGCCCGACACGCTGCCGATGGTGGTGTTCGCCACCGCTTACGGCCAGCACGCGCTGCGCGCCTTCGACGCCAATGCGCTGGACTATGTGCTCAAACCGATCGACCAGGCACGCTTCGACCAGGCAGTGACGCGCGTGCGGCAACACTGGCTGGGCTTGCAGGCGCATGCGGCGTCGACGCCAATCGCGCCGATAACGCCCACCACACCCTCGCACGTGCAGCGCATCAGCGTGCGCATCGGCGAGAGCATCCGCGTGATCGCCACCGAAGATATCGACTGGATTCGCGCAGACGGCAATTACGTGGAGATCCATGTCGGCGGCGCCAGCTACCTGCATCGCGAAACGCTGCGGCATCTGTTGGACGTGCTGGATCCGGCGCGCTTCCTGCGCATTCACCGCGGCACGCTGGTCAATGTGGAGCGCATCCGCGAAATCCATCCGCTGTTTCAGGGCAATGCCGAGGTGGTGCTGCACAACGGCACCCGCCTCAGCCTGAGCCGCCGCTTCCGCACGCATGCGCGGCGCGCCCTGGGCATGACCTGATCCGGTCGCCGGCGCAGGCAACCGCTTATCCAGCGAACGCAACCGCCTGTCACAAATCCGCAGCGCGTAGGCCTTGCTGCCTTGAGCATGAAGGATCGGTCATATCGACCTTCATTAGGGAGCATGTATGCAGCGCAAGGCATTCGTCTGGACGATGGTATTCGCGCTGGCCGGCGCCGGTTCGGTGAACGCCGCCGAACTACTGGGGCCTGGCGTTATTTCCACCGGCTTGCAGGAAACCACTGCCGCATTTTCGCCGGACGGGCAGACGCTGTATTTCATGCGCTCGGATTTCGCGGAAACCGACGACACCATCCTGGTGTCGCATCGCCAAGGCACACGCTGGTCCACGCCGGAAGTGGCAGCGTTTTCCGGCCAATGGCATGACTCCGAACCTGCGTTTTCGCCAGATGGCAAACGCTTGTATTTCGTTTCCAATCGACCGGTGCACCAGGGTGACGCGCCGATAGCCGCCGAGATGGGCGGCCAGCATTTTGCCGGCACCAACCTGTGGTACGCCGAGCGCCAGGCGAACGGACGCTGGGGCGAGCCCGTGCACGTGGATGGCGCGTTGAAAGGCGCGATGCTCTACAACCCGTCCATCGCGGCCAACGGCGATATCTATTTCTCCGCGCACCGTGCGGATTCGGGCAAGCTCTATCAGATCTATGTGGTGCATCCCACCGGCAACGGCTATTCCGATCCGCAGCGCGTGGAGCTGGGCGATCTCTCGCACAATCGCATGGACCCGTGCATCGATCCGCGTGGCCGCTTTTTGCTGTTCGCCGGCAACGAAGGGGATTCGCTGGGCAGTGCCGACATCTATATCGCCTTCCGCCAGCCCGATGGGAGCTGGAGCAAGCCCGAACATCTCGGTGGCGACGTGAACACCAAAAGCCTGGAGAACGCGCCGACGTTAGGGCCGACGTTCGGCGAGTTGTACGTATCGAGCAACCGCCAGGAGGATGTGCACTTTCCCAAGACGCGCGACACTGCGGCGACGTTGCAGCAACGGCTGAGCGGGCCGCTCAATGGATCGCGCAATATCTGGCGAGTGGATATCGCTGATGTGCTGCGCGCGCATGGGATCAAGGATTAGCGAGCGCGTTGCGTTCCACCATCGGCCTCTTCCCTGCATCCCTACCTGATTGGCGTCTCAGCTGACGACGGTAGGCAATGTTGAGTGCTGCGTAATGCTGGTTCGTCGTCCCGGCGAAAGCCGGGACCCAGTGTCTTTCCGCTTTAAAGTCGCTGGGCCCCGGCGTTCGCCGGGGCGACGAGAATGAAATGTATGGCGTAGCTGAGATTCGACGCTAATCAGTACCCGAACGACATTAAACCTTTCTCCCCCCGCCCCGCACTTACGCAAACAACGTCGCGTCCGATCACGGGGAACCGCTCCACTATGGCAAACATGTTGGCAACGCTGCGCCCGCAGGGCTGGCAGGACAAGCTCAAGCCGGGCGTATTGCTGCGCACCTTGTTGGCCCGGCGCGGCTCCATGCAGGCGCACTTGGGCCCCGAGTGGCGCGGCAACCTGCGCACCATCCATGAGACACGGGCCATTACGCCGATTCTTCTCACGGACGCGGCTGCGCTGCAGATCATGATCGCCGTGCGATCCGCATGCCGGCTCGGCGGCGCCCTGGCGGAAGCCGGCGTATTCATGGGAGGAAGCGCGCGCCTGATCTGCGAAGTGAAGGGACACTTGCCCTTGCATCTGTTCGATGTGTTCGAAACGCAACAGCGCTCCTCCGACGCCGCGAGCGCCGACGTGCGGACGCATTTCGGCACCATCCATGGCAAGCAGGCCTGGGTCGAACGTGTGCTCGCTCCTTACGAACAAGTGCATGTTCATCCCGGCCTTTTTCCCCACACCACGCAGGGCCTGGAAAACGAGCGCTTCAGTTTTGTGCACCTGGATATGGATCTGGTCTCAAGCACCAACGCTGCGCTGAATTTTTTCCTGCCCCGGATGCTGGCTGGCGGCATCCTTATTGGCGACGACTACTACGATCCAGGCGTGCGCCAATGTTTTGCCGAGCATGTCGGCAACGGCCCGGACACCTTGATCGAACTGCCATGGGGGCAAGTCATGGTCGTCAAACAAGGAACAAGCTCCTGAGTAATCATGGGTCGGGCGCCAGGCATTCCCGACTCGCGATCAAAGGTTTCACCCGATAACGACGGCATCCGCCCTAGGCTCCGGCAGCCTGGGGAGGGAGCATGGTTGTTTCCTCGATTCTGTCACTGACTACTTACGGGAGTAGCTTCCGATGACTACGGATTCGACGAAACGGGTCGGCGTATCGCGCGCGTGCAAACTCGCCATGGCGGTTGCGATGGTCTTTGCAGCCACTGCCACGGCACATGCTGCGCAGGTTTATACCCATCACGTGCGTGAAGTGGTGCATAGCCACATCGCGCAGCAAGTCAGCAGCGTGTCGGCGACCAAGCTGATGAGCCTGGATGTGGTGCTTCCGGTACGCGACGAAGCGGGGCTGGATACCTTCGTGGCGCAGGTGACCGATCCGGCCAACCCCAACTACCAGCACTACCTCACGCCACAGGAATTCACTGCGCGCTTCGGCCCCACGCAGAACGATTACGACACGGTAGTGCAGTATTTGAAGCGTTACGGCTTCACCGTGACCGGTGGCAGTCGTGACGGCATGGATATCCAGGTGATCGGGCCGGTATCGGCGGTGGAAGCGGCGTTCAACGTGACGATGCGCATGTACAAGCATCCGACGGAGAACCGCATGTTCTACAGTCCGGATCGCGAACCGACCACCTCGCTGGCGATTCCGCTGTGGCACATTTCCGGCCTGGACAATTATTCGATTCCGAAACCGCTGTACGTGAAGAAGAGCGATTACGCCGCGGCGCATGGCATCAGCCCGGATGCAGTCGTATCGCACGCCACCACCGGTTCCGGCCCATCGGCTTCGTTCCTCGGTAGCGATATGCGTGCGGCGTATTACGGCGGCACCGCGCTTACCGGTAAAGGCCAGAATCTGGGCCTGCTCGAGTACTACGGCACCGACCTCGCCGACCTGACCACCTATTACAAGAACGCGCACCAGACCAACGCGGTGCCGATCAAGCTGCTTTCGACGGACGGCACGAGCACCGCTTGCTACGCATCGCAAGGCTGCGACGATACGGAGCAGACGCTCGACATGACGCAAGCGCTCGGCATGGCGCCCGGCCTCGCCAGCCTGACGATGTATGTCGGCTCCACCGATACCGCCATCATCAGCCGGATGACCACGCATAGCCCCTTGCCCACGACGATTGGCTGTTCGTGGGGTTGGACGCCGGCCGATCCGGCCACGCTCGACCCGTATTTCAAGAAGATGGCGGCGCAGGGGCAGACCTTCTTCGCGGCATCCGGCGATAGTTCCACCTGGTCGGCCAACAACGAGGCGTGGCCGGCCGACGATGCCTACGTGATCTCCGTCGGTGGCACCGACCTCATCACCACCCGCGCCGCTGGTCCGTGGAAATCGGAAACGGCGTGGGTGGACAGCGGCGGCGGCGTTTCACCGGACGGCATCGGCATTCCTTCCTGGCAGAAACTCGCCGGCGTGATCAACAGCAGCAACAGAGGTTCCACCACACGTCGCAACGGCCCGGACGTCTCGGCCAATGCCAACTTCACCTTCTACGTATGCGCCGACCAGACCACCTGCACCGCCAACGAATACGGCGGCACCAGTTTCGCCGCACCGATGTGGGCAGGTTTCGTCGCACTGATCAACCAGCAACGCGTGGCCATCAGCAAGAAACGCATCGGCTACTTCAACGCGACGATTTATCCGGAGAACGAATCCGGCGGCAAGTTGACCAGCACCTACGCCACGGATTTCCACGACATTCTCAGCGGCAAGTCCGGCAGTTATTCGGCGGTGACCGGTTATGACCTGGTGACTGGGTGGGGCAGTCCGAAAGCCGGCTTGATTACGACGCTGAAGAATTCGCCGTAATACCCTTTCCTTTTCACGCAAGCTTCGCTCACGTCACCCACCTTGACCCTCCCCTGCTTGCGGGGGAGGGCATTGCATCCGGCGCAATTGGAAAAATCGCGAGGCTTTTGCTGACTCGCTGCGGCGAGTATAAGTGCGAGATCTCCCCGCCACCGGCAAGAGATTCCGCATGAACGTGCTCCGCTGCATGCTGTTCGTCGCGTTGTTCGGTTTCGTATCGACGCCCCTTGTCTCTTTCGCACGGACGCCGAATACCTCCACCGTTGTCGCCGGCAACGCGCGCTTCGAATTTCTCACTTCCTCGCTGGTGCGCATGGAATATGCGCCGAACGGCCGCTTCGTGGACGAACCCACCGCGGTGGTGCAGAAGCGCGATTGGCCGACGGTGGATGTGCAATCGTCCAGGCAGCACGGCTGGCTGGTCGTGCGCACGCACAACATGGTCTTGCGCTATCGGCTCGATTCGGGCGCGTTCAACGCCGGCAATCTTGAAATCACGTGGAACGAAGCGCACGGCGCGCCGCATAGCTGGCATCCCGGCCAGGTCGATACGCAGAATCTTGGCGGCCTTACCTATTCGCTCGATCACGTCAGCGAAGCGAATCTGCCCAAAGGCAAGGATCTGGAAAGCCCGGTCAACGACATCATTCCGGGTATCGAGATTCCGCTAGAACCTGCCAAGCCTGGCCTGCTCAGCCGCAGTGGCTTTGCCTTTATCGACGACAGCCACACGCCGCTGTGGGACACGAAGATGCAGTGGATCACGCCGCGCGAGCAGCCGTATGGGCAGGACTGGTACCTGTTTACCTACGACCGCAACTATCAATACGTGTTGCAGGAGTACGCGCAGTTGTGCGGCGGCATTCCAATGATTCCGCGCTACGTGCTGGGCAATTGGGTGACGGATTTCAATTTCGAATATTTCCCGAATACCGCCGATGCGCACGATCCGCAGTTCGAGCACTACAACCAGCAGTATCTGGAAGACGAGCTGTCACGCCT
Source organism: uncultured Dyella sp. (assembly GCA_966430775.1). Lineage (GTDB taxonomy): Bacteria > Pseudomonadota > Gammaproteobacteria > Xanthomonadales > Rhodanobacteraceae > Dyella_B. The sequence continues at coordinate 1,214 of CBJMMB010000042.1, read as the reverse complement.
GCGCGAGAACCATATTCCCTTCGATACCCTGGTGCTGGATTTCGCCTGGCACAACTATGGTTGGCAGGGTGGCTACGACTGGAGCCCGCTGATTCCGCAACCCACGCAGTTTATGCAATGGCTGCGCGATCGCGGCATCAAGCTCAGCCTCAACGACCATCCTGGCTATGCCGGCACGCAGGAGGAAATTCTTTCCTACGACGACAGCCATGCGCCGCAAGTGCTGAAGGCGCTGGGACGGCCGCTGCCGCCGAAACCGTCCTTCGATAGGGATATCTCCACGTCATGGCGATTCGCTCCGGATCCGGACGATCAAGGCGTCAGACAGCAATGGTTTGCTGCCGACTACGACGATCGTGCATGGAAGCCCATCCACACGGATCGATCGTGGCAGAAGCAGGGCTATCCCTATACCCAAGGTGTCGGCTGGTATCGCAGCCGCGTTTCGTTGCCGGAGAAAATGCCGGCGGCGCTGTATCTCTATCTTGGCGAGGTCGGCCAGACGTATCGGTTGTTCGTCAACGGCAAGGAGGTCGAGCACACGCGCGTGCCATGGCCGCAGCGTCTTACTTACGCCAACATCCGGCCGTATGTGCATACCGGCCAGCCCAACGACATCGCCTTGCGCATCGTGCCGGGCGAACAGGGCGGCGGCATCTTCCGCGGGCCGGTGGCGTTACGTGACGTGCCACCGCCGGAGCGGATCTATTTCAATCTGGCCGACAAGCACCAGGCGGATGTGTTCATGCGCGACCTGCATGCGCCGCTGATGCAGGCCGGCGTGAGTTCGTGGTGGGTGGATGGCGGCGGTGGCGCGGCGCAGATGCCAGGGCTCAACCCGCAGTTCTGGACCAACAAGGTCTTCTACGATTTCACGCAGCAATTCACCGGGCAGCGCGCCTTCATTCTCGGCCGCTACGGCGACTGGGGTAGCGAGCGTTATCCGGGGTTCTTCACCGGCGACACCTATTCGGAATGGCCGGTGCTGGCCTATGAAGTGGCGTTCACCGCGCGCGGCGGCAATGTGCTGGTGCCATACATCAGTCATGACATCGGCGGCTTTCATGGCGCCAAGCTCGATTTCGATCTTTACGCGCGCTGGATCGAATTCGGCGCCTTCAGCCCCATCCTGCGCATGCACAGCGCGCACGCCAATCCACACGAAGGCAACACACGCATGCCGTGGCTCTATGGCGACAAGGGCATCGCGTTGA